>NZ_CP139972.1:7725345-8073556 GCF_034424315.1 Chitinophaga sancti
TACCGCCTATGTCAGCTGCAAGCAGGGTATGGGGTGGTTGGGTAGAAGGGCAGGAGTTGCCTGATGATATGCCAATGGGTATCATTCGTTTTTCTTTTTTTTACATAATTAAGTTAGTTTATTTTCATGGGATAGCAAACCACTACCGCTTATGAACAATATCAAATTGAGCATTGCTTTGTTACTTGTTGCTTTTAGCCCTGCCATTGCACAACAAAAGAGTAAGCTGGTTCCGGAAAACAGAACTATTTCTGCATTAAAAGAAAAGGCTGGTGTACACCTTTCTGCGGCCGAAGGATCAGGTATTGCCTGGGTAAAAGATGTCACATTTACAAATGGAACCATTGAAATAGATCTGAGAGGGAAAAATGTAAAACAAGGTTCTTTTATTGGTGTCGCTTTTCATGGTATATCAAAGGATGATTGTGAAGCCGTTTACTTCCGTCCTTTTAATTTTGTAGCTACAGATAGCCTGGCCAGTATGCACATGGTGCAATATGTGCAGGATACATTATATGGATGGGAGCGATTGAGGGATGAGCACCCCGGTGTGTATGAAAATAAACTGGCAACCCCTCCTGACCCTAATAACTGGTTTCATGTGAAGGTGGTGGTAGAAGGTACATCTATCAAAGCTTATGTGAATAACACCCTTTGTCTCTCCGTCACCTCATTGAATAAAAAGAATACCGGTAAGCTTGGCCTCTGGGTCGGCAATGGCTCCGACGGTGATTTCGCCAACTTAAAAATCAAACATAATTAAATTTTGTCAGCCGGCCGCAGGCCACGCATGCGCAAGAAAGTCGCTTCTGCCAAAGGCGGAAACGACTTTCTTGACAATTTAAACTTACGATTTAGAATTATTGTAACCTCTCTCTAACTTAAAATATATTCGCAATCAACTGCAAAGCCCCATACTTCTTCTCCGGGTTGAACATCGCCGTCGCTGAAACAGGAATATGGTATTTAAATATCGTCAAATCCCTGTTCACCGTAATCCCTGCATTTACCACGTTCGGATGGTTCCCATAAAAACTCTTATCCCCGCTAAAAGAAAATCCTCCTCCTACAAACGCATGTACATTATACACATCATCCGCAAACAACACCTGGTCCACCTGTACATAATGTGAATACGCATTCGCCAGACTACTATCTGCCTTGTAATACGTATCCCTGCCCAGCACAATCGTATTCCAGCTCAGTGTTAGGGGCAATTTCATCTGCTGGAATGTATAAGCAATCCCTACATCGACAAAATGTGAAGTCGTACCCTTTTTATAATCAAACAAATCAGCATTCGGATAATCGCTGAAGTTGTTAATATCCCAGATCGCCGCACTAAACCCTTTATTCATATACTTCACATAGTAATCAAACTCCTTATAATCACCTGTAAAACTCGCACCACCCCAGAATCCTGCCTGCCAATGCCCGTTCTTTGATTTGTAATACATATCCACATCAGAGATCGGTGCATTAGATACCTTAAACCCACGCCACAAGTATAAATTCCTCACCTGCAAATTCAATCCAAACGGCTCATATTTTTTAGTAGTAGTAGCTGTATCCTTATCCTGCGCACTTACTTTTTGGACAAAGAATATCCCGCATGCAACCGTGAAGGTTGCAATCAATAACTTTCTCATTTCGATTCTTATTTTAAATACATGAACAATAAAGCCGCCAGCGTTGCACCTACAGCAGGTCCAAGCACCGGTACCCAGGCATAACCCCAGTCTGCACCAGCTTTTGATTGCTTAAATGGCAGGAGCGCATGTACAATCCTTGGACCCAGGTCTCTTGCCGGATTAATTGCATAACCTGTAGTACCTCCCAGTGACAGGCCAATTACCCACACCAGGAAAGCCACTGGCAAGGCTCCCATGGAACCCATGCCGATAGATTGTGTGTCTCCTATTTTTGGATCGGTAAAGTAGAGGATCGTGATTAGCAGTACGAAAGTACCAATCACTTCACTGATGAAATTGCGGCCCGGGTTTCTCACAGCAGGCGCAGTGCAAAATGCGGCCTGTTTAGTAGGTCCGTCTGCTGTGCGGTCAAAATGGTCTTTATAAAATACCCATACCAGGAATGCGCCTGCCATGGCTCCCAGCAACTGGGCAGCCCAATATACGAGCGCTGTTGCCGTTGTGATCTTTCCTAATATCAGCATAGTCAATGTAACTGCCGGATTCAAATGCGCGCCGGTATAGGGACCTGCTACACACACACCAACAAATACGGCCAGGCCCCAGGCTGTGGTAATAACAATCCATCCGCCGCCATTTCCTTTCGTATCTTTTAATACCACATTCGCGACCACACCATTGCCCAAAAGAATGAGCAATGCGGTACCTATAAATTCTGCAATAAACGGTGTCATAACTTGATGATTAATTTAGTGGTGCTATTTCCTCTGAAACTATTGTGCAGGTGTTTTTCATAACTGGTTATCGTACACATTTTTTCAAAGTGGAATAGGTGAAATTTATTTAGTTTCAGTATAGCCTGCCCCGTAAGGTACTTACGGCGTCAGGCGCTCTTATTGATTAATCCTTAGCCCAGCCCCTGGTGCGTTCTACCGCTTTCTTCCAGTCAGCCAGCAGTTGTTCAGTGTCCTTTCCATCCAGCTCAGGCTTGAATGTTCTGTCAATAGACCATTGCTTTTTCACTTCATCAATATTATCCCAATAGCCTACCGCCAGACCTGCCAGGTATGCAGCACCCAGGGCAGTTGTTTCCAGTACTTTCGGACGTACTACATTACTACCAAAGATATCTGCCTGGAACTGCATCAGCGTATTGTTCGCTACTGCACCTCCATCTACTCTCAGTTCGGTAGACTGCTTGCCGGAGTCAGACTCCATGCTTTTCAGCAGGTCATACACCTGGAAAGCAATACCTTCCAGTGCTGCGCGGGCTATGTGGCCGGCGGTTGTACCACGGGTAATACCAAAGATGGCACCACGTGCATACTGATCCCAATAAGGAGCACCTAAACCTGTCAATGCAGGTACAAAATAAACACCACCATTATCTTTCACAGAGGCAGAAAGTGTTTCACTGTCAGCAGAACTATGAATGATCCCCAGACCATCGCGTAACCATTGAATAGCTGCACCACCTACGAATACACTACCTTCCATCGCATAAGTCACTTCACCATTGATTTTCCAGGCAACAGTCGTGAGCAGGTTATTTTTGGAATACACAGGTTTGTTACCAGTGTTCATTAACATGAAACATCCTGTACCATAAGTATTTTTAGCCATCCCTTCTTCTACACACATCTGTCCAAAGAGGGCTGCCTGCTGGTCACCGGCAATACCTGCAATCGGAATTTTTGAAGCAAAAAGGGTAGTGGCAGTTTCGCCATAGATTTCGCTGCTTTGTTTTACTTCAGGCAGCATGCTGGCGGGAATTGTGAGCAGGTCCAGCAGTTCCTGATCCCACTGCATTGTGTGGATGTTGAAGAGGAGCGTGCGGGAAGCATTTGTCACATCTGTGATGTGCATGTGGCCACGGGTAAATTTCCATACCAGCCAGCTGTCGATCGTACCGAAACACAGTTCACCTTTTTCCGCCTTTTCTCGTGCGCCTGGTACATTGTCCAGGATCCATTTCACTTTTGTACCAGAGAAATAAGCGTCTATTACCAGGCCTGTTTTTTCACGGATCATATCGGTATAGCCTTTCTCTTTCAGCTCATCACAGTATTTAGCTGTGCGGCGGTCCTGCCATACGATGGCATGGTAGATAGGCGTACCTGTTTCACGATCCCATACCACTGCAGTTTCACGCTGATTGGTGATACCGATGGCAGCGATGTTCGTACCGTTCAGATCTGCTTTGGCGACGGCTTCTGCAGCTACAGAAGACTGTGTAGCCCAGATTTCGTTGGCATCATGTTCCACCCATCCAGGTTGTGGAAATATCTGTTCAAAAGGCTTTTGGGCAATCGCTTTGATTTCCCCGTTGTGATCGAAAATAATAGCGCGTGAAGACGTGGTACCCTGGTCGAGAGCCAGGATGAATTTTTCGTTCTTGTTCATACCTCAGTTTTTAATTTGTTCCAAAGAGCGGGCGGCCGCCGTTACTTCCCTCTTGGGGATACTGAAATTTTGTTCCAATGAAGCAGTCAATGCTGCTGCTTTACTCCCCTCGGGGAATACGCTAAAATTGTATAAGTATAACGTGGTGAGGCATACGCTGAATTAATTCAGCGTATATCCTTTTGCAAGTATTTCAAAATCTTTGAGCTCTGCCTGTATCCAGGCGGCATCTTTATTTAATTCTCTGGCTAATAATTGTGCAACGACTGGTGCGGCAGCGATTGCTGCATGTACATCCAGGAAGAGTAAGCGAAGACGGCGTCCCAGTATATCTTCCACACGGCGGGCATACTCATTCCTGATCGCCCAGATAACCATTGCCTTGTTATAAGGAAAGTTAGGTACAAGCAGTTCTCCAAGTGAAGGATCTGCCGCAACCAATTGATTGATAGCAGTCATATCTGCGCCATAAAAACGCAGTGGATCTTTTTCATCGCTCGCCTGCACATAACCGTGAATAGGCAGGTGTTCGGTTTTACATTCCTTTGCAGGCAGCACACCTGTTTCGATAGCTTTATCTATTGTATCCTGTGCCATTCTGCGGAAAGTTGTCCACTTACCACCGGTAATAGTGATCAGGCCTGATTCAGATACAATGATTTTATGACTACGTGAGATTTCTTTTGTTTTGGCACCATCCTTACCTGGTGCAGCCAGCGGACGTAAACCAGCAAATACTGCCAGCACATCTTTACGGGTTGGTTTTTTTACCAGGTATTTGGCGGCGGTGTTGAGAATAAACTCGATTTCCTGCTCCAGTGCATGCGGTTCCAGTTCGGGGTGATCGCGCAGGGTATCAGTAGTACCTACGATCAGTTTACCATGCCAGGGCACAGCAAACAAAACACGGCCATCGTCCGTTTCTGGAATCATGAGTGCGTTATCGCCTGGCAGGAAGGAGTGATCCAGGGTAATGTGTACCCCCTGGCTTGGGCGAACCATGTGGGGAGCATCGGGGCGGTCCATGTGCAGAATGTTATCTACATACACACCGGTGGCATTGATCACCACTTTACCAGTTGCTTCGTAAGTTTCGCCGGTTTCGATGTCCTTCGCTATAATCCCGTTCACTTTCTTATTGTTATCTTTCAGTAAGCCGGTAACCTTTACATAGTTCAGAACGGTCGCACCGTTTTCGATGGCTGTCTGGGCAATGTTCAGTGCCAGGCGGCTATCGTCAAACTGGCCATCATGGTATACTACGCCACCTTTTAGCCCCTCCTGCCGGATTGTGGGCAGGGCCTCAATAGTTTTCTTTTTGCTGATATATTTAGAAGCACCCAGGCTTAATTTTCCGGCCAGCAGGTCATAAAATTTCAGGCCAATGGTATACTTCAGGTTATTGAAAAGGGAGTAATTAGGAATTACGAAAGTTTCGTTTTTGGTAAGGTGAGGCGCATTTTTCAGTAACAGGCCTCTCTCGTGGCAGGCTTCTTTTACCAGTCCAAGGTCTCCCTGCGCCATATAGCGCACACCACCATGCACGAGTTTAGTAGCCTTGCTCGAAGTACCCTTGGAATAATCGGCCTGCTCTACCAGCAGGGTTTTATATCCCCTGGTAGCAGCATCCATCGCAATGCCCAGACCCGTTGCACCGCCGCCAATAACAATAACATCCCATGACTTAGTTGAGGATAGGTCCGATATTAACTGCATTCTGTTCATAAAGTAAGGAGTTTAAACAAAAAGAAACTTTCTAAATGTTTCTTTTCCTTGTATAAAGATGTTTCGTTTTGTTATTATTTCCAAATTTTTCTTCGGAATTATGTTTTTTTTAGGAAAAAAGTCAGCCTTGTATTACTTTCCAGTTACTATTTTACCAATTTAATACCAAGCCAGAGTTATGAAATTCGAATCTATGGCACAGCGGCATGCCTATATCTTAGAACGCTTGCAGGCTGAAGGGAATGTAAGGGTAGCTGATCTTTTTGAGGCCCTGGACGTATCGGCGGTGACCATCCGTAAGGATCTTAAAATGCTGGAGGACAAGAATTTATTGTTTCGTACACACGGGAATATAAGCAGGGCTAATCCTTATACAAAAGACAGGAACGTAAACGAAAAGGAAAATATTCTCGCCGATCAGAAGATCCGCATTGGCAAGCGGGCAGCAGAAATGATAGAACCTGATGACGCCATTATTATTGCATCGGGCACAACTGTATTGCAGGTAGCGAAAGCCATCCCGGAAGACATGCGGGTGACCGTACTCACTTCTGCCATGAATATTTCCATGTCACTGCTGGACAAGCCTAATATTGAAATTGTGCAGCTGGGAGGAATTGTGCGTAAAACATCTACATCAGTCACCGGCACTTATGCTGAAGGGATCCTGGACCATTTTACCTGTAGTAAATTATTCCTGGGGGTAGATGGTATCGATATGGAACAGGGCTGTACTACCTCAAATATGATGGAAGCGCTACTCAATAAAGCGATGATCCGTACGGCCCAGAAGACCATCATTGTAACGGATTCTACTAAGTTTGGCAAGCGGGGCTTTGGAAAGATCTGTCCGCTGAGTGATATCGATCAGATTATTACAGATGATGGAATTAGCCCGGCTATGATGCGGGATATTGAAAATATGGGGGTGGAAGTCATTATTGTTTAGCGCGTGATCTACGAACTTATTTTATTGAAAAGGTTTCCGGTAAGGGAACCTTTTTTATTGCGGCTACCTGGCAGTATGCCAGCTTAAAAAGCGCAGCATACCTATATAAAATGATGAAGGCCAACCCGGGAAGGTGGCCTTCTATTGCGTTGCTCCCCGCTCTGATTCGGGTTGCTGCTTTGTCGTAAAAAGAGGGGTTAACAAACGACGAAAGCTATATAATTGCCCAATGGTTCAGGGCAAGCTTGGTTATTATGAGGAACTATCTCGTTATCAATGAATGCTGAGGGTTTGCATAGGAGGGGGAGTTTTACAAAATATGTATCACTCCATCTTTTGAAATACTATAAGTCACTTCTTTGGTGTCTGTTAATTGTTGTAATAAGTGGCTAATAGGTTTGCTTTTATCCAGTATTACACCAATAAATTTCTTACCCGCTGCAGATTTTTCCACAATGATCTTCACCTTCATATTTCTGCCTACTACTTCTGCAATCTTTTCGATAGTGACATTGTCAGGGAATACGATGATACCATCTCTCCAGCCTAGCACTTCTTCTGCGTCAAATGTATTGACAGCTATCCGTTGTGCATCGATGGTGGCGGCTTTGCCAGGTGTGAGCAGCGCATGGCTTTCGCCTTCTGCCACCTGCACGCTACCCTGTACAAGAGAGATCTTAGCGATACCGCTATCGTACGTGTTGATGTTAAATTCTGTTCCCAATACTTCTACCTGCCTGTTATGAGGAAGGTGTACGATAAAGGGCTGACCTGCCTTTGGGGAGACTTTTACATAAGCTTCTCCGTCTATACTGATTTCTCTTTTGGACCCGTCAAATTTCAGCGGGAAGGAGATGCGGGAGGTATTATTTAATAATACTTCTGATCCGTCATCCAGTACGACTTTATAATTGTTTTTACCCCTTGGCACGGTCAATATGCCCAGATCGTGAGTGGTACTGTTCAAAGAGCTAAAGGTGAGCGAGCCGGTTTCAGGATGAAATGCAATGCCATTTACATTGGTAGCTACATTTTTCTCCAGATTAATTTCCTGCTGGCCAATTTTCAATAAAATAGTTTCACCATCCTCCCAGGATGCCAGGCTTGCTGGCTGTTGTTTCGATGTCAATATATAATATGACAGTCCGCCAACAAGTCCAATAGAGCAGGCCGCGGCGGCAAAGGACCTTATATAGCGGTTCCGCCCGCGTCTTTTGGCTTTAAAGATCAACTCTGCTGCTGAAGTACTGCCATCTGCATGGGCGATAATATTTTCACTTTCCATATCCTCACGAATCTCATTATACAGCGCTTGCAATTCCGGCCGGTCGATCATCAACTTGTCCAGTTGAGTTTTTTCGTCCGGTGTGATCGTCCCCAGTATGTCTGCCACGATCAATGTCTGTATGTCAATAGCTTCCAGATCCATAGTTGATATAATTATAGACAAACCTAATTTCCCAAAAGTATGAGTGGAGGAAAAAAAATTATTTTAACTGTAGTTTGTTGCGGATAATCTTGAGTGAGGAGTACAATTGCGTCTTGACAGTATTGACTGAAATACCTACAATTTTGGCCACTTCCTTGTGCGGACGACCTTCAATAAATACCATTTCCACTGTTCTGCGGCTTTTGTCAGGCAGTTCCTGCATAAGCCGGGTGATGTCATCGATTTGTTCACTATCTGGTTTTTCGCCGGACTGAGCTTCAGCATGAAGGTCAGAATATTTTTGGTTGCGTTTCGTTAGGTTGGTGTCATGCTTCAATTTGTTCAAACAGCTATTTGTTGCCATGCGGGTGAGGTATGCCCGGACAGCAACATTTACATCAATACCTTTTCTTTTATTCCATAGGGTAATAAAGACTTCCTGTGTTACATCTTCCGCATCATGAATATTACGCAGAATGCGGAAGGCAGCAACGAATACATCTCTGCGATATTTTTTATATATCTCAGCGTATGCCAGTTCGTTTCCCTCTTTAATAAGCTGAAATAGCTTAACGTCCTGCTCTTGAATCATCATGTTCGGATTTTATTACTCGATTACATTTCCTGAAGCTTTGGTATATTTATGATTATTTGGGGCTTGTTTTAGTGGAATCATTCTTAACAAAAATAGTTAATTTTTCAGAATGTCGTAAAGAGTGTAAAAATGATTAAATTTCCACGTAGAATCATACTTTTTGGCGATCAGAATTGTCTATAATGCCCCAGTGTAGTTGTCCAAATTATCTACTGATCCCTGCCGAGAAGATCCCAATATAATATGAAACATATTCTTGCGGCAAAAGGTGCTGGTTACCTGGTACTTTGCCTGCTATTCTTACTGAGAGCGGGCATACCCACGAGCGCACAAACTCCAGGACCGTCCGATGTGAATAAGATGCTGAATAAGCGGATGGATCTCCAGGCATCTAATAAATCATTAAAAGTCATACTTAAGCTGATCACTTCTTCGACCGGCTTGCGCTTCGTTGCTTCCGCCAATCAGCTGGATGTAACAGCTCATTATTCTATCTCCGTCAAAGATTATTCAGTTACACAAATATTGACTGAATTGCTGGGCCGGCAGGGGTTTACCTGGACGGTGACGGGCAATCAGGTCGTGTTCAGCAGGTCTGGTCCGCTGGTCCCTTTAGCTCCGAATGCAATTGCAAAGATGATCTCAGGAAAAACGAATGTCATAACAGGTATAGTGATGGATGAAAAAGAAATGGTCTTGCCCGGAGCTACAGTTCGCATCAGCGGCACTAGCCTTGGAGGAACGACAGATGAGACAGGGCGATTTTCTTTTATAACCGGGCAGGAAGATTTGGTGCTTTACACAACTTATACGGGGTATAAACCATCGGAGACAGCAGTGAATGCTGTCGATTCGATTCGCATAAAACTGGTCTTGGCTAATAATATCCTGGATGAAACGGTCGTGATGGCTTATGGTTTGACTACCCGCAGAACGAATACAGGTAGCATTGGAAAAGTATCTTCAGGTGAGATTTCCCGGCAACCGGTTGCAAATATTTTAGGTGTCCTGGAAGGCCGTATTCCCGGACTAGCAGTGACACCTTCAAGTGGTGTGAATGGAACGAGTTTTTCCGTGCAGATCAGGGGAAGAAATTCATTTGCGAATGGTTCTGATCCGCTGTATATCATAGATGGTGTGCCATATATTTCGAGTAAGACGATCAACCTATTAGGATCGATTGCAGTACAAAACTTTGATGCAGGAGGGATCAGTCCTTTCAATAATCTGAATAAGGAAGATATAGAAAGTATAGAGATCCTGAAGGATGCAGATGCTACAGCGATCTATGGCAGCAGGGGGGCTAATGGGGTGATGCTGATAACCACAAAGAGAGGGAAAGAAGGGAAGACCTCGTTGCAGCTGAAATTGAATAAAGGGATGGGTAAGGTACCTGGGCTGGGCAATCTATTGTCAAAGGACCAGTATATGGCCATGCGGAAAGAAGCGTTTGCAAATGATGGGCTCACAGCGAATAACCAGGAAGGGAATGCAGGGTATGCACCTGATTTGTTGATCTGGGATCAGGCGAGGAACCGGGATTGGCAAAAATTTATTATTGGTGGAACAGCCAATATTACGAATCTGAATCTGGCGCTGAGTGGTGGAAGCAAAGTGTTTCAATATAGATTGAGTGGAAGTTTTCTGAATAGTACATCTGTATTTCCGAAAGATATGAATATGGATATGCCTTATCTGCGGGGAACAGGCGATGCTTCGGTCACTTATCTATCCAGGAATAAGAAATTGAGTTTCGATTTTAGCGGGAAGTATGGGAAAGACAAGAACCAGATGTTTGATGGTACTTTGTTAGGTACGATGGCGCCACCGAATGCACCGGGTCCGAAGGATGCAAATGGAAAATTGGTGTGGGCGGAAAATGGAGCGGAGTACAGTAATCCTATCGCAGATCTGTATAGGAAGTATACGATTAAGACAGGGAATTTGCTGGGAAGTATGAAGCTGGGATACCGGATTGTGGATAGTTTAAATTTCTTATTGTCTGCAGGTGTAAACAGGTATAGGGATAGTGAGAATTCGCAGTTCCCGATTATAGCCAGGAATCCGGATAGTGATTCCGCATCGTTTGGCGGGGCAACTTTTGGTACGCAGGAGATTAAGAGTTGTATTGTGGAGCCTCAGTTGGATTATACGAATACGTTTAAGTTTGGAAAGATCAATGCCCTGATAGGAACAACCTGGCAGTATAGTTCGAATACGAATATCGTGTTAGATGGGAGGGGGTATACGGATGATAATAAGCTGGATGATCTTTCGGCAGCAACGGCAATTTCTATGACTGGAAAGTACGCATCGAAGTATAAATATGCGGCGTTGTTTGGGAGGATAATTTATAATTATAAAGACAGGTATATATTGAATCTTTCGGCGAGAAGGGATGGCTCGAGTAGGTTTGGTCCGGGAAAGCGGTGGTCGAATTTTGGTTCTGTGGGTGGTGCCTGGTTGTTTAGTAATGAAGGGTTTGTGAAGGATAATTTGGAGTTTTTGAATTATGGGAAATTGAGAGGGAGTTATGGGATTTCGGGAAATGATCAGATTGGGGATTATAGGTATTTGGATACCTGGTCGTCAAATAATTTTCCGGGAACCTACCAGAATAATTTACCGATGATTCCAGAGGCTTTATTTAATCCTAATTTTTCCTGGGAGAGAAGTAAGAAAATAGAAACTGCACTTGAACTTGGGTTGTGGGATAATAAGCTTATAACGACGCTGGCCTATTTTAGTAGTACAAATGATAAACAGATTATCGCATTCAGATTGCCTTCTCAGACGGGTTTTATGAATGTGATTAAAAATGAAGGTGTCATTGTAAAGAATACCGGATGGGAATTTGATATGACGGCGGAAGTATTGAAACGGTATCATTTTAGTTGGAGAATGAATGCTAATATAACTTTTCCAAAAAATACGTTAGTTGCATTCCCCGATTTGGATAATTATACTATTGCACTTTATTATTCTGTTGGATATCCGTTGAATGTATTGAAGCTTTATCATAGTACAGGTGTGGATAAAACTGATGGGCTATACAAATTCGAGGAAGTAAATAAAGATGGAAAATTAGATTATCAGGATTATAGAAATGTAGGAAATCTCGATCCCAGGTTTTATGGAGGTATTGGAAATACTTTTCAATATAAGGGGCTTAGGCTGGATGTATTTATGACCTTAAGAAAACAGACTATTCCTAATTATTTTTATGCAGCTTTCTTCAATTTAATGTCTCCGGGAACCTTAGCAAATCAATCTAGATGGGTGTTAGATAGATGGCAACACCCGGGAGATGAAACGCAAGTACAACGTTATGTAAGCAACAATGTCATAAACGGGCAGTCGCAGAGCTACCAAATATGGTATTCGAATGCGGTGTATGAAAATAATTTCTTTTTGAAAGTTAAAAATATTTCATTGTCATATTCCTTAGATCCGAAATTGATAAAGAAGATGAAGTTGTCTGGTTTAAGGTGTTATTTACAAGGCCAAAATTTATTTACATTGACCAATTATAAGGGGCTGGATCCGGAAACTCCATATTATTTTTCACTCCCTACATTAAGGATTGTAACAGTAGGATTGGAGCTCGTTTTATAATAAATTCCAGAAGATGAAAAAGTATCTTATAATATTGCTGGCAATTTATGCTATAGCTTGTAATAAATTAATTGATGTGGGCGATCCTGAAAATAGTGAGAATGGGAAGACAGTATTTTCACATGATACATCAGCTATGTCTGCAGTTACAGGCATTTATGCCAGGATAATGGCATCCTTTCCCAGTTTGTTGAATGGAGGGTTGACTATTTGTGCCGGTTTATCTGCTGATGAAATTCAACCTACTAGTTCCAGCAACAGCATGCAGGAATATTATATCAATTCAATATCTACAACAAGTAATTTTAATAGACTATATCTATGGTATTATGGATATACATTAATTTATCAGGCGAATGCCTGTATTGAAGGTATTTCGAATAGCACCGCACTTTCAGAGGTTATAAGCAATCAGTTATTAGGAGAATGTTATTTTCTGAGATCGTTGACCTATTTTCAAATGATCCAGCTTTTTGGAGATGTACCTTTAGTCATTTCTACAAATTATGAGGAAAATGCCGGATTAAAAAGAACACCTACAATTAAGATCCTTTCACAGATTAAAGAAGACTTGCTTAAAGCCACGGAATTGCTCACGGATAATTATCCCGGCAATAATAGGATAAGAGTAAATAAATGGGCCGCCAAAGCATTGCTGGCGAAATTATATTTATACGGAGGAGATTGGGCGGATGCAGAAAGTGCTTCAGGGCAGGTAATTAATGCTGGAACTTATAGATTAGAAAAAGACCTGAACAGGGTATTTTTGTATGATAGTAAAGAGGCTATTCTACAATTCATGCCTTATGAAAATGGGTACAATACCACAGAAGGTGCACAGTTTGTTCCCAGCCCTAATGGTACATCTCTACCTCAGTATTCATTAACCGAATATTTACTAAGTGCATTTGAAACCGGTGATAAAAGAGCAGCCAACTGGATTGGAAGGAAAACTGTTAATGGGGTGGTTTATACATTTCCATATAAGTATAAATTGAGGATCAATTTCGGTCCTACCTATGCCGTGACTGAATATGTAATGGTGCTTCGCCTGGGGGAACAATATTTAATCCGTGCAGAAGCCAGAGCACATTTAAATGATCTCGCTGGCTCTATTATCGATCTTGATAGCATTCGTAACCGAGCAGGATTACCTTTGATTGCACAAACTAATCCTGGCATTGATGTTAATAGTTTATTCAAAATCCTTCAAAAAGAACGGCAAACAGAATTGTTTGCGGAATGGGGCGCTCGCTGGTTTGATCTGAAGAGAGAGAAGACAGTTACTAGTGTATTGGTTAGCAGAAAACAATCATGGAAGGATACCGACACCTTATACCCCGTGCCTGATGTGGAATTGAAATTGAATCCCAAGCTAACACAAAATCCTGGCTATAATTAAAAGGAAGCACCTGTGTAGTTACCACAGGCGCCTTTATTAAGCAGATTAATTTGCTTTGCTTACAATCAAATTAGGATTATCCGTAGCCCTTAAACAAAATAAACCTGTACCAGGACAATTGAGTTCAGCGTTAGCGGTTGTTCCAAATAATACAGTTGTTCCATTAACCGTAACCCAATAATGATTCTCCGCTCTTACATCAGGTTTTGCTTTCATTGCGTAAGCTGCTCCTACCCCAACTAAAGCAGCCAGTGCTGCGAATGCTAATTTAAGTTTGTTCATAAGATTAAATGTTTAAAGTGACAGAAAAAAAGCGCTTAAGCTGCCATTAGCATGAGACGTACCCATCCCCTCCGTAATCATCTTACGAACTGCGACAGTCATTCCAAACTAATACACTTTTAATTGGTTACCGGGGTAATGCTTTAGTATTCCTAATTAGCAACAGAGCAATGGCTCCTGCCAATACAAAAAACAAATTGAAATAAAGATGCTGCACCCACGTGAACTGAACAATGGCGCCACCACATGAGCATGGAATCTTTCCAAAATATCTTAACTCTATCAGAATAATATAACCTGTAAACAGTATCATCATCCCCGTCGCTATCTTCAATCCCATCAAACGTGTCTTATCCACACTCAATAAGAATGATACAAATATCTCGGTGAAAGGGATGCCCCATACCAGCAAAGGCAAAAATTGAGCAGGAAACGGCTGCTTGTGCATCTGTGAAACAAATACATTAAATTCCATCCACTTACTCACAGCCGCATATACAAACATACTAATAAACAACAGGCATACTGTATTAAAGAACAGTGTTCTAGTTTTCATAGTCTTTATTTAAACCAGTTCTATCTTCTCCGGTATGATGCCCGTCTTTAATAATGTTATTATTGAGGAAAGAGAGGGTCGGTTGGCAGGAGCAGGGTCCAGACAATTAGTAATTACTTCCAATAAAGCAATTTCCAGTCCTGCATTTACCAGCGCGTTATATATATTCCCTGAAAAACTCTCCTGATCAACCGGGTTCAGAATCATATAAGCTAATACCACCCCCATCGAATAAATGTCATCTTCCGGCGCCGGCTGCTCGCATCGCCGTTGCTGTGGCGACATGAACATTATAGTTCCATATCCAAATGGTGGATCAGGTGTACCTGCCGGCATATAATATGCTAACTCGAAATCCAGCAGGTAAACCTTATCCTCCCGGATAATGAAATTATTAACCTGTATATCCCGATGTAGATATCCCAGCTCATGTAATCGTTTAATGATCTCCGCTATCTGAAGAAAATATCCAAGGATTTTTACTTTGTCAGCTAACTCAAGCTCCCGCCAGATGCGGTCCTTATTAATCCCCTTTAATCTATCCGGCAATGATTGGCCGTTGATATATCCCGTCACCAAAAAATGATCCTCCCCCTTATTACAAAAATCAATTACCTGCGGTACCGGCAATTCATGCTGTATTTGCTCCAGCACAGTCTTCTGCCAGAATAACTTATGTGCAGATTCTCTTCCGTAACGGTCTATATAAGATGCCGCTTTCGCTTGTTTAATAATGCAATGTGTAAATGAAAACTGCTTTATATTCACCCCGAGGTAAATGTCTCCCTTCGGATTAAAACGCAATAATTTAATAGGTACATAGTACTTTCCAATGATGCCCTTTCGCCGACTGTTGCGGTATTTAGCAGGTATATGATACGAAATACCGGTATCCAACTCCGTATATAACACCTTGCCTATACGAAGACTGTCATACGGGGTAATGCCCAGGAATGAATCCGTTACAGCCTCCAGCTCCCGGGCCAGTTTTATGGCCTGTTTCGCATGTGCCGGATAAATCACAATCACCTTGCCTGCCTCTTTAATACCCAATGACAGGCCATTACTCTGATCTACCAGCTTGTCGTTTTTCAACAAGCGGAAAGATACCCCATACGTCTTCAACACCGGTATTACCTGGTGAAGTAAAGATTGGGCTTGCTGCGAAAGCACAGAGATGTATAAAGTGAAATTATTCCGCAATTCACAATCGCCAACCTCCAGCCAATGCCCGCATTCCTGGTAAGGTATACTATATAACGACAGATCACTTGCAAAGTCTTTTACTTCATGTGTACTCAAAGGATACCCATTGTTCAGTTGAAAAACTGACATACCATTTTAATGTCTAAGGTTATTTAATTGCAGTCTAAAATTAGTTCGTTCTATGCCTGCGTGCGCTTACAGGCTATAAAGTAGTTTTAAATGATCATGGATATAAGAATAAAGAAAAATACACGTCGTCCCCGATTTTAGTAATGTAATTTCTGAGTACTGCAAATATTTTTTTTCCTCCCCAATATTAAAATTTAGTCGAAAGACCAATTGTATGGAATGTATAACAGAAACTGATTAAAAATGTTCGTGAGTAATCATGAAATTTTTTTTGATGAATCGTTTTTTTAAATAATATATGTTTTTATCTAATTTACCCGGGCTGTAGGGGATTTTGAAGCATTGATTGCTAACTGACAGGAATACACACTTTTAGCCTATTTTATCATGTTCTGGTCTATAGAAGGGATACCCTTTTTAGGAGAGAGCTATAGTCCAGATTCGGTCAGTCTTCTATACCAACATTACATTATAATATCACTAAGAGGTCACTTCAATATCCCCTGGATATTGAAGTGACCTCTTAGTGACCTTTGGGTGACCTTTTAATGTAGGTACCTAAGCCTGTTCGCACTGAATCTCGCCAGAAAGCGTATCGAGCTACACAGATGTGTCAATTATCCCCGGTTTTGAAGCGATTTCAATTGATAAACAGTAGTTTATGCTATGGCACGGTTTTGTCAGCAGGTAGGACTATATGAAAGATTTATATAAAATAGTGTCAAAAAAGCGCACAAGTTGTGATCTGCTGGGCTTCATCAGTTTAGTGTTAATATCTGTACAGATCGTTTTCGTAGTATTAATGATGTATCATCGGGTACAGCTATAAAGCATTTTAGAGGTGCTAGCCTGGATCCAGGTGCAAAAAAGGATTATAGGAGTTAATCTTATGAAAAGACTAAATTTGACCCTTTACGGCTTTTTTTGCTGGCTGTCAGCACAATCCTCTTTAAAAGCGCAGAAAAACCACGCTATACAAACAATCTGTACAGGTGGGAGGTATACCGGCCTGTATTTAAAAGCATAGAAAGCAATACAGATAAGCTGGTCCACCTGGATTTAAAATGTATATAACCAGGTCTGCCCGGGTCCATTCCCCAATCGCGCCCAATTAAAATGGTTGCCCATCCTGAAGTTATATTTCAGAAGTCATTACTGGATGGGTGATCCTACAATATTTAAAAATAATTACTTCCTCAATTGGGTAGGAGAGAACCCAAATAATTTCTTGAAGGCATAGCTGAAATGCGACAAATCCTCAAAGCCCACTTCAATATATACATCAGAAGGGCGCTGCCCTTCTTTATCAATCAAAAAATAGGCTTCCTTCAATCGCTTTTGTATCAACCATTTTCCGGGTGTATCATTAAACACTTTTTTGAAATCCTGCTTGAATGCAGTCAGGCTTCTGCCAGTAAGATACGCGAATCGCTGAATCGCGACATTGAACCGGAAATTCCGGTTCATGTAACTTTCCAGGTCTATTTTAGCAGGCATACCAAAATCAAAAAGGATATTCTCTAATCCCGGATTGGTTTGGAGTAAAATGTTTAATAACTTCTCCCGGGTGCTATCGTCCTCCTGCTGCAGAAACAATTGTGGCACCAGGTCCGTCTTATGTAAATGCAGAAAGACATCATTGGATACATAACTCTGACTCGCTACCCCATGCTTTTGCTGATACATTTTCAGAAACGCTTCATCAAATATTACCACCACCTTTTCAAATACATTATCTTCCTTTTGTTTATTATACCTGGCCAGGTTATTCTTGCGCACAATGGTGTATTGACCCGGTACGAGCGAGTAACTTTTATGTCCATCAAATCCCTGCATTTTCCCTTTTAACAGATAGATAAAAATGTGTTCTGAGATAAATGCTTCAGGTGAAATATGAGGGCCAATATAACAGGATTTGATCTGGTCGATTTTCATGAACATTTTCAAATTTACTAAACCGCCCCATACTTAATCAAACTTTCTACCGATGCCAATATCGCCGTTTCATTACTCCTGGGGGTCCATCCCAGTACCGAAATTGCCTTTTCATTACTGGCCCTTCTGTTCACTCCCAGCAATGGTGCTACCGCTTTCGCTTTCTGGTTCCCCAACAAAGCCGCCAACTTCACTTTCCAGTCAGCCAATGACTTTGTCGAAATCTTCGCGCCAATCGCAGGTAGGTGCTTTTTTATAAAACCCGCTATCTCCAAAAGGCTCATCGTACCACCCGCTAATGCCAGGAAACGCTCTCCATTGGCTTTTGGACTGGTCATTGCCCTGATATGCAGATCCGCTACATCCCGTACATCCACAATACCCAGATCCATATTCGGAATCGCCTTCATCTCTCCATTTATAATGTTACGCAGCAGCTCAAACCCACTTGACAAATCAGGCCCCAGCGAAGGCCCAAATATCCCCATCGGGTTCACCGTACAAAACTCAAGGCCATGGCCCTGTTCACGGATAAATTGCCAGGCCGCCTTTTCAGACATTACTTTTGATTTATTATATGCCGAGAGCCCTTTCTCATCAGGATCAGTATAATCCTTTTCCGTAATCAAGGTAGCAGGATCTCTATGACTATACCCTACAGCCCCGAAATTGCTTGTCATCACCACTCTTTTTACACCCGCATCCCTGGCTGCTTTTAACACACGTAGCGTACCATCAACTGCCGGCCGGATCATCTCTTCCGGATCTTTTGGTACACGCAGATAAATAGGAGAAGCTACATGCAGCACATATTCACAACCTGCTGCTGCATCAAGCCAATACTGATCCGCAGTAAGGTCAGCTATAATAAATTGAATATGCTGAAAGTCGCTAATGCCTCCGGTACGGAGCATTTCCAGGACCTTATTTTTTTTGTCCGGTGTGCGAATGCTTGTTTTCACAGCGTAGCCCTGCTGTAAGAGCTGGAGAATACAATGACTGGCTACGAATCCTGTTCCTCCTGTAACGAGTACCTGTTGCATTTTTTTTATACAAAGGTGAGGCGAATCAGGAAAGGGTACTTTGTTGTAAAGTCATTTTTTGAAAAAGGCAGGCGTATATTGCGCCTGCCTTTTCAAAAAACCTTTATTTCTTGACGATCGTTTTCGTTGTTCGCTTGCCATTTGCATCGATGCTAATCAGGTAGGCACCCTGCGGTAATGCTGATATATTCAGCGTTTCACCAGACTGTACCACTCTCGGAGCCATCACCTGTCTGCCCACTAAATCAAAGACCGTCACCCTTGCCTGCTGCGCATTAAATTGCAAATGCACATCATTTGATGTCGGATTCGGATAGATGATCACCTTTGTGTTGGCCGTAGTTGGTTGTAAAGCTGCTACCCGCGCTATACTGCTCAGACCTGTCGTATACAACTGATTGACAGGAATAATTTCCTTCACCTGTGCATCACTGGACCAGGACAATTTCGCATTCGCCCCTCCATAATCTTCGAAATACTCCATCTTAAAATCATACTGCTGCCCGGCCGTCAAGGCAATGGTGCCGCTGTATTCAATATCCCAGTCGTTAATCCATTTATCTATTACCAGCTGGTTATTGATCCACAGACGCCTGCCATTATCACTGGTAATATAGAATGTATAAGTACCTGTGTAACGCGGCTCTATCTTCCCCGTCCAGCGAATAGATGTATGATCGATGGTCAGACCGGGAGCAGCTGCGCCTTCACCCCAGTCAAAATTAATAGTCGGATCTATCCGGCTAAACTTTAGGGTATCGAAGTTCATCCCGTTGTAGTAATTGCCCGTAAGGCCATTGCCATTCCCAACGGTTGCACCCTTATACAATTGCCATCTTGAGGACAACTGTCCAGTATCCGCCCGCTGCACAAGTCTTGCTTCGGCAGCAGTACTTTCATTTTCAATAGAAATAACTTTTCCACTCAGCACATTGATGAACTGATAGTAACCACTATCCGCTGCAACAGCAATGAATTGCTGATTGCTGGCATGTTGATCTGTATATTGCCAGATGTAGGCATTGTCCGCAGTACCTGAATTAGCCACATCCAGTACCTTCGCACTATGATAGGCCGTGATGGAATAAATGCCGTCGCCCATGTGCTTCAGCGTAAATGTTTGGTTCGCAGCACCTGTGGGCGTCCATAATTGCAGACTTGCCCCATTGCCTACGCCACCAACACCACCACGCACATCCATGTAGTAATTACTCTTTACATTTCTTAATGTATAGGAACCGGCCAGTGTAGTTACACCGTTTGCTCGTACACGTAAGGAGCTTAGTTTGTCATTCCAGCTGTTCAGGAAACTGGTATCACGGGTCAATACAACGCTATCTCCACCAAAGTCATCATTCAGGTAAAGCACTGCCTGGTAACCTTTGGCAATTTTTACAGCAGTTACTTCATCGTTGTTGATCCCTTTCAGGTTCAGACCGGACAATTTATAAGCACCGATATTGAAGCCTGCATGGAAGCCACCATAATTCACATCCTGGTACAGGCTAACTGGTCCTGAACTGGTATCCGGTCTGCTGAATAATTGTGCTGCAGGTACAATCTGTTTGGATTGTGAAGTACTTTCCCAGGAAAGATGACAGAAAGCGTCACCTGCACCTTCGCCATATTGTAATTCAATATTGTATTTCTGACCCGCAGTGAGTGCAATAGTTCCTGTGCGGGTATAAGCGCCCTGTGTCTCATAATCATTGATTATCGTTTGACCGTTAACGATAAGCTTCACCCCATCATCAGCATAGCAGGAGAAGGTATAGGTTTCAGAATACAATGGCTGTATCTGTCCTGACCATTTTACAGAGAAATTGTTATAACCCAGGTACTGACTGTTAGGAGAAACATTTGCCCAGTCAGCATCAATATTCTGATTGAACAGGGTATATTTCATTGTGTCCTGGTGATAACCGCTGTAAAAATCGGCACGCAAGCCATTGCCCTGGCCCGGATTGATCCCTTTGATATTCTTGCGGATCAGCCATACAAATTCATCAGGAGCGACTACCCGGACATTGCTGTTCAAGCGCTTGATGCAATCAATCACATCATCCACACTACGATCCCATACGTGCACAGAAATAAGGCTGTAGCCATCCTGTGAGTTGATATCAGTAGATGCGGCGTTCAGTGTAGTTGCCAGTGAAGCAGGGGAGGACAAGGTACCCCACAGTGTATATCTGCCACCGATAGAAGGTTTATCCTTGTACCAGTCTATCTGCCCGTTCCTGCCCCTGTAGTTCGCACCATAGCTGTAATAGAAGAGTGCATCGATGTTATCCTGTTTCAGGTAAGGCGTAGGATCGTTGTCACTATCATCCGCATCAATGATGTTAACGATCCGGAGGTCCGCCTGCTTCATATATTTATTGAGCAGGTTACACTCTGTAGTAAGATCAGCATCCGGCATCCTGCCCGGGAAGAAATAACCCCTGCCGGAAGGAGCGGCAATGAGCACATTGCGACCATCAGGAGTAGTCAGGCAATTGTCTACATACTTTTCATACATCAGGGGAGCCGCTTCGGACAAAGAAGGGGAAATCGTCCAGCCGAGGTTCACGTGGCCACGGTTAGGATTTGCCCAGTTACCGGTATTGTCAGAAGTACCGAGCAGCCATTGCAGGTTATCACCATCTGTAATCACAAAGCATACGGTGTGTACATTCGGCACCACCTCGTAAGGTTTGATGGCCGGTTTTTGCTGAAAGCCATCTTTCTTTGGCGGGATCTGTGACAGGGCAGACATGTTCGGTGCCCAGTCAGAGGGGAGGATCAGTGAGGAATGCAGCGACAGTTGCTCTACGGTGTTGTACTCAGAAGGCCCCCAGCCAAAGTAAGCCGCACCTTTGTTCATGCGGTTATACACATTGCTGGCCAATGTACCGTTAACAGTGTCTGACCAGAACTGGAAGGCTTTGCTGTAAGTGGAAAAGTCTCCCATAAAATAGACCCTGTCATCAGAACTTTGCTGGTATGTCGCAACGTTCTTATTGAAAAGGCTACCATAGTTGGCGAGTACCCATGCTTCGTCATGGGTGGTAACATCCAGTAGTTTTGTGAGTCCGGCGCTGATAGCTTCCTGTTCAATGTCTGTCGGAATAGCGACTGCATTCATCACACCGGCCAGTGAGATGGCTGCATTCGTTGATTTGTCTTTTGGGTTACAGAGAATGTAACCTGCCAGACGATTGGCATAATGTGCCAGTAAACCTGCGAAGTTGTTGTAGTACGTGGTATTTGTTTTAATACCTGCGTTTTCAACGAGGGCACGGTGACCATAGGTGTCTCTCAGAATTTCAGGTTTGGTCTGGGCAATGACACCTTGTAAGGTTTGCAGGGCCACTTTCTCAGAGTTGGACATGTTCTCTGAAGTGATAAAAAGGCTATCAGGTACGGCAGAGAGTGTGAACGGGCTGCCGGCTACACGGGGCGGTTTTCGTTGTGCCTGTGTAGAAAGGACGGATAGCATGATTACCAGAGGGAGTAGGTAACGTGTTTTCATGTGGAACGGGTTTTATTAAGAAAAAAGAGTACTAATGATAGATATTTCGTGGAATTGGGTTAATGTCTCTTACAGCACAGAGCTAAGATATGTTTTGTTATGGGAATTTGCAAGGCATTGAATTTTGTATTTGTGGGAATGGGTTTTATTGATAATTTCGCAGCGATGGCTGTAGTTCGTGAATGATCTAAAAGCTTGTTAATGAATGTAAATCCGTTCTTTTTATTTAATATCCCTTACTATGAAATCAATTTTATTGGTTTTAACCCTTATGTGTACTGTTGTATTTTCAAGCCGGGCACAGTATTATAATGATGTTGTTTCTGCCCACTTTAATGCACCACAAAATGTCAATGGTATAAAAATTAAAACAAATCTTCCTTTTATCGAAGGTGTTGCGATGCCCACCATCATGATCGAGGGATATGATTACAATAAAGGTAAAGGTGGGCCTATTGACCTGAAGTTGACATGGTATGTGTATGAGAATAAGTTTAATAGTGCAACGGTTTCTTCATCAGGGATGGTGAACCCACCGGTTACACTCGCCAATGAAAATGGTAAGGTGTCAATATTCCTGGATTATAAGGCATATTATATGCGTTTCCATATTCGTGCATATGCAAAAGGTTTGTCAAGAGATACAGTGACCAGTTTTATGGGCTGGACGGTGGTCGATTCCACGTTGATACCGGAGGCTACGAATGTAACCCGTGTATCTTATAAAAATGCATTTACAGGCATCGTAAACCTGCAGGATAGCATTACCGCCACCAATGGCAAATTGGGAATAAATACATTGAGCCCCAGGGCACCACTGGATGTGGCGACTGTTGCAAATGATACAATTTCATCCGTATTGGGTAGATTGACTGAGGGGAATACTGTAGGCGACGGGACATATCTGGGGGTGAAAACATTTAAGGCCAATGCTGACTATATACCATCATTTGGTTTGATCAGTAAATATGGTGGCACCTTGAATTGTGGTATCATTTTTAATAAAGGTACCTCAGTTGCCGGATACCTTACATTTTTGACAAATACCGGTATCGAGCAGATGCGTCTGGATGCCAATGGTAACCTGCTGATTGGAGTAAAAACTGCCGGTGCCTTCAAACTAGCCGTTGCCGGTACCATCGGTGCAAAAAAACTCACCATCACCCAATCTGGCTGGGCCGACTATGTATTTCATCCCGACTATAAATTGCCATCTTTAGCTGAAGTAGAAGCACATATCCAGGCAAATCACAGATTACCTGAAATACCCTCAGAGAAAGAAATCTATGAGAAAGGTCTGGATGTAGCCGAAATGCAAAAATTGCAAATGCAGAAGATAGAAGAACTCACCCTATATCTAATTGAAGAGCATAAAGCAAATTTGAAATTACAGGAAGAAGTAGCCGAACTAAAAAAGAAACTCGAAAATAAATAAAACTAAAAAAGCCGGTCAAATCAATGACCGGCTTTTTACTAAACAGCACTTTTTATCTCCTCTAACAGCTTGGGTATGCACCCCTCAATATCCTTTGTTAATTCCATCCCCTGCTGCTGGATACTCTCAATACTCACTACGAACAAATACAAGTCCGGCATCTTATCCAACAACTGCAAGGCACTCATCAGATCTTTCAAGCCAATATCATGTGCACTGATCTCCGGTGGAAAATCACTCGCATACTTCGGTTTAATACACCTGATCGTTCCCGGCTTTAATCCATCCAAAGTTGCATCCACCAGTATCACCTTCTGATACTGCTCAAAAAATTCAAGCAAATGAAACCCACCTGTTCCTCCATCCACCACATCAATCCCCGGAATCTCCTGCGACACTTCTAATCGCTGCGCCACATGCACACCAATCCCTTCATCTCCCATGAGATAATTCCCCACTCCTAATAATAATGTCTTATTTTTTCTCATCTGTTAGCACGCTTCTGTCAGGAGCTGTATGTTTATCTTTCTGAAACGCTTCCTCTTCAATAAATTTCCATCCACCTACCATACTGCTTGTTTCACCACGCCCTTCCACATAGTCATGATAGAACACCAGGTACACATGAATCACCACGAACAGTATAAAGAACCACATGGTCCAGTGATGGATTTGTCGTACCATGATATCACCTCCTAAAAGCGTAGGCACCCAGGAAAACAGTTTAGGGAACCACCAGTTACTCATAGACGCATACAAACCAAACCCTGTCAGTGATTGGATCCCAAAAGCGATGAAGGTGAAAAAGTAAATAAACCCGGCCAGTGCATTGTGCCCCACGCTCAGGTGTTCTTTCCCTTTGAGTTGTAAGATGTCGATCTTTAACACCTGCCAGATCTCTTTAAAGAAGAACTTTCCGGTTGGGATAAACTGCTTCCAGTTAGCATATTTATTGCCTACAAAACCCCAGTATAAACGGAAGATAAAATTGAAGAAGAAAATATACGCTGCAATAAAATGGATGGCCCTCATCCACCCCATTACAAAGCGGTTCGATGCCTCCTGGTGACTACTGATCACCAGCGGATTGGAAATGTAAAAGCCGGTGACAATCAGTGCCACCATTACCATTGCATTGAGCCAATGATACAGGCGTACCGGCAATTCCCATGTATACACACGTCTGAGCCGGTGTATATGGACATATTTCTTAGCCATAAGTTCGCATTTATGCTTCTAATACACTCACCCTGTTGATATGATTACCATGTTCATCATACAGGTGCACGGCACATGCCAGACATGGGTCAAATGAATGCACGGTGCGCAGTATTTCCAGCGGTTGTTTTTCATCTGCTACCGGTGTACCCAGCAGGGCAGATTCATAAGCAGACAACTGACCTTTACTGTCGCGTGGAGATGCATTCCAGGTGGTAGGTACTACAAGCTGGTAGTTGGAGATCTTTTTATCTTCGATATTGATCCAGTGTGCGAGCGCACCACGTGGTGCTTCAGCATGTCCTACACCGATGGCTTTCTTCGGCCAGGTATCAGGATTGAACATGTCCATATTCGCCATACGGGTATCTCCTTTTTTGATATTATCTACCAGTTGATAGTAGAAGTCCAGCGCCCATTGCGATACCAGTGATGCTTCGAACCCTCTCGCAGCAGTACGACCTAAAGTAGATATCAATGCAGTAGCAGGAATATCCAAAGTCTTCAGTGCCCTGTCTACAACATCTTTAAACTCTTCACGGCCTCTTGCATATCCTACCAGCACGCGTGCCAGCGGACCTACTTCCATTGCATGACCCTGCCAGCGTGGTGTTTTTAAATAGCTATATGCCTGAGACATATCCAGGTGTTCGAACGGCGGCTTGGGACCTGTGTATTTGATCTTGCTTTCGCCTTTCCATGGATGCAGGCCAATATCCTTTCCGCCTTTGTATTCGTACCAGCTATGGGTGATAAATTCCTGTACATCGCCATCGTTCCTCAGGTCAACCTCGTAGAGTTTGCTCAGGTCTTTGTTTAAGATCACACCAGGAGGAAATTTGTAAGAAGATGCATCGCGATAGCCATTCCATGGCAGGTCTCCATACACCATAAAGTTGCCCAGACCGCCGCCAATGCTGCCCCAGTCTTTGTAGTAGGATGCAATGGTCATCAGGTCAGGAATATACACCTGTTCGATGAAGGTTCTGGCTTCATCTAAGATGCTTTTCACGAGTGACAATCTCTCAGCATTGATGCCGCTTACATCATCCATTCCGATGGCGCAGGCCATACCACCTACGAGGTAATTAGGGTGTGGGTTTTTACCACCGAATACGGCCTGCACTTTCACCACTTCTTTCTGCCATTCCAGGGCTTCGAGATAGTGTGCAAGACCGATCAGGTTTACTTCAGGAGGTAATTTGTAAGCAGGGTGGCCCCAGTATCCATTAGAGAAAATACCCAACTGGCCGCTGTCTACAAGTTTCTTGATCCTTTTCTGCAAGTCACTGAAGTAACCCGGAGAGCTTTTGGGCCATTTGGATATTTTCTGCGCAAGAGCAGATGTTTGCTGTGGATCGGCCTTGAGGGCATTCACAACATCAATCCAGTCCATGGCATGGAGATGATAGAAATGGACAACGTGATCATGCATAAAAGACGTGCAATACATAATATTGCGTACCAGTTCAGCGTTGGGCGGGACGGTGATGTTCAAAGCGTCTTCTACGGATCTTACGGAAGTAAGCGAGTGTACAGATGTGCAAACCCCGCATACACGGCCTACGATAGCCCATGCATCGCGGGGATCACGGTTCTTTAATATTTCTTCCAGCAGGCGTACCATGGTACCACTACTGTAAGCATCTTTTATTTTTCCATTTTCTATTTCTGCTTCTATACGAAGGTGTCCTTCAATCCTTGTGACAGGATCTACGACAATTCTTTTATTCATAATGGTGGAATTTCTCAGTGATCCAATTCTTTTTCTTCTTTTTTGCCTTCATCTTCCAGCATATGGATGTTATCCTTCTTGCGGATATTGGTCATAACAGCATGGCCCAATACGCCGGCACCTGTAGCTGCGAGGGCGATACCACCTACCACATCGGCAGTGGCTTCGATACCAAATCCCGCAAATGCAGAAGCGCGCTCATACAAGCGGCCGTTATCCCAATAATTTTCTTCACTACATCCTATGCATCCGTGGCCGGACTGGATAGGGAAGCTGGTACCTCCGTTCCATTTCGTGACACCACAGGCATTGTAAGTCACCGGACCTTTACATCCTACCTTATATAAACAGTATCCTTTTTTCGCATTTTCATCATCAAAGCTTTCAACATACAGGCCTGCATCGAAGAATGGTCTGCGATAGCAGGTATCATGCACCCGTTTGCTATAGAAAGCTTTGGGTCTGCCTAAAGCATCCAGTTGTGGAATACGGTCAAAGGTGACGAGGTGTACAATTACCCCTGCCATTACTTCGCCGATTGGTGGACAGCCTGGCACCTTAATAATAGGTTTACCTTTTACGAGTTTGTGAATCGGTGTGGCAGCAGTTGGGTTTGGCTTGGCGGCCTGTACACAACCATTGCAGGCACAACTGCCCCAGGCTATAATTGCCTTGGCACCCGCCGCAGCTTCTTCCAGGATCTGCATGGAGGTTTTGCCACCAATCATGCAGTATACCCCATCTGCTTCAACAGGCACACTACCTTCCACACAAAGGATGTATTCTCCTTTGTATTTATTCATGGTATTGTGCATCGCTTCTTCTGCCTGGAAACCGGACGCGGCCATCAAAGTTTCTGTGTAATCAAGCGATATCTGATCCAGGAGAATATCAGCAACAATGGGGTGGGATGACCGGATAAAGCTTTCGCTGCAACAGGTACATTCCTGGAAATGCAACCAGATCACCGGGATCCTGGGCTTGTTGGCCATCGACTTGGCGATCTGGCCTACTGCAGACCGTTCCAACCCCATGAAAGCTGCCATCATAGTGGCAAATTTCATGAAGTCACGCCGGCTGTAGCCCTTGTTTTTCATTTCGTCGTAATACGTTAAAGGCTGGCTCATGAGCATATGTTTATCGTCATTGAAGTTACTGTAAACGGCAGGGGCTGGAGATGATAACCATCAGAAAAAAGGCTGATCCTAGTTACCATTTTTGCGGCAATTCAATCTTTACTTTGAGGGTACAAACGAGCCCAATGAAAAGATCACTAATACTCTCCATCATTTTATTGCCATTATTGGCGTCGGCACATCCCGGTCATGGAACGACTGAAGGCTTTACAATCATCCACTACTTTACAGAATGGAACCATGCAATGTTTACATGGCCGGTGATACTGCTGACAGTCGGAATAGTAATCAAGGCGAAGAGGAGAACCAGGAATGCATGAGCTGTCCATCGTAATGGGCATCATTGATGTGGTCACGGAATATGCGAAAGGTGCTCCCGTCAAAGAGGTAACACTGGATATTGGTTGCCTCACGACGATCGAGATGTTTGCTTTTGATATGGCATGGAAACAGGCGATCAAAGGTACCTTACTCGAAAAAGCTACTTTGGACATAAACCGGATAGCAGGGAGTGCTGTGTGTCTTGAATGTGGGAATGAGTTTGCCATTACGGAGGTCTATGATGCGTGTACCGGGTGCGGAAGTCACCTGATACATATTGCGAAGGGAAAAGAGTTGAAGGTACGTTCATTGATCATTTTTTAAATTGAAAGTTATGTGCGCTACTTGTGGATGCGATACACATACTCATAGTCATAGCCATAGTCATTCTCACACGCATGACCATGGTGAGAAACATATAGCTGTAGAGAAAGATGTTTTATATGAGAACAATTTATTAGCGGCAAGGAATCGTGGTTTTTTCGATGCAAAGAATATTCTCGCGATCAATCTGGTCAGCTCACCTGGTTCAGGAAAAACGACATTATTAGAAAGGACTTTAACAGACCTGAAGGACACGGTGAATTTCAGCGTAATTGAGGGCGATCAGCAAACCACCCGTGATGCTGACCGGATACATGCCACTGGTACAAAAGTAGTTCAGATCAATACAGGAAAAGGTTGTCACCTGGATGCGCATATGGTGATGCATGCTTTGCAGGGAATGCATCCACATGAAAATGGGATCGTGTTTATAGAGAATGTAGGTAACCTGGTTTGCCCTGCGATGTTTGATCTGGGAGAAAAAGAAAGAGTTGTAGTGATGAGTGTGACCGAGGGAGATGATAAACCGTTGAAATATCCGGACATGTTCCACACCTCTCATCTATGCATCATAAACAAAATAGATTTATTGCCCTATGTCCCTTTTTCTCTTGACAAGGCAATTGCGAATGCAAAGCGGATTAATCCAAAACTGGAAGTGATTACGCTAAGTTGTACTTCAGGAGAGGGACTGGATAAATGGTATCAATGGCTGGAATCAAAAAAATCGTGAACTCGTATCATATCCATATCAGCGGTCGTGTACAGGGAGTTGGCTTCCGACCATTCGTGGCCCGGGTAGCAAAAGACCTGCATATACTTGGTGCGGTAAGCAATAGTCCGGATGGAGTACATATTGCATTTAACGCCTCGGCAGGAGAAGCAGCTCAATTTTATAACACTATTATTTCGCAACCTCCCGTACATGCCCTGATTACCCATCACCATATGCGACCAGCGCCATTGTTTCCCTTTACCTCCTTCACGATTTTACCTGGTACGGCGGCTTCAGCGACCAGCCTTTTATTAACGCCGGATATTGCGCTTTGCGATACCTGTAGAAAGGAATTAACGAATAGTTCCAACCGGCGTTATCAATATGCATTTACTACCTGTACGAATTGTGGTCCACGGTATTCAATTATGCGTGCATTGCCTTATGAGCGTGAGCATACCAGTATGTCGCACTTGCAGCAATGTCCGGATTGTAATGAAGAGTACCTGAATAGTGCAGACAGGCGTTTTCATAGTGAAACGAATTCCTGTCCTGAGTGTGGGGTACCTGTGTATGGACCATCTTTGCAGGAAGTAGATGAGTGTTTGAAAAAAGGAGGTATCGTGGCGGTGAAAGGGATCGGTGGCTACCTGTTACTGTGCGATGTGTCGCAATCGTCGGCAATGCGTGTAAAAAAGAACAGACCACAAAAGCCTTTTGCGGTCATGTATCCTACACTTGAGAGAGCTGCGGAAGATGTTTATCTCACAGCGGTTGAGTCTTTAGAATTATTGGGTCCTGTGGCACCCGTAGTGTTATGTAAACTGAAAAAGCCTGCCGAAGACCTGGCGCCAGGGCTGGATAGATTGGGTGTGATTTTACCTTACTCGCCTTTATTACAATTAATTTCATCAAGATACGGAAAACCATTAATTGCCACCAGTGCAAATGGGAATGGTGTGCCTATTATCTACAAAGATGAGGATGCGGTAGGTATTGCGGACCTGGTATTGAGCTTTGACAGGGAGATTGTATTTCCACAGGATGACAGTGTGATTTGTTTTACATCGAAAGGTCGACGCATTATATTGAGAGGAGGACGGGGATTATCACCTGTTTATTTACACAAACATAGCAGGGATGGCGTGTTGGCCATGGGGGCAGAATTAAAGAGCACATTTGCACTGACAGGCGAAGATTACTGGCTGGTGAGCCAATACCTGGGCAGTCATGGAACTTTAGAAACCGAAGAACGATTCGAAGAGACATTAAAAAACCTTTTACAACTATTACAAAGACGACCAGTACAAATCCTGACGGATATGCATCCTGGCTATTTCGTTTCCAAACTGGGTAAACAAATGGCTAAGCTATCCGGCGCTACACTGACGACTATACAGCATCACAAAGCGCATTTTGGGGCTGTACTGGCAGAAAATAACCTGTTACAGCAACGGCATCCTGTGTTGGGCATTATATGGGATGGTGCCGGTTATGGTGAAGATGAACAGATATGGGGTGGGGAAGTTTTTGTATATAAAGAAGGCCAGATGAAGCGGGTGGGGCACCTTGATTATTTTCCCCAGTTAATGGGAGACAAAATGAACAAAGAACCACGGTTATCGGCATTGGCTTTATTACAAAACTTCCCCGGGCGGCACGGCATAATCAGGCATTATTTTAATGACCAGGAGTGGCGGTATTATCACCAGTTGCTGGAAGGGCATTGTCCGCTGAAAACAAGTAGTATGGGGCGCCTGCTGGATGGTGTGGCAGCGATACTGGGCGTAACAGGCTTCAATACTTACGAAGGAGAAGCGGTCATGAAGATGGAAGCTGGGATTGGTGACATAGTAACGCATACGTATTATGACATGCCGATTCATGGAGAGGTGATCCAGTGGAGACCTTTAATTTTAGGTGTGATAGCTGATGTGGAAAGAGGAATGGATAAGCGGGAGATTGCTTATAAGGTATATTATTCACTGGCACACCTGGTGACGAAATTGAAGATTCATTTTAAGGCCGAGAAGGTGGCGTTTAGCGGTGGCGTATTTCAAAGTCCATTGCTGGCGGGTATGATGCAGGGGCATTTTCACAGAATGCTGAGTCCAAATGATGAATGTATTGCAGCTGGGCAACTGGCTTGCTTTAGTATACAAAATGATTAATTATGTGTCTGGCTATACCTGGAAAAGTCATTGCCATTCATGAAGGAGAGGATGCGTTGTTTCGAAAAGGCAAGGTCTCTTTCAGTGGTATTATGAGAGAAGTAAGTCTTTGTATGGTACCGGAGGCGGTGGTGGGAGATTATGTGCTGGTGCATGTGGGAGTGGCCATAGGAGTGGTGAATGAGGAGGAGGCGAAGCAGATTTTTTCCTATCTGGAACAGATGGGAGATTTGGAGGAATTAATTTGAGGGGGAAATAGCAAGAGCGGATCTTCCCATCTGCAGGCAAATGAAAATTTGAGAACGGTTTTATAATTGAGCATGAGGAGAGGACGTTTAGACTGAATTAACAATTAGCGGGTGTTGCAATGAGTGCGCCTGGATGATTGAAATGAATGAGCAGGAAGAATTATTATACTTGGATCCGGAAGAACTGCAATGAGTGATCCTGAATGATCTGGAGGAACTGTTATGAAATACATCAGTGAATATCGCGACCCACAGTTGGTGAAAAAATATTTGCATGAGTTGTACCGTGTCACCACGCGGCCATGGACGCTGATGGAAATCTGTGGCGGACAAACGCATAGTTTAGTGAAGAATGGTTTGCTGGATATGTTGCCACCGCAAATTAATATGGTGCATGGTCCGGGATGTCCTGTATGTGTGACAAGTGTAAGTGTGCTGGACGAGGCATTGTGGCTGGCGCAGCAACCTAATGTGATCTTTTGTTCATTTGGAGATATGCTGAGGGTGCCGGGATCATCACAGAGCTTACTGCATGCAAAGGCAGCAGGTGCTGATGTAAGGATCCTGTATTCACCATTAGAAGCAGTGCAGGTAGCGATAGACAATCCTACGAAGGAAGTGGTGTTTTTTGCAGTCGGTTTTGAAACAACAGCACCGGCAAATGCATTGTCTGTAGTACAGGCTGCAGCACGGGGTGTTCAAAATTACAGCATTCTCGCATCTCATGTGTTGGTACCGCCGGCGATGGAAGCAATCCTGGGAGATCCGGATAATGTGATAGATGGATTCCTGGCAGCAGGGCATGTATGTACGATTATGGGTACGACAGAATACGATCCGATTGCATTGAAATACAAAGTACCGATTGTCGTGACTGGTTTTGAACCGGCGGACCTGTTGCAGGGGATATTGATGACGGTGACCCAACTGGAAAAAGGAACGTATAAAGTAGAGAATCAATATGCACGCATGGTAGCAAGAGAGGGGAATGCGATGGCGATGAAGGCGATCCATGAAGTGTTTGACGTAAGCGACAGAATGTGGCGGGGAATTGGTTCCATACCTGATAGCGGGTATGAGGTGAAGGAAGCTTACAAACAATATAATGCAAGGTTAAAGTTTAATATACACTTACCTGTTAGAGAGGAAGACCCTGATTGTATTAGTGGTGATATAATGCGGGGGCATAAGAAACCGGTGCAATGTCCTGCCTTTGGAGGCAGGTGCAGACCAGAGCATCCGCTGGGTGCTCCGATGGTAAGCAGTGAAGGAGCATGTGCCGCATATTACCAATATAAAAGTACAGTATGAATTTAAATTGTCCTTTACCTGCTAATGGTGTTTCAGGGATCATCACTTTGGGTCATGGTAGTGGTGGATTGATGACACATCAGTTGTTACAGACTGAGGTGTTTGATTTGTTGCACAATGACTGGCTGGATCAGCAGCATGATGGAGCTACTTTTTCATTGAATGGGAAGGTGGCTTTTAGTACGGATAGTTACGTGGTATCTCCGCTGTTTTTCCCGGGAGGGAACATCGGGGATCTGGCAATTAACGGAACAGTGAATGACCTGGCGATGTGTGGTGCAATGGCGCGGTATCTGTCGTTGTCATTTATCATAGAGGAAGGTTTGGAATTATCTCTTTTCAGGGAAGTGCTGCAGCATATCAAGGCGGCAGCGCAGGCGGCTGGAGTGGCGATTGTGACGGGCGATACGAAGGTGGTGGAGCGGGGAAAAGGTGATCAGTTGTTTATAAATACATCAGGTATTGGGCATATACATCCAAGGGCGGCGATCCATCATAACAGGATCGTACCGGGAGATGTGGTGATTGTGAGTGGAGAAATAGCGACACATGGCATGGCGATCATGAGTGTGCGGAAGGGCCTGGAGTTTGAAACAGAGGTGTGTAGTGATACAAGACCTTTGCATGAAATGGTGGGGAAATTGCTGGATTGTTTTGGAGAGCAGGTGAAGTTTTTAAGGGATCCGACGAGAGGTGGTTTGGCATCAGTGCTGAATGAAATGACAGAGGCGACAAAATTGGGTGTACTGATGGAAGAGGCGCTTTTACCGGTGAATGAGCAGGTGGCAGCGGCATGTGAGATGCTGGGATTGGATCCTTTGTATGTGGCGAATGAGGGGATCATGGTGGCGATAGTGAGCGCGGAAGTAGCGCCTTCAGTATTAGGTGCACTGAGGGGGATGAAAGGAGGAGCGCAGGCGGCGATCATTGGAACAGTGACGAAGGACCATGCAGGAAAGGTGGTGCTGGAGAGTAGGATTGGTGGGCATAGGGTGGTAAACTTTTTGCCAGGGGAGCAGTTGCCAAGGATTTGCTAAGCAGGTGTGGTGTTAGTATTGAGGGTAGATTTTTATGCGGGGCAATATTTAGTGAAGGGATGCTATAGCGTTCATGGTGCCAGCCTGGTTGTAAGAGAACGTGTCATGGCGGATATTAATTTATGGAGAGCTTGGTGCCAGCATCGTTGTAAGAGGAAGTTCTGTGCAGTTAATTGATTATTTGGTTTGGATGATGGTAAGAAAATCCTGTACAGAAAAACCATCGATATCAGTGATTCGCCATTTTACTACGTTGTTGGTAAGGATCGTAAGTTGGTAGAAAGGAGTATTCACCGGCCCGTCTGGAGTGTGATCATGGCGGGTAATGTGATCCAGTTTGTATTGGCAGGCGCTGACTGGAATAGATTCCTGTTTTGTTTTGAAACCATGGATGTAGGTGATGGTGAGCAGGTGATTTTCGATGGCGATAATTTTTATAAAACGGTTTTTGACAAGAACCAGCCAACATACATAGGCAATAGGAGGAATGAGTCCGAGGCAGGTGAGACCAGGAATGTGGTAAATAACAACGGAGAATAGGAGAGCAGAGAAAACGCCGATCACGCAGAGGAAGAGGTCGGGATTGGTGTATTTGGCGGTAGTATTGATTTGCATAGTTAATAATTTTAATCAGATTTGAGGAACTCGAAGTTCCGTGTTTTACCAGGACTCATTTCATAGATAGGGATTGATAATCAATATTTAATTGGCAATTATGAAATGAGTTCCAGTATTTTAATTTGTTTTCCCCCTTTAATAAATCCCGATATATTTCAATAAGGCCAGAAAGTCTTCAACATGAAATCCTTCCATGGTGGTAAATTTCCATCTTTCACTATTATTTATTGAAATAGTTAACTGATAGTTTTTCTCCTTTTTGTCTTTAACAACCCGTGTAAACATTTCCAGATTGAACCTGCATGCACTCACAGGAAACGAATCATATTTCGTGCGAAATGCCTGGAAGTATTTTACAGTCATTGTATCCCCTTTCGCAGAGACAGCTTTGGGAAACCGGTGTTTTAATACCACCAGCCAGAGTACGATACCGAATACCGGGAAAAGTGTCAGCCATATGAATTTGTGCATGTGGGTTGCGATGAGCAGGAAGATTGTAGCAAATCCAATGGTAAAAAGGTATAGGTCAATGAATTTGTTCGAAGATTTAATTTGCATGGGTAGATTGATTGGGTTTGTTATGAGGGAACCCTTGGCCTCGTTGTTTCTAAATCTACAAAGAAAAGGGATATGAATGAATTTTGATTGGCTTTATTGTCGGGGAACGCTGGCCTCATTGTTTCTGAATCTACAAAAAAAGGGATATGAATGAATTGTTCGTATGGGGATGAAAGTTCTTGTAACAGGGAATGATAATTGAGTGATTTTTTCAGGAGATGGGTGTAGTATTCCGAGGATGGCTGTTTGATTCAGAAGATAGGAAAAGGATTCTTACGATTGCTGTATGATGATATAACTATTGTTTTTGGAACTGCTTCTTACACTATATTTTGACCTTTTAGGACTATTTATTGCCCAAAGCCTGCTATTTTATCCAAAAATCACTTCAGATCTTTGTATCATCAAAATCAAAATTTCTATGAAGAAAATAGCCATTGTAGGTGGAGGCCCTGGAGGATTGACATTAGCTCGTCTGTTGCAGGTAAAAGGTTTTCCATCGGTACAAGTATATGAAAGAGATCTGGATAAGGATGCAAGGGTACAGGGCGCAACACTGGACCTGCATGAAGAGTCTGGTTTAGCAGCATTGCAGGAAGGCTTGCTAATGGAGCCCTTTATAGCGAACTACCGCCCGGGGGCTGATAAGATCAGGGTAATGGACAAGAACGCCCACATCCTTGCAGATGAGCATGCAGGGGAGAAGGAGGAAAGCCGTCCTGAAATTGACAGGGGGCCTTTGCGGAAAATATTGCTGGAATCACTGGCGGAAGATACGGTGATATGGGATAGCCAGTTTGCAGGCATGGAGAGAAGTGGAGATGGTTGGTTGCTGAGTTTTAAGAATGGTATGACAGCATATGCCGATGTAGTGGTAGGGGCTGATGGCGCGAATTCAAAGATAAGGTCGTTTATAACCCCGATAAAGCCATTTTTCGTGGGAATGACCGTGTTGGAAGGGAGTGTCTATGATGCGGAGAATTTGGTACCTGAAATGTTTGAGTTAGTGAAAGGAGGGAAGCTGTTTATTTTTGGGGATAGTAAGACGCTGATAGTAAGTGCGAAGGGAGATGGAACCCTGTCATTCTATGCTGGATTTAAATCGGAGGCGGATTGGGCACTGAAGGGAGATTTATTGGATTGGTACCGGGCTGAGTTTAAAGGCTGGGCACCGGTGTATGAGACCTTGTTCGCAAATGTGGCAGGAATGATTACGAGACCACAATATTGTATGCCATTGGATCAGGATTGGGAGGCCTTGCCGAATGTGACAATGTTGGGAGACGCGGCGCATTTGATGCCGCCTTATGCTGGGGAAGGAGTGAATATGGCAATGTTGGATGCCCTGGAGCTGAGCCGTAGTTTGGCGAATGAGAAAGATGTGCAGGTGGCCATTGCAGCGTATGAGCAGAAGATGCGGAAGACGGCATCAGCAATGGCGGCGATGACGCTGGAGCAAACGGAGGTGCTGCATAGTTCCGGGGCGATCGGGAGTATGATGAAAATTATGGGTCAGCTGTAATCTGTAAATAAATTTGGTGCAATACAAGACTCTGGAAGCTGTCGGGATTTTCGATAGCACCAGGGTCTTCTGCTTTTAAATAAGTCTCTACTGTTTGTAATAGTAGAGCAGGGTAAGTAGTCGTTAAGCTGGATTACCTCGTGAATAATACCACTTCTTTTGAACCAGGAACTGTGCAACCCAAAGTGGTAATAGCAGGAAGATTGGTAAGGTGCTACTTGTCTCTGTAGGGTAACGTACTTGTACAAGAATAACGGGAATGATAAACAAAGCACTTAATACCCGGTTGATACGGATGGCCCATTTTTTTCCCAGCCATAATAGAAGGGGAATATTCTATAGCTATGCATTCAAACATTTTAATGAAATCCCGATATTCATCAGGATTTGTTCCTGATCACCAGCACTCCTATCCCCGTCATCATCACCATCCCGGCCCCGAGCAACCAATACGGTACCATCGGCGTTCCACTCCCCCAAAAATATGCCATCACACACTGTACCATCAATATCACCTCATTTGCAATCACCCCTGTTATAAATATCCCCAATCCCAACTTATCTCCCTTTATCAGTCGATTCAATATCAAAAAACCTAGAATCAAAAACGAAACAAATCCCAACACCACTAAATGCAAATACCCAATCACCACCGGCCGGAACCCATACGCAAACCTGCCCAATGCAGTTACCAACGTCAATACCTGCAAAACAATTTTAACAATAAACGCCAGCGAAGCCAATACCCACAGCACATGCAAATTCTTTATCACCGGTACCGCCAGTATCAAAAACACCAATGCCGCCAGCTGTAACATTCCCGCTGCCCCTGCTATCGTATATACCCATCCCGGAGGATGCGCCCACAACGTAGACATACAATATGCCGGCACACAGGCAATCCCCATCAATATCACAAATACCTTACTGAAATTCGGTGCCAGGTAAATATGAAACCTCGGTGCCGCCCAAAAGAACAATGCCACCACCCCAAACGTAAACCAACCATTATACTGAAAATGCAGATAGAAATAAATCGCATTATTGTACAATACCATATCCCCCTTCCCAAAAGCCAGCATAAAAGGCCCTGCACTGGAAATCATCAGGAACACCAGCGCCAGCCGCAAACAGGACTTTACCAAAGGAGGAAAACTTAAAGAAGAAATATCCTTTAAGTACGAAATCGCAAACCAAAAACTAAACACCACTGACAACGCTGAAAACGCAATTGACACCACCCCATAGCCCTGGATCGCAAAACTAATCAGCATGCCAAAACTTGCCACCTGGTTCAGCCAGAACTGGTACATGTACGTCTTCCTGAAAGGTATCAGGTACACGAAACACGTAAACAACACCGTCGTTACCCACCCTGAAAAAGCAAAATGAGAATGTGCATGCAACAGGTATTTATAATCCAGTACCGGCAGGGAAAATGCCCCCTTATACCTTAGTGTCACACCCAGCATGGACACTATCAATAAATTCACCAGTGACAAATACGTCCACTTCTTAATGGTATCAAACATACACCTTTCCTTTATTAACCAATAGATCTCCCTTCCTATACATCGTTCTGATCGTGCGGATCACCGTCTCCACCCTTAACCCCGTCATATCAGCTATCTGCTGTCTCGTCAGCGTAACACGTAGTCGGCCATGCAATAATTCCGGCACCGTATACCGCTTCAATACTCCTCTTATCAGCACCGCCGGCTCGCTGCAGGTCATCTCTCTTGATAGAATAGTCTTCAGTCTCAGCCGTTTGGCGAGCAAAGATGTAAAAGCAAAATGAATGTCCGGATTCTCTTTCAGTAAACGAATAAACGTTGGCTTAGGCAGGCGCCATATTACACTGTCACTATCAGCTACAGCAGCGGCAGGATATTCCCCGCCTGTAAAAAGTGGTGGCTCCCCGAAAGATTCTCCTGATCCAAAGATCCCCTGTATAAATTCCTTTCCATTAGCCCCGGTATTCACCATCCGGACTTCCCCGGATTCAATCTGGTAATAAAAGTGCGCTTCTTCCCCCTCTGTAAAGATAACCCGGCCTTTTTCCGCTGTCAGGCGGATGGCGCCCCATTCTCCCAGCAGGTCGGTGTGGATGATCATTGTGAACGATTTATTAGGTATACTCAAAGCTACCCCGACCCATCATGCCGATAAATGATCTTCAGCAGGTTTTGTAGTGATTTATATCAAATCAGGTTTTATGATCTGGATCATATCTTCGGGCTGTTAACTGGTGTAATCTTGTATCAGGAATTGTCAGAACACAATCTTTAATAAATGAAAAAGTATGTTTACACAGCAGTGCTACTGGGACTCACCTGGGCCTGCTCTAACAACAGTCAGCCTCCAAAGGAGGACTCCTCGGCACCTGTAGTTGAAGACAACAGTCTCGCGAGTTCCACGTCTGCATCTTCTGCAGCATACGATTCCACCAAGGGGGCGGGAAAGTACACAAATGTAGCGCTGACTGCCACATTAGACCAAAAAATGATTGCAGCAGGCAAAACCGTGTATGAAGTAAAATGCGCAGCCTGCCATAAACTGACCGATGAAAAGCTGGTGGGACCCGGCTGGAAAGGTGTTACCACGAGAAAATCTCCGGAATGGATTATGAACTTCGTGAGCAACACAGACGAGATGATCGACAAAGATCCGCACGCACAGGCAATGCTGGCAGTTTGCATGGTTCGTATGCCTAATCAACACCTGAGCGATGAGGAAACCAGAGACGTATTGGAATTTATGCGTAACAATGATTCATCTAAATAACAATTCTATGCGGTTAAGTTCAATAGCGGTGCTCCTCGTAGCATTCGCGTCCTGTAAGCCTCGCAACGAAGCAGGTGCCATCACTGCCGGCGCTGCTGAAAAAGTTTACGTAGCACCGGGTAAATACGACGAGTTCTACAACTTCGTTTCCGGTGGTTTCAATGGCCAGGTGGCTGTTTATGGTATCCCTTCAGGCCGTCTGCTCAAAATTATCCCTGTATTCTCTGTAATGCCTGAAAATGGCTATGGTTACAGCGAAGAAACCAAACCTATGCTCGAAACCTCTCACGGTTCCCTGCCATGGGATGACCAACACCACCTGGAACTGTCTCAGAAAGATGGTACTCCCGATGGCCGCTGGCTCTTCGCAAATGCAAACAACACGCCAAGGGTAGCACGTATCAACCTCGCTACTTTCAAAACCGAAGAGATCATCGAGCTGCCAAACAGCGCCGGTAACCACTCTTCTCCTTTCTGTACCGAAAATACAGAATACGTTGTAGCCGGTACTCGTTTCAGTGTACCTATTGGCGACAAACAAGATGTGCCTATTGCTGATTACAAAAAATCATTCAATGGTACTATCAGCTTTATTAAGATTGACAGCAGCAATGGTCGTATGTCCCTGGCTTTCCAGCTGCTGACCCCTGCTATCAACTTTGACCTGAGCCATGCCGGTAAAGGTAAAAGCCACGACTGGTTCTTCTTCTCCTGCTACAACGTAGAACAGGCACATACCCTGCTTGAAGTAAACGCTTCCCAGCGTGATAAAGACTTCATCATGGCAGTGAACTGGAAGAAAGCTGAAGAATATATCAAAAACAATAAAGGTGTCCTGAAGAACTCCCGTTATGCACACAACGTGTATAATGAAACGACTCACAGTGCGACCTCTACTATCGAAAGCAAGGTGCTGACACTGGATCCTACCCAACTGAAAGATTTCGTGTATTTCATTCCTTGTCCTAAATCTCCACATGGTTGCGATATCGACCCAACTGGTGAATATATCGTAGGTAGCGGTAAACTGGCTGCGCTGATCCCTGTATTCTCTTTCGACAAGCTGATGGCTGCGATCGAAAAGAAAGACTTCGATGGCGACTACCAGGGTATCCCTGTTGTTAAATACGAATCCGCCCTCTACGGTGAAGTGCAGAAACCAGGCCTTGGCCCATTACACACTGAGTTCGACGGAAAAGGTAATGCTTATACCTCCTTCTTCGTTTCTTCCGAAGTAGTGAAATGGAACATCAAAGACCTGAAAGTACTCGACAGGAAACCTACCTTCTACTCCGTAGGTCACCTGTGTATCCCAGGCGGTGACACCAAACATCCTTTTGGTAAATATCTGATTGCATACAATAAGATTACTAAAGACCGCTATCTGCCTACTGGTCCTGAGCTGGCACAAAGTGCACAGCTGTACGACATCTCCGGCGATAAGATGGAACTGTTGCTGGACTTCCCTACCGTGGGTGAACCTCACTATGCACAGGCACTTCCTGCTGACCTGATCAAGAATAACTCCGTGAAGTATTTCAAGATCGAGGAAAACAAACATCCTTTTGTAACAAAGGGTGAGAAAGAAGCGAAAGTAGTACGTGAAGGTAACAAGGTACATGTGTATATCACTGCTATCCGCTCCCACTTCACACCTGATAATATTGAAGGTGTACGTGTAGGCGATGAAGTATATTTCCATGTAACTAACCTGGAACAGGATTGGGATATTCCTCACGGCTTTGCTGTGAAAGGTGCTGCAAATGCAGAAATCCTGATCATGCCTGGCGAAACCTGTACACTGAAGTGGGTACCAGATGCTGAGGGTGTATTCCCTATCTACTGTACTGACTTCTGTAGCGCACTGCACCAGGAAATGCAGGGTTATGTAAGAGTATCCAAAGCAGGTGCAAACACACCGCTGAAGTACGGTACAAACCTGCCTGACAGTGCAGTAGCTAAAAACTAAATAAACTAAAATGCAAAGAAAATTGTCAACCCGCTTTAGGGCAGTCATTTTCATGCTTTCATTGGCGATGGTGGCAGTGCTCTATTTTCCGATATGGAAAATAGAGCTGGCCGCCCCCCAATACCCGGAAGGCCTTACGTTGAAAATTGCTGCTAATGGATTACGCGGGGATGTGGATATCGTGAATGGACTAAACCATTACATAGGTATGCAAACATTGCATACAGAAGATTTCATTGAGTTCAAGGTGTTACCCTTTATCATCGGCGGACTGGCGCTGCTGGGTTTTGTGGTAGCGGTGATGAATAACAGGAAACTGTATTATGCCTGGGTTGCCTTATTCCTGCTGGTAGCCATTGTATCGATGGTGGACTTTTACAGGTGGGAATATAACTACGGGCACAACCTGAACCCGGAAGCACCGATCAGGGTACCGGGTATGGCGTATCAGCCACCATTGCTGGGTTATAAGCAATTGTTGAATTTCGGGGCTTATTCAATTCCTGACATAGGTGGATGGATCTTTATTGGTGTAGGGGCGGCCCTGGTATTGCTATCTTTTAAGTTTAAGAAAGGGTTTTTTCTGATAGGCGGTTTGATGCTAGGCTTACAGAGTTGTAGCAGCGGACCGGCTCCTATTAAATACGGACAGGATGCCTGTGATTTCTGTAAAATGGGTTTTTCAGATAAAAGATTTGGTGCAGAGATCGTAACAAAGAAGGGGAAAGTATTTAAGTATGATGATGTGCATTGTTTGCTGGCGGCAGTAAAAGCTGGCGGACAAGAGATCGGTGGGATCTATCTGCTGGACTTTACAGATGGACAGTGGATCAAAGCGGAAGAGAGCAGGTTATTGCATAGCACTTCATTCCATTCTCCAATGGGTAGTGACATCGCAGCTTTTGCAGACAGTGTGAAAATGAAGTCGTTTAACGGAGAATCACTCACATGGAAAGAGCTATATCGATAATATTAATGTGGCTGTTGCCGCTGCAGGCATGGGCAGGTGTATGGACTGTAAAAAGTTCAGTGAAGGCGACCTTGCAGCAGGCAAAAGCAGGTGATACAGTCATAGTACCCGCCGGTGTGTATTATGAAAAAGGCCTGGTAATTGACAAAGCCATTTATCTGAAAGGTGTGGGCAAACCAGTGCTGGATGGAGAGAGCAAGTATGAGGTGGTATTGATTTTATCCAACCATGTTACACTGGAAGGATTTGTGATCAGGCATTCAGGCTTTTCTGACTGGAAGGATCTGGCGGGTATTAAATTGGGGAATGTACGACATGTGACGATCAAAAACAATGTGCTGGAAGAAACCTTTTTTGGTATCTATTGCCAGCAGTCTGATAGCTGTGTGATAACCGGTAATACACTAAAATCCAACGCAAACCAGCGTGTACAGTCAGGCAATGGCATTCACTGTTGGCATTGCGATGGGATGCAGCTGATCGGTAATACAGTAACGCAGCACAGGGATGGGATCTACTTTGAATTTGTAACGAATTCACTGATCAAAGGGAATCATAGTTTTAAGAATGTACGCTATGGCTTGCACTTTATGTTTTCGCACAATGACCACTATGAAGACAATGTGTTTGATCATAATGAAGCAGGTGTATCCGTGATGTTTTCACATGGTGTGGATATGAAGCGGAACAGGTTTGCAGGTAATCAGGGTGGTGGTGCGTATGGAATTTTGCTGAAGGAGATTACAGACAGCAGGATGGAACAGAGCCACTTTGAAGACAATACCGTGGGTATTTATATGGAAGGCACTACAAGAGTGCAGGTATCGGAAAATGTATTCAAAACAAATGGTTGGGCGATGAAGGTACAGGCAAGTTGCGCTGAAAACAAGATCACGCACAACAATTTCTTTGGTAACACATTTGACGTAGCGACCAATGGCTCACTGGTATTGAACCATTTTGACAACAACTACTGGGATAAATATGAGGGCTATGACCTGAACAGGGATGGAAAGGGAGACGTGCCATATCACCCGGTGAGCTTATATGCAATGGTAGCAGATAAGAACCCGGCTGTGATGATGTTATTCCACAGTTTTATGGTAAGTCTGCTGGACCGTACAGAAAAAGTAATGCCGGGTATCACACCTGTGAACCTGGTGGATCGTGCACCTTTTATGAAACCCCTTACGCTATGATTCGTTTTACAAATATATATAAACGATTTGGCCGGCTGCAGGCGCTGGACAATATCAACCTGTCGTTTTCGGCAAGTAAAAGTGTGGCTTTGATAGGACCTAACGGTAGCGGGAAAACGACTCTGATTAAAAGCCTGCTGGGAATGGTAGTACCTGATAAAGGAGATATTGTTTTCAAAGACGCCTCTATCCTGGGAAGCTGTGACTACAGGGCAAATATTGGTTATATGCCGCAGATCAGTAGTTATCCGGAGAACATGACCATCTCCCAGGTGATGGAAATGATGAAGGATATACGGCAGTATACCCAGCTTGATGAAGACCTGGTACAGGCATTTAAATTGCCCCAGCTGGCCAATAAACCGATGCGGACATTATCCGGTGGTACGAGGCAGAAAGTAAGTGCATGTCTGGCATTTTTATTCAATCCTGAAGTGCTTGTACTGGATGAGCCTACAGCGGGCCTGGATCCGGTCGCATCAGGGATTTTGCAGGACAAGATCCTGCAGGAAACAAGGAACGGGAAGCTGGTACTGATCACTTCACACATCCTGTCAGAACTGGATGACCTGGTAGATGAGGTAGCATACCTGCAGGATGGAAAGCTACAGTTTCATAAACAGGTGGTAGAGTTGCAGGCAAAAACAGGAGAGCAAAAGTTAGTACGCGCAATGGCTCATGTCATGGAAAATGGAGGACTATGAAGAAGATTATTAAATACGTAGTGCTGGATATATTACGCAACAGGATATTGGTAAGTTATACGGTATTGTTGCTGGTCGTATCAATGTTGTTGCTGTGCCTGACTGACAATGGAACAAAAGCCTTACTGAGTTTATTGAATATCGTGCTGATTGTATTGCCACTGGTGAGTATTATCTTTTCAACGATCTATTATTATAATGCATCTGCATTTATAGAATTGCTGGTATGCCAGCCTTTGCGGAGAACGAAGATCCTGCTGAGTGTGTATATCGGTTTAGCCCTGTCATTGCTGATTGCATTTTGCATAGGCGTGGGCTTGCCCTTACTGATCTTTGACGGGAGCATGACGGCAGTTTTATTGATATTGGTAGGGATGGCGCTGAGTGTGATCTTTTCAGCACTGGCGATATTAGGATCTGTGATGATGAGGGATAAGGCGAGAGGAATTGGGGTAGCGATCCTGTCCTGGTTTTATTTTTCGTTGTTATATGATGGTCTGGTACTGTTTCTCTTGTTCCAGTTCAGCGATTATCCGCTGGAGAAACCGGCAGTAGTAATGGGTGCTTTGAACCCGATAGATTTAGGTAGAATCATTGTTTTATTAAGATTGGATAGTTCAGCGATGATGGGGTATACAGGCGCGGTGTTTGCCTCATTTTTCGGAAGTGTGGGCGGTATGCTCACGGGATTTGTACTCTTGTTATTATGGATGGGTTGGCCGTTATGCTGGGCGCTGCGGCGATTTAATAGAAAAGACTTGTAATCAAATTTAAAACATTTCAACATGGTAAGAAATAATGTAATCACAGTCGGAGAAATGGCTGGAAATGACTATCGCATGGCCGATGTGTTCAGAGGTTTTGGTATAGATTTTTGTTGTGGTGGCGGCCAGACTATTGCGCAGGCGGCGGCACAGGGCGGAATCGCTGAAGAGGAATTGTGGAAAGCACTGGAAACTGCGGAATTAAAAGCAAAGCAACCGGGCAGTGACCTGGGTGTACTGGCACCTGAATTATTGATAGAGCATATCCTGAATACTCACCATAAATATGTAAAAGATGCATTGCCTGTGATCTGGCAGTTTGGCCAGAAGGTAGCAGGACACCATGGTGACACGCATCCTGAACTGATAGACCTGAGAGCCGCTATTCTGCGCGAGGCAGAAGACCTGCTGGATCACCTGGAAAAAGAAGAACAGATCCTGTTCCCTGCTATCAAGCAACTGGTGGCTGGAGAAAAGGACATGCCATACGTCAAAGGTACTGTAGAGGCGATGATGAAAGAACACAGTTCATCAGGTGAATCACTGGAAGAATGGCGCAGACTGACAAATGATTACGAGGTGTCGCAGGGAGCTTGTAATTCTTATAGATTCTTATTTGAAAAATTGCGGGAGTTCGATACAGACTTAAGACAACATATTCATTTAGAGAACAACATTTTATTCCCCAAGGCTTTGGCATTGGCACAGGAAGCTTAAAATGGAGTGATTTTTTTAATTGTTAAAGAGGCTTATGAATAACCGGGGGCTATCGTGCTCCCGGTTTTTTATTTTAAATAGTGACGCGGTTGTATCAAAAGGCAACTTTATACAACCACTTTACTTTCTTAATATTTCAGGATCACAGGAAGAAAAACTATCTTAGGATTATTAACAGCCCATACATGACCCCATTCCACAAACCTTTGCTAATTATCCTCGTAGTATTTAGCGGCCTCCTTGCGGGCTGCAGTAAAAAAAACCTTAGCGCCAGCTTATATGATAGCCACCTGGAATCCCATCGATCATTCAACTGGAAAAGCAGGGTGATCAGAACAACTTATCTAAACGGACAAACGATTGGCGCTAATAGCTGCGTAGGCGGTTCTACTTTGAAAGATGTACCGCTTACGGTAAACTATATGAATGATACAACCGGTAGCGAGGGAAATGGTATTTGCCGGGCAGTGAAAATATCCATTGATAGCATTCAGCATGGCATCATGTGGACACCGATATTTAAACATTTTAGCTTCCAGTCTAATGTACCTGTTAATTTTGAACGTTTCTTTTTCTTACCATCAGGCGATAGTACACAGGTAGTCTGGTATCAGATCAAAGGCCTGGTAGAAGTGACAGGAAAAATGAGTATCAATGGCTTTTGTTCCTACAGTGAGGCACGCCGCCTCATGGTGAAATGTATACTGGATAATGTGTATGCATCTGTAAGGAACGAGATGGACACCGAAAAATAAACCGATGCCAGCAAGATCATGCTCATTCAAAGCGATTACGGGTCAACCATATAATGGAGAATGTGCATAAGGTGATCAGGGCATCGATGGATGGGGGAATTATGCCTTGATACTATAATTATTATAAATTTGCATCCTTATCAGGTGTTTGTTATGATCAAAGAACAAAGGTTCGATTTTATTTTGAATGAATTGAAGGTGCATGAGCAGGTGATGTATGAGCAATTAGCGCTGGCACTGGATGTATCAGAAGATACGATCAGGAGGGATATAGAACATTTGTACCGGAATGGTTTACTCTCAAAGATCCGGGGAGGTGCTATATTGCTTTCAAAGAATCCCCTGACGTTTCATGACAGGACAGCATTCCTGACCGAAGAAAAAGACATTATCGCCCTGAAAGCGCAGCAGTTTGTAAAAAACGGCAATACAATTTTCATGGATGGCGGAACGACTATCTGTGCAATTAGCAGCCGTTTTCCTGCTGATATCCAGTTACGGGTGGTGACGAATAACCAGGCTTTGATAGAAGTACTGGCAAAGTTTAAGCATATTGAGATCATTGGCCTGGGTGGCGTGTACGACCGGAATACAGCAACGCTTACAGGGGGCGCTACGTGTAAGGAGGCAGAGAAATACATTGCAGACGTGTATTTGATGGGTACCTGTGGCGTGGATGATAAACTGGGGGTGACTGCCACCTGGGAGACGGATGCCAATGTAAAACGATCGATGCTGGGCAATGCCCGGAAGGTAGTGGCATTGTCAAATCATGGACATTTAGGGCATGTGGAAGCGTTTAAAGTGTGCGGAATGCGGGATGTGCATGCATTGATCACTAACCTGGATGCGAACCATCCTGATTTGAATAGTTTTAGAAATTTAGGTGTACAGATTGTTTAATAACCAATACCATTTTTTATTTCTCGTCCGTTGTGTAAATATATGCGGTTTCTTCCGTGCCGTTTTCAAGTGTAACATTGACAGTAACCCGGTAATAACCTTCTCCTTCAAATTCATCCAGCGATGGCCAGGATGTGGCAAGACTTTCTGAGTAAAAGATATAGCCGGGAACTTTGTTAGTACCCCTGAGTACTACACCCGGGTGATGTTTGTCTGGCCCGAAACCTGAGGTGTAATGAGTGCCATAAATAAAGCCTTTTTTAAATGTGCCACCGATGGCTTCGAGAATGTGCGCATTTTCTTCATTCGGCCGCAAGGTACCGTAGACAAATAGACGATTCATGGCCGGAAGGTAAGGCATTTTTATTATCATCTTCGTACCTGTCGCAGATGATAGCCCTCCTCAGAATTTCCTGTTGAATACCCTATTCTTATACTGCCTAAGTCCTCTGGCTGGAAATGGTAAAATTGTAGACTTTAATGTTGATTTTCAATACTTTTTCTGACAGCATTCTCTGCTTCCTGCAAGACTTCTTCAGCGGGGCGGCCGGCGCTTTCGATCGGAGCGAGGATGGTCCAGCTCATTTTTTCGAAGGTGCTGAGTGGGAATTTTCCGTGCCTAAAGAACTTCCAGCTGCCATTAATGGCGACAGGAACGATCAGGGCATTCGGTACTTTTTTGAGCAGGATGCTTACGCCACCGGTCATAAATGGTTTCATCTCGCCATTCCTGCTACGGGTACCTTCCGGGAAGATCACGGCAGACCAGTTCTTTTCCTGCATGCGGCTACCGAGCTTGAGGAGCTCGCCCATGGATTGCTTTTTATCTTTACGGTCAATATTTGCCGCACCCCCATGTTTAAGGTTAAAACTGATACTTGGAATACCGCTGGCCAGTTCTATTTTGGATACGAACTTGGCGTGGTGTTTCCTCAAACCCCAGATCAGGGGTGGAATATCGTACATGCTCTGGTGGTTAGCCACAAATATGATGGGGCGGTCACCCGGCAATGCCTGGTTATTGACAAAGCGTGCCCGGCTGCCAAGTAACATATATGTGCAGGAAAGCAGTCCGTTTAGTATATCAACGGAGGTTTTATGGGCTTTATAGCCGCCTGTTTTGAGACACAGCCATTGGATTGGGTGGAAAATTAATAAGAGACCACCAAAAAATATGTAATGAATGGGGGATAGAAAGTATCCAATCAGTTTCTTCATTTTATCGATGCTTTTGTCTGGGAGTGACTAATTCACTTTTTGCTGGTCGCAAGCTAACAACAGCGGTTATTTTTCAGGAATTAAAGTCACACATTTTTTTCTATAAACCGCTTGCAAGATAGTGCTGTTTAGGTTAATAACGCATGATGATAATCAGCGATGAATATAGGAAAATTTATATATTTATACTTTCATTAACCCTAACCTATAAATACTTATGCTTACACAGCAAGAATTGGAGGACAATGTACAATATGTGCTTGGAATGACAGAGCATTATACTAATGATGACGAAATTCACAAGATGCTCCGGATGAAAGGGCTGGAAGAAGCAGATGTCCAGAAAATTTTACGGGCAGTAGCCTATTCTTTTGCCTTAAAGCGGATGCAGCAGCACAAAAATTCATTGAGACTGGCCGGTATCCTGGCTATTTTCCTGTATGTGGTACCTCTTATTTATTTTGGATTGGTGGCGGTACATATTGATATTCCTGTATTGGAATTTTATGTATTGTTCATTTTTGCTTTCAGGTTTACCCTGGGTTTAATGATCATTATACCCTTCTGGACAATATTCAGTACGTATCAGTATTTTAAGTACAAGAAGAGGATGAAGCAGGAAGAGAATATTGGTGCAATTGGAATCGTATAATCAGAGGGAGATAAGTAAAATGAAGCTCCGGGAAATCGCATAAATTTTTTTTCTCCATCAGGAACCCGGACAAAAAGGGCTGTTTCTAAGTTTTGAAACAGCCCTTTTTGCGATATCATGTGTAATTTATAAGCATGGAGAAGTTCATAAATAAATAAGCTCTTTATTACACCTGTATAAATGTAGGTGTGTGCCGGGTATATTGCAGGAATTCATTGATGATCCAATCCCTGCTTATTTTCATATAGCCCCTGGGGGTACCATCGCTGCAACCATACCATTCTTCATTCATTACATCCTTATCAATCAGTACCTGCACCTTATTTTCTTTGTCCAGCAGGGTGCCGAATATGGTAGCACCGCCTACGGGTGTGCCCAGGAGCGTGTTTAATAATTCTACTGAGGCAAAGGATACGCGGGGAATCCCTACTGCACTGCTGAAATCTTTGGTCACGAAAGGCTTATCAGCAGTGGTCACAAAGAGATAGAAATTTGTCTGCTGCCGATTACAAAGGAAGAGCGTTTTCACAATCTGCACATTCAGCTTTTCATTGATCAGGATGCAATCTTCCATCGTAATGGCTTCGTCAGTGTCTACCCGTTCAAACGGCACCTGCATGTTTTGCAGGGTGGTATACACCAGTTCCTGCAGTGGTGTTCGGAATTCGGCTGGGGGTGTCTGTTGTATTTCGCTGATATAAAACATTAATTCGTTTTTTTTGATTTGAAATAATTCATAGCTGAAATAGCAGTCAGCATTATGATGATGCCCGCTATCTGAACAGGTGTAATGCGTTCATGCAGGAGGAAGTGTGCGCATAACACGGCCACCGGGAATTCGATGGTCATCAGGATGGCACTGGTACCGGCACCTATTTTTGGAATGCCCACTGCAAAGAGCGCTGTAGGAATGGTGGTGCCGACGATGGCAAAGAACAGCGCCCAGAGCAGGAAAGTAGCGTCAAAGTGATGATGCGCTGCAATCGTACCTGCATTGATCACAAAGATCGTCAGAGCGGAGCCTGCCATGATAAGGACGCTTTTCGTTTGCCAGTTCACACCTTTACCAATCCTGCTGTTTGCCACAATATAGCCGGCATAAGCTAGTGCCGCAGCTAAAGACAACACAATACCCTGCCAGGAAATTGCAAGCGCTCCTTCATGCAGCAGATCGCCCGCCATGATAGTACCTGATAAAATAAAGAACACCGTAATCAGCTCTGGTTTGCCGGCTCGCTGGCGGAAGATGAGCCATTCCAGCAGGAGACTAAACCAGGTGAACTGCATCAGTATGACAATGGCCAAAGATGCGGAAATATAGCTGACGGACTGGTAATATAGAAAATTTGCCAGACCTATGGCACTGCCGGTGAGTAATAATGAGAGCCAGGCATTACCTGTGAGCGGTGTTTTGCGGGGAATGCATCCCAGGAATAAGGCTGACAGCAAGGCTTGTGCAAAGGATACTTCCGCAGCGCTATAGCCCAGGGTATACGACATTTTTACGAATGAAGACATTGTTCCATACATGGCGCCTCCCAGCAATACCATGAAAGGGTATTTTAAATTTTTCAAAATAGATGATTTTTGCGCACTGAAGATGCACAGGTTGTAAGAAAGAGAACCGGTTAACTAGCTTAGCAAGCTACCGGGGGAGGCGTGTTGGAAACAAAGAGATGTTGCATGTGGACAAAGATAATAACTTTTTTTTGTCAAAAATTTGAACACACCGGATACGCAAGCGATTATAAATATTATAGAGATCACAAAGATGAATAAAAACATTCATGAAAGAGGGAATTCACCAACGGTAATGAAAACCTTTTTCAGAAAAAAAAGGCCGGCATCACTGCCGGCCCTCTCAAATTTATTTAACAGTTTCCATTTTAACAATATCCTCGGCCAGCTGAAACATTACCTTACAACTATCATAGTTAAAAGGATGCACCCCATATATCAGGCACTGATTCTCCTTTACCTCCACATTCAGGTCCTGCACCGTCATAATCTTATTAAAAAACTCAAGCCCAATCACCTGCTCAATCGTACCCGGATCTGTAGACTCCAGGATATATTTATGATTGAAAGCGGGAACTGTCTTTACCTTGACTGAATTAGGTAAATATAAGTTGAGGAATTTATCATTCTCCGTATTAGCTGTAATCTTAAACTCGGGCAGTGGATGCGGCAGGTTAATACAGACCCCTGCATACCTGGACGGATCCGCCGTACTTGACTTTGTTGCATTCCTGTACTTGACAAAGCTTACTTGTTGTGGACAATTTGCCAATCTCCAGGCATAAGTAATTTTGAAATTACCACCTGGGCGGAAAGAAGAAAATTGGCCCAAATTGATCTCTTTCATAGACTCTTTCGTCAGTGGGAAATCTTTTTTTAATTCAGCGAGTATTTCTTTTTCCAGCTTTGCGTCTTCAGCCATGTTGAGTTTTTAGTTGTTAAACCAGGTCAAATGCATAGGTAACCGCCACCTTCTAATCTTTCGATCTATATAGATGCTGAAGAATTGAAATATGGTTTTCCGGATTTGTTGTGGCCTGCACCTGCATTTTCATAGTATAGTTTCAGTTACAAATATAATAACTCTTATACATTACTGCAATTGGGGGAGTAAATTTATTGATTATCAATAAATTAAGGGGTGTTTTAAGGGGCTAACCAAAAAAAACGCTAATTTCTTAATATTAATTCGATACAATTACTCATTACCTTTCGCGGATCAACCCGGTTCCGTGTATTATCCAGGCGGCCAAGCGTCATTGTGTCGTTGATAAAATGCTGAATATAGAGTTTGCCTTTAAATCCTTTAGCGGTTAAATAATCCACCATCTCCTGTAAATCCTCCTCATTCAGCAATGAAGTATGTACCGTTGTTCTTATTTCAAAAGGTGTGCGATCTGTCATTAACACCTGTAGTGTCTCTTCAAATTTTGTGTACAACGACGATTGTGTAATACCTGCATATTTATCTGCCGGTGCTTTGTAATCCAGTGCCACATAATCCACCAGGCCCTGTGCTAACAGGTTCGCCATCATCTGCGGATTAGACCCATTGGTATCTATCTTCACCAGCAATCCTGCTGATTTCAATGCATGGCAAAATGCCGGCAGCTCCTTATGGGAAGTACATTCTCCTCCACTCAGTACCACCCCGTCCAGTAACTGTTTCCGCCTGCTTAAAAACTGTAAGGCATCCGCATAACTATGCTTTCCTTTCCCCAGCACAATCCCCGGATTATAACAATACAGGCATTTCATATTACAGCCTGCAAACCAAAGTATGCAGGCTGTCTTATCAGGAAAATCCAATAAGGTAAAAGGCGTAATGCTATGTATCGGCTTATTCACAGCAAGCCGTTTCTGCAAAATGTACTCTCTGCTTATGCTCACCCTTCTTCCCGATGTTGAAGCTCTCTACCGGTCTGTGATACCCCATTACACGTGTATACACCAGGCATTTCTGGCTTTCATCCTCGCAGATGGGGCAGTATTCATGCTCGCCGGAAAGATAACCATGCTCCGGGCAAATACTGAATACAGGCGTTACCGTGATATAAGGTAACCTGAACTGAGACAGTACTTTCTTCACCAGGTTGCGACAGGCTTCCGGCGTACTGATCTTCTCTCTCATGTACAAATGCAATACGGTACCACCTGTGTATTTACACTGCAATTCATCCTGCAATAACAGTGCTTCAAAAGGATCATCAGTATAATCTACAGGTATCTGTGAACTATTGGTATAATAGATGTTGTTATCCATTCCTGCCTGTATGATCTCAGGGAAACGTTTCTTATCCTCCTTCGCAAAACGGTAGGTCGTTCCTTCTGCCGGCGTGGCTTCCAGGTTATAAAGATTACCTGTCTCCTCCTGGTATTGCGTCATCTTTTTACGGATATGCTCTAACACTGCCGCTGCCATTTCACGGCCGGTTTCGGAGATAATATCATCCTGGTCATTCGTGAAATTCCTGATCATCTCATTGATCCCATTCACACCAATAGTAGAGAAGTGATTCCTGAAATGCTTTAAATAGCGCATGGTATAAGGGAACAAACCCCTGTCGTACATATCCTGGATAAAGACCCTTTTCTTCTCCAGCGTTGATTTCGCAAGGTCTAATAACAAGTCCAGCCTTTGGTACAATGCATGAGTGTCTCCCTTGTACAGGTAGCCGAGGCGCGCCATATTGATGGTCACCACACCAATGCTCCCCGTCATTTCAGCACTGCCAAACAAACCATTACCACGCTTCAATAATTCACGCAGATCCAGTTGCAGCCTGCAACACATGCTCCTCACGGCATTGGGTTTATAAGCATTCGGGTTCTCTACACGATTCCCATTCTCATCATAGATATACTGGCTACCAATAAAGTTCTGGAAATAAGAAGAGCCGATACGCGCGGTATTTTCAAACAGCAGATCCGTGTTTTCTCCATGCCAGTCAAAATCTTCTGTAATGTTCACAGTAGGAATCGGGAATGTAAATGGTTGTCCGTTAGCATCTCCTTCTGTCATCACCGTATAATAGGCTTTATTGATCAGGTTCATCTCCGGCTGAAAATGAATATAGGTCAGTTCTGAGAGCAGATCGACACCCCTGTCTTTTGCTTTCTGCAAAATAACAGGATCGGTGATGCCATCAAAGAGATGTATATCTTTTTTAGTGGGGAACTGTAATTTCAAATCCTCAGGTACCGTCCAGTCAATCGTAATATTCGTGAAAGGAGACTGGCCCCAGCGGGCAGGTACATTCAGGTTGTACACAAAGCTTCTCACTGCCTTCAGGATATCGTCGTATCGTAGATTGTCTTTGAAAACATAAGGTGCCAGGTAAGTATCAAAAGAGCTGAAGGCCTGTGCTCCTGCCCATTCGCTTTGCAGGATGCCGAGGAAGTTCGCCATTTGCCCCAGTGCTTCCCGGAAATGATTCGGCGGTCTGCTTTCCACACGTCCTCTTACACCATTAAATCCTTCGTTCAGCAATGCCCGCAAACTCCATCCTGCACAGTATCCTGTGAGACAGTCGATGTCATGAATGTGAATATCTCCATTACGGTGTGCATATCCTTCTTCCTGTGAATAGACCTTATCCAGCCAGTAGTTAGCAATGATTTTGCCGGCTACATTGTTCACCAGTCCTGCATTGGAATAAGAAGTATTTGCATTGGCATTGATGCGCCAATCCGTTTGCGAAATGTATTCTTCAATGGTTTGTGTACTATCTACCAGTGTAGTAGACGGGTTCAGGCCATGTACCTGTTCTCTTTGTAATTTACGGGTATGCCGGTATAACATAAATGCGCGCATCACTTCAAAATGACTGTGTGCAAACATTTCTTTTTCAATGATGTCCTGGATCTCTTCTACTGACCAAACTTCTTTGCGTAAAAGCTGGGCGCTTACCTGCTGGAATATCGCTTCATCAGGTTGTTTATTCACACTGATGAATCCCTTTTCTATCGCATCTTTAATCTTAAAGGATTTGAAGGGTTCGAACTCACCATTTCTTTTGATAACGTAATTCATGGCTTTAATGGGTTTAATATTTCTTCATGCTTCGGGCTGCAAAATACCTGATCGGTTTAAGACGGGGTGCAAAACTTGTCAACAGGGAGTGCGTAAAAAAATAAATTGAGCGAAGGATTTTTTAAGTGATTTTCTGTGAAATGAGCGCGGGAAAATTAAGACAGGTAAGGATCAATTATAAAACCATGATCCCGGTCAGTGTTTTCTAAGTAGTTTAACCTGAGTGTTTTAGATATGGGATGATTTGCTTGTATTAAAAAAGGCCGGAGATGCAATATCTCCGGCCTGTGCTATCAGGTAACGTTAAGATTGAAATTGATCCGGGCGGATAGCCTTCAATTTACTTCCCGTACAAGCTCTTCTCTTTTATTATTGTTTAATGATCTTCGTTGTACTCACTTCTGTAATTCCGTTCTTTACTTTGATGATATAAACCCCTGTTGGTAATGTCGAAATATCCAGCTGTGCATTCACCGCACTTACTTCACGACGCAATACCTGGCGGCCATTTACATCATACATACTTACTTCTGATTTCCCTTTCACTCCAGCAAGATTTACATTCACCACGTTCTTAGCCGGGTTCGGATATATCTGTATTTTATCCAGGTCGCCACTAATTGCACCGGAACGGGTAGCAGTTCCTAAAGCCACTCTTAACGTGTAGCAGCTGGTAGCACTGTTGGCACCATTATATCCATATACCTGTGCGTAATAAGTACCGGCACTAATAGTACCGCTGATGCTTTCACTGGTTGTTCCGGATGCCTGTGAAATTGCCTGTTGTGTGCCGGAACTGTTAAACAGTTTCAGGTCATAATCACCCGGCAATGTGCCCAGTGTAATGGTGACAGTACCACTGGTGGTGATCACAAATTTATAGTAGTCCACATCTCCGCTCGGGCTGATCAAGCCGGTTACGTCTGTATTGAATGGAATAGTGGCAGCACCTGAAAGTGTACCATTGGTTGAGTTATCTAATGTATTCGCACAACCAGAAGCTGTGAGCGTGGTAAACTGTGCAGCAATATAGGAACCACTGCCACTTGCACAATTTGTTCTTACTCTCCAGTCATACAGGGAGGCAGCTGTCAAGCCACTTAAGGTCACAGAAGTAGCCGAAGTTGCTGTTGCAGCACTGGTCCAGGTAGAAGAAGTGTTCAGTTTGTAATCCACACTGTAACTCACCGCACCACTTGCCGCTGTCCAGCTTACTGTAGCACCGGTAGCTGTTACAGATGAACTGGTCAATGCCGTAGGTACATTACAACTATCTGTTGAGATGGTGGTAAACTGTGCACTGGAATATACACTGGTATCGCTGCTGCAGGTAGTCCTTACCCTATAGTCGTAAGTAGTACCCTGGGTCAGACCAGTCAATGCAACAGATGTAGCAGTGGTAGCAGTAGCAGCACTGATCCAGGTGCTGGATGAAGCAGCCTTATAATCTACCTTGTAAGAAGCTGCACCACTCACCGCTGTCCAGCCAATGCTGGCTGAGGTAGTGGTAACTGAAGAGGATGTTAAGCCCGTTGGCGCAGCACAACCTGAACCCGCAGTAATGGTGAAGTTGGTATTAGAAATATCAAAGAAGATATTGCCTACCGCTTCTACTTTTATCCTGGCAGTGGTAGTCGGTGTATTTGGAATAGTAACTACTTCACTACCATCATTAGGGGTACTTGCTACCAGGGCACTGAAAGTGTTCCCGCCATCTGTGGATAAGGAGATCTTTACATTGGCAGTACTAACGGGAGATGCTGTTGTACTGGCTACATTCCAGGTAATGGTCTGTGATGAATTGCCGGCCCATGATACGGCGGTATTCGGAGCCGTCACTGCAAATGGTCCTGCAGCACTGCTAACGGTAACCGTAACATCGGCATAATTCGTCTGGCCAACTTTCACCGGGGCAGTAGAGCTATACGGCGAATTATCCCTTACCGTTAGCCTGAAATGCAGGGTTCTTGCCACGGAGCTGAGGGCTTCTGTATTCGCACTTGCATCTCCACCGGTCAAAGGGCCGGATACTAAACTACCTGCCAGTATAGTCGCCAGTTTTGGAAAGAGGCGGGTGGGGGAGGTAGTGGGTGCAAAGGAGATCCAGTTAGGGCCGGAAGCTTTTGTAGCACTGGCCACACTGCTGGCATTGGTTTGTGAGGTAGATGCATTGTCAATTTGCTCCCAGCAATAAGTGAGCGCATCGCCGGCATTGGCATCCGTAGCAGATCCTGTCAGCGCAAATGGTGTGCTGATAGGAATGGTATAACTACCACCGCCACTCACTACAGGAGTAGCGTTATTGGCAGAAATACTGGTTGTTACCGGGCAGGTCTTGCTTGAAAGATTTGTCTGGATCTGGTTGATAGAAACTGCATGATAGATATCAATAGAATGTGGGGCCAGGTCATAGCTGGTAATACCTGCATAACCCATGATGGTGATCCCTGAACCAGGTTCCACATTCACGCCGGTGCCTTCATTGCCATAAGAGAAGGTATGGTTGGCACCCAGCTGGTGACCTACTTCATGCACTACATAATCGACATCGAAATTGTCGCCCTGTGGAATGCCGTCAGCAGGAGAGGTAAAACCACTACCTTTTGAAGCATCGACACAGATACAACCAATACAACCTGCATTACCACCACCACCGGAGGCACCAAAGAGGTGACCGATGTCGTAGTTGGCCGCACCGATTACGGAAGTCAGCGTACTTTGTAACTCGCCGTTCCAGTTGCCGGCAGCACCTGTGCTGGCATTGGAATAGGGATCGGTGGACGCGTTGTAATAAAATACATTTGTCGAGCTTGCGACCAGGTTCAGGTGAAGTGCAAGGTCTTTTTCATACACACCATTACAGCGGGTAAGGGTGGCATTCACGGCGGCGAGTACCAATGCTACCTGGCTGGAACTGGTGGCACCAAAATAATTCGAGTACTCTGCGGTGACTGATTGCGCCAGGCGCAGTGTTTTCAGATCGCCGGTCGACCTGGCCACCACGTTGTTACTGAGATCAGTAGCCAGTTTTTGCTCCGGGGTAGAGCATTTCCATGGCAGTGACTTCGCCTGCTTTCTGAATACTGTATACACAGTATGGTCAGCAGAATAAGGCTCAATAAATTCAGTTTCTTTTTCCACGCGGAATACAGTGGTTTGTATTCCCTGTGGGGAGATGCTTAACTTTAAGATAGCCGATTTGTCGGTGATACCTTTTCCTGAAAATGCCCTGATATCAGGAAATTTCGCTTGCAAGGCAGGCTCGAAATTGGAGGCTTCCACAATTTCGAATTGTTCAATCTGTCCATCTGCATTCGGGAGGGAGATGACGGTAGCATGTGCGTTGGTATTCCCGACAGCTCTGAATACCTGGCTTTGCAGTGGTGTTACATCCAGGTCGAATAATTTGTATTCGGCCGGAAATGCGAGGCGGGAAACGGCTTTGTCGGGAGTAATTCTTGCACCATCTGTGTGGGGTCTCCAGTAGTTTTGGGCAAATGAAAGCGTGCTGCATAGTAGTGCAGTGACGAAGAGTAGAACTTGTCTCATGCGTAGGGTTTTTTAGGTTAATAATGCTCTACCATGAATTTAGGTGAATTCACTGCAGCCTGAGTGCAGCCGGTTTATTTCCGGCAGACCTATTAGAAGATGATAGCTGGCAGGGGGGATCTTTTGTATTACAGGGTCTCCAGGATTTCCCTGAAAGGGAAATCATATAAAATTATAACCCTATCCGCCCCCACATTTTTTAATAGGAATCTTTTATTTCAGCTGCCCCTTTTTCAAGGCATCTTTATAAAACTCCTCCACCTTGGTTCTGGCCCAGGGCGTTTTACGCAGAAATTTAAGGCTGGATTGTATAGATGGATTGCTAATAAAACAATTGATCCGTACCTGGTACCCCAGTTCATCCCAACCGAAAGAATCGACCAGCCGAATAAGAATTTTCTCCAGGGTCATACCGTGTAAGGGATCTTTTGATTCCATATAATTGTCGTGTTTGAACGGCAAAGATACGGCACTTAAAATTTTATATCTTTGCAGCTTATCTAAGAAGTTTTTATTGTTATGGCCAGCCATCTCCTGCAAAATAGCCCGGTGTTACAGGAATTATGGAGACACCAGAAAGATACAAAGGGTAAACATTATCAATAAATCTTACAAAACCTGCCAGGCCATGGGCTGTACCATCCGCCTGAATTATTATGACCCATATATCATATTGCATTTATTTTTATTTATATAATCCAGACTTTGTATCTTCACTATCAGCATGCGAAACCTCTTAACTTATTTCATTGCACTCGTCTGGCTCGTCAATGGTTTGTGCTGTAAGGTGCTGAACCTTGTGCCCCGACATGAACAAATTGTAGCACGCATCCTGGGTGAGCAGTATGCAAGACCGCTGACCCTGGCGATCGGTATTTCAGAAATAGCCATGGCTATCTGGATCATCAGTGGCATCCGGCCAAAATTCAATGCCATCCTGCAGATGGGCATCATTGCAGTCATGAATCTCATTGAATTTCTCCTTGCAGCGGATTTGTTGCTCTGGGGCAGGTTGAATGCCCTGTTCGCACTCATCTTTATCCTGCTTATTTATTACACAGCTTTTAAACGCAGACCCCGTGTTGCTTAAAAATCATCCCTTTGCAGTCGAGGCATTCTTCGACTATTCAATCGTATTGACTTTTGCGATACCCAAAGCACAACTGGCGGCGCTCATTCCACCCTGCCTTGAACTGGATACACTACATGATCAATACGGATTTATTGCAGTCGCCATGGTGCAAACAAAGCATCTGCGGCCAAAAGGATTCCCGAAGTTTATGGGCAATGATTTCTTCCTGGTTGGCTACAGGATCTTTGTAAGGTATACTAACAGGGCAGGTAAAAGATTACGTGGTTTATACATCCTGAAATCTGAAACTGATAAGAAGAAGATGGAGTGGCTCGGGAACTTTTTTACACATTATAATTATACGACGACTGCTATCAAACAAACGAAATCAGGCAATATGCAAACAATTGCATCGCCGGATTTTAAAGTCTCCCTGGACCTTGCAGCAGAAAATGTACCCTTACCTGCAGGCTCCCCATTCGCTGACTGGAAAGAAGCACGGCGGTTTGCAGGCCCCCTGCCTTTTACATTTCAGTATAATGCAGCTACCAAAAAGGTGCTGATTGTAGAAGGCATGCGGGAAAACTGGACTCCCAGCCCCTTACAGGTAATGGATCAGCAGTTCTCTTTTTTAGCGCCTTATGATAATGCCGTTCTTGCCAATGCTTTTATTATAAATAACATTCCTTATCAGTGGAAAAAAGGCAAACTGGAAACATGGCAATAACAAGGAAACCTTTTCAGGGGGTATTTAATATCATCCGGTTCAACTGGCATTTCTACCTGCTTTCCCTGTTACTTATTAGTGCCGGTTATTATTTCGGCTACCTTATAATTACCAGCCTCGTTCTTGCAGCCAGCATGATCTCATTAATGATATCCTGGTACATCTATGATTATTCAGATTTGTATGAATTAAACTGGATTCAAGCTAACGATAAGGAAAGCCTGGTAGTAAATATCCATGCAGGCTTTGATGAAACGAGCCTCATTTTAAAAAGCAAATTCAGCAAGGCCAACCTGGAGATCATCGATTTTTACAATCCGCAGAAACACACAGAGGTATCTATCAAACGTGCCCGCAGGGCTTACCCGGTATTGCCTCAGACCATCAGTGCAGACACTGCCCACCTTCCCCTGGAAAATGCATGTGCAGATAAGATATTCGTTATTTTCTCCGCCCATGAGATCCGGAATGAAACTGAGAGAACAGGGTTTATGAAGGAACTGGCACGGATTATAAAACCCGGTGGCGAGATTTATATAACAGAACATCTCAGAGACCCGGCAAACTTTATCGCTTATAACATTGGCTTTGTACATTTCTATTCGAAAAAGAACTGGCTAACCCATTTTAAGCATGCTGCATTAAAACTGAACCAGGAGATTAAAATCACTCCTTTTATTTCGACATTTATAATTTCCAGGAATGATCATTCATTTTAGCATTATTGGATCGCTTTTAATTTTATTGGCGCTTAGTCATGTTGTATTTCCCTGGTTTTTCAATTGGCAGGAGGAGCTGAAAAGGCTGAGTTTAATCAACAGGCAGATCATGACGATCCATACTTTTTTTATCGCCTTCGTGGTATTCTTGCTGGGTTTGTTGTGCCTGAGTTCCGGCGAAGATTTAATCAACACGGTATTGGGCAGGAGAGTGTGCCTGGGAATGGGGATATTCTGGGCTATAAGGCTCTTTATTCAGTTCTTCGGGTATTCGTCAATCCTGTGGAGGGGAAAGCGGTTCGAGACGATGATGCACCTTATTTTCACCGTATTATTTGCGTATATGAGCGTGGTGTTCTTGCTGGCAGGTCTATAAATTATTAATTTAGGATCATGAACGAAAACCAGAAAGGTTTACTCTTTGATACATTAGCAGATCAGTACCGGTATAATAACCTGCCCACTGACCTGATTCACCTGAACTCTGAATTTACCATTTTTAACCTGGCAGATCTGCACCAACCCATGCCTTTTAGCCTGCCCCTAAGCCGGCTGAACTTCTTTGTATTCGGATTTATCAAAGAAGCCAGGGGCAGCTATACCCTGGATCACCATACCTTCGACTTTAAGCCGAATACTATCTACTTTACCAACCCCGGTCACTACCGTTCATTCCGGCACGACGAGATCAAAGAAGCCTACCTGATCACCTTCAGTGAGTCTTTCCTCAGGGAATCTATTCATGGCAATATCTTCGATGAATTCCCTTTCCTGCTTACAGAAACCGTACCCGCAAAGACAGTGACGCCGGAGGTTTTCAACCAGTTCGAAAGGCTCTACCTGCAAATTCACCAGGAATATACCGGTCAATCTCCGTTCAGGAAAAAGATCATCATCAGCCTCTTTTTTGCATTGCTGCTCAAGTACAAGGAATACTTTTTTATGGACTATAGCCCTATTTATGAGGGCAACCGTGGTTCTGAAATTGTCGTCAATTTTAAAAAGCTGCTGGATAAGCATTATCGCGAACTGGCCAATGGCTCCGCCAATGAGGTGTTCAGGTTGCAGGACTATGCAGATGCACAAAACCTGCATCCGAATTACCTGGGTAATGTTATCAAAGCCAAAACAGGCAAAACAATCGGCATGTGGATCTCCGAAAAGTCTGTTGCTGAATCCCGCTCTCTCTTACAAAATACCAGTCTCCCTGTCAAGGACATTGCCTACAGGTTAGGATTTACTGATACCGCACATTTTAGTAAGTTCTTTAAAAAACAGCTGGGCATCTCCCCGGTAGTATACAGGAAAACACCCCAATTTTAAGATTAGTAAAGGAGTCCTTATTCCAGTTGTACTTCTCTGTGGGTTTCATTGCCTGGCAGGTCTACAGCGATGATCAGCACTTTTCCACCGGCTGGCAAAGCCGCTGCCTTATACAACCAATCCACGCCATTTCTGCCTAAAACTGCGCTGCCTTTTTCCAGGATAGTGCCTGCGGCATCCAATACTTTTACCTCTATTGCTGCAACCCTGAACTCGTCTTTTGCCGTCACCGTTACCGTCGCCTCCGTGCATTGGATATTTTGCACTTCCGGAGCTTTATAGGCATCCTTAATTGCCATATTCCAGGCATTTTGCCCCGGGCCGGCTTTGGATTCATAGTAGGCTTTCAGTTCAGGGTCTCCGAGCATTACCCGGGCATAAGCGGCTGCCTCCGCCATCTTTTGCCTGGCCTCTACCTGCTTTTTAGTCGGCTTTTTGTTTGACCGCCGGCGCTTTTTGGCCACAATGATCTGGCCTTTTCTCCGGTAAATCGTGATTTCGTCGCCAATGGTACCCTCGATGTATTGTAATAAGCTGTTGTCTTTTAAAATTGCCATATAAAATGGTTTTGGAGTTATATCTACAAGCTAAGAAATACTATTCAGTACCAGTGCATCTTTTGTGCTAAATGAGTATTAATACATCACTTAAAGGTCACTAAAAGGTCACTTGTATATCAAATCGATATTGAAGTGACCTTTTGGTGACCTTTAAGTATACTTATAATGACGAAGCCGGATCGAAGCCGCTTAGGCTCTTACCTGGATAAAAAAGGCTGCTATCTGGTTTTGGTACTTAATTCAGGCCTTTCCACCATTCCTGGAAAGTCTGTTGTTCATTGCGCAGATCCACCAATTCACCGATCATTGGTGTAGCCAGGGGAATATCCGCCATGGCTTTTATCCGTTTCAGCGGTTCATCCCAGGGATGATTCCCCAGGGTAAATTTGGAAGAATGCACGGGGAGTAGTCGCTTCGCTTTGAGATCTTTTGCCGCTTTTAACACCTCTTCCGGCTGCATATGAATGTATTTCCATGCCAGGTCATACTGGCCATTTTCAAGGATTGCAAAATCTATCGGGCCGTATTTTTCTCCAATCTCTGCAAAATGGGTATCGTAACCACTATCTCCCCCGATATAGATCTTCATGGCAGGTGACTGTAAGATATATGATTGCCACAATGTATTATTCCGGGCAAAACTTCTGCCTGAGAAATGCCGGGTAGGTGCGGTATGTACCATAAATCCATCTCCCAGGTCCACATCCTGCCACCAATCTGTTTCAATGACCTGATCCGGTGTATAACCCCATCTTTCAAAATGTCCGCCTACGCCCAGTCCACAGATTACTTTGCGCACCTTGCTTTTGAGGGCAAGGATGGTTTTATAATCCAGGTGATCGTAATGGTCATGGGATATAAACAGGTAATCTATAGTTGGAAAATCGTCAATGGTGTAGATATCCGCACCATTAAAAGCTTTTGTACCTCCTGGCAAAGGGGACGCGCTGCCGGAAAACACCGGGTCTACGAGGAAACGCTTACCGCCTGTCTGGATAAAATAGGAGGAGTGGCCGAACCACACCAGTACATCCTGTTCTGGTGTAAGATGGAGGAGATCGGTTTTTACGGAAGGTAATGAATCGACCGGGCGCAGGCGCAGGCGTTTCTTGAACATGAAATCATACAAAACCCCTCCCATGCTATACCCTTCTGAAAGTTGCGGTGTATTGTGAATGTTCTGGAATTGTCCGTCTTTAAAATGCGGTGATTGTTGGATTCGTTCTAATCTCTTTCCGGATGGTTTTGCTCCGAATAGTGGATGTCTCATATATATTAAAACTGTGATTATCAATAGTGCCAGTAGTGCGAATGCTATTTTCAGGCATTTTAAAGCTACCCGGATTATTTTCTTCATATGAGTTGATGACGAACGAACGGAGAGGATATTTTATTCCTCTCCGTATTTAATTTTAACAACACCTAAATGAATTATGTAAGGGAGGAGGTTAATTTCTTAAAACCAGGGAGTGATTCCCACACCTTTAGCCGATTCATCACCTGGAGATCTGTCACCTTATGCCCATTCACCGCCAATACTTCCCCATAGACCTCCAGTAGCTTTTTCAGGTTCTTCACTGCATGGTCCGGCAGGCGGGCAATACAGTTGGATAACAGCAGTTCCAGTGCTTCATTATGCTGCCTGCTGATTTGCATCATGTGCTCAGTGACCAGGTCTGTAAACCGTTTTAACGGTGCCCACTCTACGCTTTGATGTATCCCTATGATGCGCCCTGTTTCACTACTTTCTAACCTGTTCGCACTGACACCGGTGATCCAGCATTCTGCAGCTAATGCACGGATCGTTTTATCCGCATGCAGCATACAGGTAGCCATGAATAAATGTACAGTGGGCAAATAGGGTATTGCCTGTTCTTTTAACCAGCTGATAGCAGCCGTGATGGTGCTTGTTTCTGTGACCTCATACATGCCTGACAGGGGCATACAATGCTGTATGATATTTGCCAGCATGAGCGAGGAATTCGCAGGTGTGAGCGATAACAACCGGGGTACATCCTGCCAGATTAAGGAGTAGTACCTGGAGCGGTTAACCAGGTAATCCTGCAGCAGGGGCTCCTTTGCGTGCAGTGGCGTTGATGCCGGGATATTGATCCGGATAGAGATACGCGTAGCCGTTATTCTCTCATAATCGCGTTTCTCACTAATGTAAGATCCGTAGGCCTTGTACTTTTCCGGTTTTGTTTCCCATTCAAAATTGCCATTGATATAAACTGCCGCTAATTTATCTGTTGGGATACTGATCCCTTTCCGGTTCGCTGCCTGGACCCAGGCGTTGCCGTTCCTGGGCGTGCCTGCTGATTGATCCAGCAGGTATAATACCAGTTCTTTATGCTCACCGCTTAATACCTGTTTTGCCAGGGCAATAGCAGCTGCGGTATCTTCCAGTGCACAGCGGCATACGGCCAGTTGCAGATCCAGTTCATGGGGGACCTGATCTTTATATTGTGCTAAGCGTTCTACTAATACAAGCGGATCTATCCAGCAGGGCGTATGGGTAGGTGTGGATAATAGAGGTAATTGATTCTTTGCCTGGAGCTTTTCCAAAGCATATTGCCATAAAATCGTATAAGGGCGAACGTAGTCCTCTGTCTCTTTCCAGGCACTTGTTTGGCCTTTTGTATAATCAAGCAGGAACTTAGTCAGGAGATTATCCAGCTGCCCCATATTGGCGGTAGGGTGTGCGTGTAATTTCTCTGCTCTTTTAAAAGCAGGTTGCAGCTGCACCAAAACATCTTCCGTGATCAGGTGTTGCAGGTGAATGAAGGCAGCAGGCAATAATTCTGCATGATACGGTGCATTGTTTTCAAAGGCCTGACTGGCAAAATAGACCAGGTCTTCCACTGTATTTACCGGTGGAATGAGGTTATGTTCGCCAATTAAGGGAAGGTTTTCAGCCGGTGTATCATCAGCCAGTACCACAGCCGCAGCGTCTTTCAGCAGCAATGGCCGGGTGCTTGTCAGCATTGTATCGGCGTATAGCTGTAACTGTTGCTGCAGGTCTTCGGTAGGTGGAAATGCGTAGGTGCTGATCAGTTTCGCGGTTTTCTGTTGCAGGCCCTCATCTTTGTTTAAAAAGACCTGGCAGAGCTGGATGGCTATTGGCTGACGGGCATCCGGATGCTCCTTGCAGATCGTTTCTGATAACTGCAGCACTGTGTTCAGGATCGATTTAGTTCCGGATAAGATGACCTGTGGGAGATGTGTGATGAAGGTATGATAATCAAAATCCTTTAGCTGTTTAAGGCTGTTTAAACCCAGGCTCACAGCAGTTGTATGCTTTGAGTCCAGCAGTGTCATCAGCTCAGGTTCCAGGGTTTGTAATTCTTCTTCGGTGGGTTTCAGGAAACTAAATAGTTCCACGAACCAGCCTGCTAATATTTTATTGAAATTGCGGTTAGCTGTTAAGAGGGTTTCCTTTAAGATACGTGCTCTGTCCAGGCGGCCTTCTGTTGCAAATTTCAGGATGAAATCATTCCAGTTTTTAGTTGATTTATAATATCGGCTAAGGTTAGCGATGTTGGAAGGATATTCGAAAATATACCAGAAATGTTTATTGAGCGTATCCGGGTATTTGAGTAGTATTTCTTCTGCTTGCGCAGGTGTGATTTTTTCGGGGAAAATAAGTCCGGGGAAATGAATCAGTATTAATTCAGGGGAGGGCGTGAAATGGCCCTCTGCCTGGAGTTGCATGATCAGGTCATAACTAAGGCGGTAGCTATTGCCCTTATTCGCCTCATCCAATAGTTTTCCGAACCAGGAAGGTACATACCAGGGAAGGAGCTGATCCAGGATTTCCTGCTTGAGGATGCTGGTAGGAAACACTGTTTTCTCAAATCCCTTTTTATCGAGGCAGACAAAAGACGCGATGGCGAGTACCAGGCCCTGCCTGCCACGGGCACGGGTACCGTAGGAGCGACCTGCTTGCCATTTGCTATCAGGCGCCTGCATGGTACTGAGGTCTACAAATTCCGTGTAGTAGGCGTTTAGTTCCTTAAGAGCGGGTACCAGTACTTTTTTTTCGGGTTCACTCAGTGCTTTTAAAAAAACAATCAGCTCATCGGTTGATTCTTTTTCAATAAGTGCTTTCAGTTTATCAGTTGGTGTCATAGTCTATTCTTTATTGGCAGGGTTATCAGCCTATTTTAATCTTTACAGCAAGAATGTGTTTGCAGGGGCCCCGTTCGCCCTGGTGCTTTGCATACCAGGTACAGGTACAACGGGCCTTGCCGGGATCGATGATCACGGTGTGTTGTACCCCACTTCCTTCCACCCGTGCTTCTACCCGGTTATTTTCATTTTTCAGGATCACTACTTTGTCTTCTTCCAATAATTTTTCAGCATCTTTCATGCGCGGGTTCAGTTGCAAAATGCGGCTTTGCTTGAATGGCAATTGCCGGTAGAAGAATTGTCTTTCATCCAGGTCGTATCCCAGTAAACCCATTGCTGCCATCCTGCCTGTGAGCTGATCTACCTGTTCGAAATGAATATTTTCACTGATGGCCATTAAGGCGGGATTGAATTCCTGGTTTGCATGACTGTATTTATTCATCGCATCCAGCCATTCATCAGGAACATCTGCTACTAAAGATTCCAGTGCCGCACCTTCTCCTGAAAAACCCCGCCAGCTTTCCCGCGACAGTGAAAAGCTGAACCGTACATCTCCAAAATATAATTGCCAGGTGGTAGACTGCATATCAGGGCCGGCAAAGACTTTAAGTTCACTTGCCAGGGGTAGCAGGGGTTCCAGGAGTTTCAAACGGTGTATACCGCCTACGCATATAGCATTGGCGGCCTTTGCCGGGGAGAACATGGGTTTGTTGCCTCTCATCACCAGGTAGTAATCAGGTTTGGGCTGGCCGGCAGGGATGCTTTTGAACAATTGCATGGCCTGCAGCTGGTTAAACGAATATACCTGTTCTGCGGCGGAGAGGAATATTTGTACGCTCGTGAGCCCTTTGATCCATTTCAGGGGCAGGGGCACTTTGCGTTCTACCACTTTTGCTGTGGCAGTCGTTTGCACACTGATGGCATCAGCCCCGATATTCAGCATCATCTGACCCTGTTTTCCCACACCTCCCAGTGCATTGATCATGGGCTGGTTAAAGTCCACGTTCACCGTTCCACTGGCCGGAAAAGTGCCATCAATGGCAGCAGGCAATACATCCACCCGGGCATACACGCCGGCACAGTGAGAAAAGCCTTCGAAACGCAGCTTTTCATTACCGGCAGTCGCGATCGGGTCTCGCATCATGGCCATCTGGAAAGGCGAGAGGTTAAAACTGGATTGAACGATGTTCGATAGGGTGATGAGGCAACGGGCAACGATATACGGTTGGTTGAGAAAACCCTGGAAGAAACAGGATGCAGGGCTGATCTCATTATAACCGGACAGGAGTAAACGCTGTCTGTCCAGGAAGGATGGGTGCTGGTACTGATAAGTAATGATATCTGAGGTTGTCATAGCGGGGTGAAGATATTGAAAATTGAGTAATTGTCCGGGCGGATCAGACCAGGAAAATACACATAGACTCCGGGTGCCTGCTTTTAAACCCGGTAGATGTGCAAGCAGTATTTAGCGGGTTCTCTTATGCCTGGACGGATTTTAATGTATTGATTATTACATTGTTGTGTTGTGGTGTTCAGTTTTTTAGAATTCTTTTATGGAATTTACTCACCTATCTCATCTTTAGTTTATTATCTTAATTATATATAAATCATTTTGTGATTTCGAAATGTTTTTTACCTTAACAGCGTAAACGGGACATACGACACAAATACCCACTATTACCTATACTGAAGATGAAGATTTTATCTGCGTTAACTACATTGTGCCTGCTATCGATGGCCGGGCTTGCCCAAAGTCAGATTTTTACACCTGTTGCCCAAAACGAAGCAAGGCTTAAAAATCTTGTAAGCAAATACGAGCTGCAGTACAATGCAGAGATCGAGGGTCTCCCTTCTAAATACAAAGCAGATTATAAAGAAATTTATAAGTCCAGGTGGGAAAACATCAAATCTGTATTTGATAAAAAAGAAGTCTATACCTCTCCGGCAGCGCAGCAATACCTGGATGCGGTGGTCAGCGAGATTGTAAAGAGCAATCCTGTATTAAAAGATTATCAGCTCAACTGCTATTTTTCCAGGAGTGGTGTACCTAATGCCAGCTATATCGGGGAAGGGATCATTCTCTTTAATATGGGATTATTCCAGCGGCTGGACAATGAAAGCGAGGTAGCTTTTATCCTGTGCCATGAAATTGCACACTATATATTAAAGCATACGGACAACAGCATCCAGCGGCACGTAAGCATCATGAATTCTGATGCAGTGCAGGATGAACTGCGGAAGATAAAAAAGGCAGATTATGGCAAACGGGAAGCGGTTGAAAAGCTGACAAAGGGCATCACCTTCAATAGCCGCAGGCATAGCAGAGACCATGAGTCACAGGCGGATTCCATGGGTGTGGCTTTATTGCTGAACACCCGTTTTAATCCTGGCGGTGCTACTAAAACACTGGCGATACTCGATGATATTGACAAAGATACCCTGGACATTGAAGCCTGTCTCCGGAAGGAATTAAACGTACCTGCGTACCCGTTTCAGAACAGGTGGATTACGAAGAACACCGGTCTCTTAGGTGGCCAGGCAAAGCTGAAGAAAGATGAGAAACTGGAAGACTCGCTGAAGACGCACCCGGACTGTAAGGCACGTATTGCCCTGCTGGAGCCGATGATCGCGAATGCGGGTGGCCGGCAGGACTTCCTGGTGAATAAGGAAGTGTTTGACAGCCTGCGGAAAACGTTCAAATACGAGATTGTTGAATATGCTTTTGCAGTAGACAACTATACCTATAGCTTGCATTATACACTGATGCTTATGCAGCAATATCCTAAAGATCCCTATCTCGTAACCCAGATCGGCCGGATCATGAACGCATGCTATACTGCACAGAAAACCCATACCCTGGGAAAATTTATAGATCTACCCGCCCCTTACCAGCCGGCTAATTATAATGTACTGTTACAGTTTATCCAGAACCTTTACCTGGAGGACTTTGCAGGCATCAGTTACAATTATCTGAAAGCACATGCGACCCAACTAAACAGTTATCCCGGCTTTCAGCATGAATTGAATTTAAGTACTAAATATAATTTACAGTAAAAAATAATCTTTACAAAAGATGATTAGAAGACTACTCACACTTGCATTATTTGTAGGCGCGTCCGCTACAAATGTGAAAGCCCAATCCAAGCTGACTGTGGACAAAGTTTACTCCGCTTACCTGCAAAATAGTGGTACCATTATTCAACAGGGACAAATCAAAGGCTATTTCTACCTGATCCAGAGTGATAAAATTGACAGGCATACCAATGAATATACCTTACAGATCGTAGACGAGAACCTGAATAAGGTACAGGACATTAAGTTTGAAGACACAAAGAAACTGAGTTTGCTGGAGTCAGCATACAATGGCAACAGCCTGGCATTCCTCTTCAAAAATGAGGAAGAAAAATTGTTGCAGATGAAGGTGTATGACCTGGAAGGTAAACTGAAGTTTACTTATTCCCGTCCATATACTAAAAAGACGGATGCCCTGATGACCCAGTATGAAACCCTGCATACAGATGAGGGGATGAACCAGACTGTGTTTAACCTGGGCGATAAGGGATTCATTTCTGTATTGCCTTTAAGAGATGGCAGAGAGGTGACTTACGAAGTAGATATGTATTCATCTGAAAAGAAAAAGCAATGGACATATATTCCGGACGGTGATGACCAGAAGTATGCAAATGCAGAATACCTGGGCGCTACAGATAGCCTGGTGATCCTGGAAGTGATCAGGAAAAACAGGAGAATGAGTGGTAGTGGTACGGCTCACCTGGTAGGTATCAATCCCATGACAAAGAAGAAAGTATTCGACATTGATGATGAGAAAGATAAATGGACATTTGTGCCATCCAGCGTACTGCCTGTAGCAGGGAGTGGCAAATTCATTGCAATGGGTAACTACTATGATAAGGATGCAAATATTGCAAAGGATGCCAGCAAGGGGCTTGCTATTTACGAGATTGACAACAATGGTAATATCCTGAACAAGACTTACAACAGCTGGGCGGTAGACATTGCGAAACATCTGCCTACGAATACAAAGGGTAAGATCGACAATATTGGTTACCTGTATATTCATAAGATGATTCCTGGTGCAAATGGTAAAATCTTTATAGTAGGTGAAGGTTACAAGAAACAGGCAAGTGCTGGTGGTATTGCTTTAACTGCATTGAATGCGGCAGCTGGTTCTTATCGCAATGCCGGTGTAACCAAGGTGGTAGTTACTGACCTGGTGGTAATGGAATTTGATGGTGCGTATAAGATGAAGGATGCAAAGATCTATGACAAGACCAATAATACAGTAGTGGGCGGACCTATGAGTGATTATGTAAGTCAGCATGCATTGGCTATGTATATCAAAATGATCGGTGCTTTTGATTATGAGTTTACAACTGGTAATCCTGACGATAATAATTTTGCGATCTGTTTTAGTGATTGGGAAAGGTCATCCAGTTATAAGGGGCAGACTTTCAATTCAATCCGTTATAACGGTACGAAATTTACACAGGATAAAATTGAACTGAAATCCAAGGCAAGCAGGATGAGGGTATTGCCGGCTAAATCCGGATCTGTGATGATCATTGAATATTTTAAGAAGGATAAGAAACTTGAGTGCAGGCTGGAGAAACTGGGATAAGTTAGGATAGCGAATTTATAAGGTAAAGGCTGGTCTTATTATAAGGCCGGCCTTTTTTTCGGGAAGCGCTGGCGAAATTGAGGGCTGTCCCGGGGGAAAAGATGCAGGGAACCTTGTTTGTAATGAGAAAGATAAGTTTTATGAATGCATTAATGAACGAGGAAGGCAGTATATTATCCTTTAACTTTTTTGAGCACCTGATCCAGGCGATGGGGGAGTTCTCCGTTTACTTCAATCACATCGATGCCCAGGTCATAGATCCAATTTTCAACGATGTCATTGACTTTGGTTCTGAGTTTGGGTAAATCTGATTTTTGGCAGGAGATGATGTCGGGGTTTTCAATGGGAACGAATACGAGCAGGTCTATATCAGAAAGGATGATCCGGGCGGTTTCGAATAGTGATGCGATATTTTTATTTGGTTCGAGTGCATGGATGTAGGCTAAAATGTCAATTGGACACCGGTCAAATATAGTATTGTTCCCGCTTTGTTGAATTTGCTGAACCGAGTGTTCAAATTGTTTAATAAAGTCGTCTGTACCTGGTATTTCTGAGAAAATATGGCCGGATTCTTCGAGCTCATAATAGGGTTCTTTATGGAGTTTATACCCGGGGAGCTGGGTGAGGAGGTCTTCTGCTAACGTGGTTTTTCCTACTTTGTGGGCACCTGATAAGGCTATTTTCATAGGGTGCAATATAAAAAAAAGGTTGTATTAAAAGTAATTGAATAAATTGCGAATTCTATACTTCTAATACAACCTTTTTTCATTTAGTAAGATGGATTCTGCTGGGTCGCTAAGGTTGAGTTAGCCTTTATTTCAGTATAAGGGATGGGTCCAATCCTTCTATAATCAGCATAAGGAACAGAAAGGTAATTGCTGGAAATAGACAATCCTCCCTGGTTTACTCTTCTTGTTATAGTCAATCCCAACCTGTTCAGATCGGAGAAACGGTTCCCTTCGAAAGCCAATTCTTTACGTCTTTCTTCGATGATGGTATCGATCAGTGTCTGACCGCTCAGAGCATAGGCTGCCAGGCTATTATCCCTGGTCTGTGCCAGTGTATTCAGGTACGTTAATGCTACGCTGGTTTGTTCCAGGCGGGCTGCTGATTCAGCTGCAATGAGGTATACCTCTGCCAGGCGGATCACTTTGATATTATCTCTGTCTGTATTGGCGCCATTTGGATATTTGTTCACCACATGTGTGGCTTTCCCAACTTTTGTAGCACCATCCAGCAGCAGTGTACGTCTTACATCTGTTGCGGAATAGGTACGGTAGAAAGTAGAATCGCAATAGATGTCATTGTAGCCATTTACATACATACGGCCCAGGTCACTGGCTCCGTTGTTATCGGTAGCATCTGCATCTACTTCGAACAGCACTTCCACCTGGTCAGATTTAGCGGCTGCATTGGCCCAGAAGGAGGCATAGGCAGCAGGAGTACCAGCCAGGGTAAAACCTGAATTATCAATTACATCCTTTGCAGCGGACAATGCTTTATCATATTGCCTGGAGTAAAAATAAGCTTTGGCTAAGAGGGCCTCTACTGCATATTTACTGATAGTGATAGAACTGGAATATTCTCTAACGCTGGAGAGGGATGTCTGGAAATCGCTGATGATCTGGTTATAAACCTGGCCAATTGTGCTTCTTCCCGGTTTGTTGGCAGGGTTATCTTCCAGTACGATAGGTACGCCATAGCCGGTAGTATCATCGTAGTTACGGGCATAGATATTTACCAGGTTAAAATACACCAGGCCCCTGATCGCATGTGCCTCAGCTTTAAGTGCGTCAATGGCTGTCTGATCGCCGCTTGCAGTTGCATTGATAATGTTATTTGCACGCAGGATAGTGGTATATGAATTATTCCAGATAGCAGAATAATAGCCATCATCATTAATAAAGGTGTACTGGTAGGTGGTCAGGAATCTACCTGTATTACCGGTTTGCACAAAGGAGTTATCTGCCAGCAGATCGCCCATAATTGGTAAGTCGGCGCCGTAGATCCCCAGTGCTCTGAGTTCAGCATAAGCACCATTTAAAGCGCTCTGCATGGAACTTTTATCAGTGATGGCAGTAGAAGACGATACTGCGTCTTCCGGCAGTTTTTCAATGAAATCCTTGGAACAGGAAGCGAATAACGCTGATACTGCTATAAGTTGTATTGCAAATTTGAATTTAAATATTTTCATGATGATGCTCATTTTTCAATGATGAATAAATGCTGTTAGAACCCGATTTTCACGCCACCTAACACTGTCTTAACTGCAGGAGCATTGAAGCTGGCTGTATTCTTAATACCTTGTTCAGGATCGAATGGCAGGTACTTGTCAGTTCCAAATGTCCAGATGTTGTTTGCACTCACGTATACAGCAGCACTTGCCACTCTGAGCTTGCTTAACAGGGAGGAAGGAAGGGTGTAAGTGAACTGCACATTTCTTAAGCGGAAATAGTCTCCTTTATACAGGTACCTTGTAGAGGACGCATAAGAAGAGGTTGAGTTGGATGTAGACGCCTTTGGTACAATGGTATTGGTATGTTCCGGCGTCCATGCCTGCAATTGCAGGTTGGTTTGGTTTTCAGAACCGTAATAAGCACCATCACTATTATAATAAGTAGCATAGCCATCATACAGGTAGTTCCCGAGACTGTAGGTGAGTGTACCTGAGAGAGAGAATGCCTTGTAGGTAAATGTATTTGAGAAGCCACCGAACCATTTTGGTGAAGCAGATTTCCCGGTAAAGTCTTTGGTAACTTTTGAGACTGTACTGGTAGTTGCAGTATCCGCACCGTTTGTATACCACAGAGGGTTACCGTTTGCCTGGTCAACACCTTTCCAGTTTCTCATATAATATTCCTGTACATCATGACCTTCAGCAATCATGAATACACCGCTGGCAATTGGGCTGCCTCCGTAGAGTTTATTTACCCTGTTGTGGTTGTTCGCAATGTTGAAGGATACGTTCCAGGTAAAGTCTTTTGTTTTTACTGGTATAGCAGAGATGCTGAACTCGATCCCATGGTTTGACATAGCACCAACGTTCATCAGTTCACCGCCACTATAACCGGTAGTGTAGGAGAGGGGAACGGTTACCAGCAAATTATCAGTGCTTCTGTGGTAATAATCGAATGTACCGGATAACCTGTTGTCGAATAATGCCCAGTCAACACCTATGTCAAAGTTTTTGTTTTTCTCCCAGGTCAGGTCGTCGTTTTTTACGTTGGTTGGAGCACTACCTACATCGCCGGCATAGTTATAGCCATAGCCGTAAGTACCGATGGCCTGATAGTTACCAAAGCCCAGGGAGTTACCGTTTTCACCGTAGGAAGCTCTTAACTTCACGAGGTTCACCCAGCTGATATTCTTCAGGAATTCTTCTTCATTGACATTCCAGGATGCGCCTACAGAGAAGAAGTTACCCCAGCGGTGATTCGCACCAAATACGGAAGATCCATCGCGACGATAGCTACCGGTGAGGACGTATTTATTTCTGAAACTTAAGATACCATTAGAGAGATAAGAACTGGTCGCGTTGTAGGCGTTACCACTTGTAAAAGATAATGGTTTAGCTGCGTTTATTGCGTTGGTCAGTTTCAGGTTCAATGGCATACCTGATGCACTGGAAGCATCATAGCTGTTGTTGAACTTATAGGATTCCTGGCCCAGTGTCAGGTCTAAAGTGAAGTCATTGTTATCGTCCAGTTTAGCATGATAGTTCAGGAGGTTGGTGAATGTCCAGTCAAAAATGCGGGTATTGTAAATATCAACTCTTCCTGGGTTTTCGGCAGCATAACCATCTCCGTAGAAAGGATTGTAATATTTGTATTCATGTAAGTAGAGGTATTCACCACTGAACCTGGATGTGAATTTCAGGTTAGGCAGGATCTTGTATTCACCGGAAACTGCGCCTCTGAAGTTAGCAGATTTGGTAGAGTTCTTATCCCATGCTGCGATGATCAGGGGGTTGAAGTTATCACCTGTAATGAGTGGGAAGTTACCGTTTCCGCCGCCGGCATCATTTTTTGATCCGTAGTTAAAGGAGCCATCCGCATTTCTTGGGGAGTACCATGGTAATGCGAAATAGATTACACCGGCAGGGTTTGCAAAATAACCACCATTGGAAGGTGTTCGCTGGTCAGCATAAGAGCCATTGATGTTGGTGCTGAAAGAGAGGCGGTCAGTTACTTTTGAGTTCAGGGAGAGTGCGCCATTGTATCTTTTGAAATAAGAAGCGATGGTAGCGCCTTCCTGGTTAAAATAACCACCGGAAGCATAGTATTGTGTTTTTTCGTTACCGCCGGATAAGCTCAGGTTATACTGGCTTTGCTTGCCGGTTTGGTAAACCTGGTCTTTCCAGATGGTGTTCACGGTAGAGTCCAGGCCATAGTCTTCGACCATGACAGTTTTTGCTTCTTCTTCGCTGGTTGCTTCACCGCCGTTGATGATTGCCTGGCTAAAGGCTTTCATATATTCCGGGGTGGTCATGGGGCGGTTGTTCTTATTCCAGTAGGCGTTAGAGTTAGCTCCCCAGTTTCCGTTGAAGTTGATCTGGCTTTTTCCTGCTTTACCTTTTTTGGTGGTTACAAGGATAACGCCGTTGGCAGCTCTTGAACCATACAGGGTGGTAGCGCTTGCATCTTTGAGCACGGTGATGCTTTCGATATCATCGGGGTTCAGGGTGCTCAGTGCATTGGCAGTAGTAGTTTGGTTGGTGAGGTCACCGGAGTTAGCGATGGCGCCGTCGATAACCCAAAGCGGGCTTGAGCTGGCGTTGATGGAACCGATACCACGTAAACGCACGTCTGTAGCGGAGCCGGGAGCACCGGAAGCGGAGGTGATTTGCAGACCTGCAACGGCGCCCTGTAATGCTTTATCAGGCGAGGTCACTGGTTTGTCAGCAATGGCGGTGCCACTTACAGAAGATAAGGAGCCTGTTACCAGTTTTTTCTGGGAGGTACCGTAAGCAACCACTACGACTTCGCCGAGTACACCTGAATTGGTTGTCAGGTGAATTTGTGGATGCTCTTCTATTTTTTGTGTGTAAGGTTCAAAGCCAAGAGATTTAACAATGATTTCGTTTGCGGTGCTATTGGCAGGGATTTCCAGGTTGAATTTCCCGTCTGCACCAACGATCGCAAATGCTTTAGTTCCTTTCAACTGGACGGTAGCGCCGGGAACTGGTTGTCCGGTGCCGTCTGTAACAGTTCCTGTGATGGTGTGTCGTTGCTGTGCCCTTGTGGGGTGAGAGGCAAGGACAGCCCCCAGCATTATGACAATAACAAGTAAGTTGGCAAAATTTTTTCGTTTGCTCATCATAAACCCTTTGAATTTTAGTTGATAATATATAGATGTACGTCGTATTGCCGGGTGCAATACGGTAGTGCTTCGATGGTTGTTACTTCATTGTTTAAATTTTAAAGCAGGGACAAATTCCCTCGGGGAGCGTTATGAGCGCCTCCTGATTTGTTTGTTGTAATTAAAACCTGGCAATAGTTTACGAATAGGAAATAAGATGCCTGGGGGCATCCCCTGTTAACATTTTTTACAAAGTTTATGGTAGTATGTTTATCTCAACTTTGCTCTTTCCTTATGGTTATTATCGCCTGAATTGGTTGATGTTGTTATTTTGTTGTTTATTGTTTTCTCTCTTAAAATAAGTTCATTATTTATTTGCTCGTTCGTCTACCTAAGTTCAATTTGAGTCGGTAACTATGGAAAGGTTATCCTGGTGGTGTTCCATAGGTTTAGATCTCGATAAAGTGGCTATGGGCCATAGTTTACGGGGAGTTCCCGTGTGTTTTTGATTTTGATATATGTGCGAATATAATATACTTATGCTAGTCTACAAAGATTGTAGTATACTATTTTTTTCCTGATAAATGAATCGGTTTCATTTGGCAGATGTCCATGGGGCGTGGGATTTACGTTTTTCTCTGTTTCGTTTCATTTGACTTCAGATGCTTGTGTTTTTGTCTTTTGTTTTGTTTTAAGAATTAGCGATTTGTTCTTTTGTTTTAAGCTGAGTGTTTTTTGGGGGGAGAGGTATTTCTTTTTTTAGGGCTTGTTTGACTTTGGATGCTTGTTATTTGTCTCCGGGTGGTGTCGTTTTTCTTTGTTTGATCACCTTCCTTTGATTTTTTCCATTTCCTGATCCTTGCCCGCGCATTTGCATAAGGGGAGGAAGTATTAAACTGGATCATCCTGCCCAGTGTCCACTTAGTATACCAGGGCGTTCCATATAGCTGTTGATTGCTTTTCCCGGCAATCAGTGAAAGTATTTCAGTAACAGTTGCGTCCAGTTTTTCAAGTAAATGCTTATAATCAGAAGCCGCGTGATCAATATAAAATTTCTGTGCCAGCTTACCCAGCTCATTCCATTTATACCCGGTTTCAGGGAAATCGACAGGTTCGCCATTGTCCATCAGCCGGTTCCATTTCAATACAAGTTCTCCCCATCCCACTAAATAAGCGACAAGGTCATGAACATTCATCAAGGATCCTTTTGTATGGCCTTCCAGTTCTTTTTTAGTGGCTTCTTTATACGTTATGGATGACAATTCTTTTAGTAAGCTGCCGTAGTTTAACCTGATGGCTTTTTCCAGTTCTGTTTTGTTAGTCGGTACTCCCATGTTTGATACTATTATTTCACTGCTTACTAATATAAGATTTGTAGACGAGGAAGCGCGTTGATAGCGTATGATCCTTATCATCAGCAATAGGGCCCCTGATCAATTATTGTTGTTTGGATTTATGCCGAAAAGCAGGCACTTTGAAGAAGGGCGTATACTTCCCGGAGCTTGACTGCTCTTAAAAAAACCGGGCCGTTTCCTTTTAAAAGATTTGATATAGGATCGATAGAATGTGTTAAATTGATGATGTATTCTGCTGGATGGGCGATTGTTTGTAGGGAGTAGTTTTAATAAATACCTTAATTTATATTGTAATGAATGCAACCTCTTATAGCTTCTCATATATTCGTACTGATAGTAAAGGTAAACCATACACGATTAGGGTTTTTGTTTCGAAGTCACAGTTAATTGAAATAGCCGATGGTATTTTAGTGACAGTTCAGGAAGTAGATGAGGAGACTGGATTTCAGAAGATTGATAACTACTATATCAGGAAGTTCGATAGTGAATATTTGATTGGCAACATAAAGAACCAAGAGTTTAATCCTATAAAAAGTGAGGTAATGGACGAGTTAAAGGAGCGGGTGTTGGAGATTTTGAGGGCAGGGGCTGAAAGCAGATAATTTGCTTTTAGTATTGGTTGAATAACGCTGAAGCCGCTGATTATAAATTGACTATGGCGTGGATATTGTCTACATTTGTTATTTGAGTTGAATCCCGTTAACCACATTTAATCAGTCGATTATGAAAGGAACAAAAGTATTGATCAGCATATCCTGATTCCAGGTTAGGTGTTAGCATACTCAATGCGTTTTTCTCGCTGACGGGTACTAAGTTTGCAAAATCTGAGGTGGAGCTTTTTAGAACTCATTTCATAAATAGGTATTTATAATTGATGATCAATACATAAATGGTAATTATGAAATGAGTTTTAGTAAGAAGGGAAAGCAAGCTAATGATGAAATAGAATTACCGGATTATAATGTTTGAATTTTATCACAGCATTAGAAATGGCATGTTATGAGGATATTATTAACTGGTGCTACAGGGTATATCGCACAACGTTTGCTTCCTGTCTTACTTGGGCAGGGGCACCAGGTGGTATGTGTGGTGAGGGATCTGAGCAGGTTTGACCTGGGAAAGTTTCAGCATCCGCATAGTTTGTCGGCGGTGGAGGTGGACCTGCTTGATAAAGATGCTGAGCGGAAATTGCCTGCAGATATTGACATTGCTTTTTACCTGGTACATTCTCTGAACGTATCCGGAAAGTTTGAGTCATTAGAGGAGAAAGTAGCGCAGAATTTTGTTAAGTATGTTAACCAAAGCCAGGTAAAACAGGTGATTTACCTGGGCGGTATAACAAATGCTGATAAACTTTCAAGGCATCTTTCTTCCAGGAATCATGTAGAGCAAATACTTGGTAGTGCCAATAAGCCACTGACTACTTTAAGGGCTGGGATTATTGTTGGATCAGGAAGCTCTTCTTTTGAGATAATCAGGGACCTGGTAGAAAAGCTCCCGGTCATGATTGCACCGAGATGGCTGAAAACTAAAACGCAGCCTATCGCTATTAGAAATGTGATTGAGTTTTTAACAGCTGTGATGGCTGATGAATATTGCTACGGTAAGAGTTTTGATATATACGGCCCCGATATATTGACGTATAAGCAGATGTTACTATCATTTGCTGAAGTAAGAAAGTTTAAAAGATCTATTATTACGCTTCCTGTGATGACGCCAAGGTTGTCGTCATACTGGTTATATTTTGTTACATCTACATCTTATACTTTAGCTCAGAACCTGGTTGAAAGTATGAAGGTGGATGTGGTGGCCAGGGAGAATTCGCTTTCACAGAGATATAAGATCCACTTGATGTCATATAAGGAGGCTATTCATATTGCTTTCGATAAGATAGAGCAGAATTTGGTGTTGTCTACCTGGAATGATGCACTTGGGTTTTCCGGGAAAAAAAGGAGAAATTCTAAGCTTATACAAGTGCCTAAATATGGTGTGTTTAATGATAAGAAATGTCGTAAAACTGCTAACCAGGATCTTGCATTGGAAAGGATTTTTTCGATAGGGGGGCTTACAGGGTGGTATTATGCGAACTGGCTTTGGGAGTTTCGGGGCTTGTTGGATAAACTATTTGGGGGTGTGGGGTTAAAGAGGGGGCGTAAGAATCCGACCTTATTGAATGTAGGTGATCATGTGGATTTTTGGAGGGTGATTTATGCGAGTAAAAAAGAGCGGCGCTTGTTGTTATATGCTGAGATGAAGTTGCCCGGGGAGGCCTGGTTGGAGTTTAGGATAGAAGATGGTGTGGTCTGGCAAACGGCGACGTTTAGGCCGCATGGATTGGCAGGCAGGTTATATTGGTATGCTGTTTTGCCGTTTCATTATTTTATTTTTAATGGGATGATCAATAAGATTGCGGTGTAGGTTGTTTGCGGGGGGCTGGCGAATTTGAATATTCGCATAGGTGATATTAAATGTTGTCGATTTACCAGGTTAAAAGAAGAACTGCGGCTCCGAAGAAAAAAGGTCTTTAATGAAAAATGCTCCTAAAAACGAACAGTTTTTAGGAGCATTTTTATAATGTAATGAAGGTAGATTTATCGGCGTTGTTTTGCTGCCGGATGATTACCACTACTTCATTTTCTTCAGGATATTATTTACGGGATTAATTGTATCAAAAATATGGCTGATGGCGCCAGGTGCCAGTGAATTGTTGTGGCTATGACAGGTAAAGCAGGTGAAAGAGGTTCCCTGGAGATAAGTTTCCATGGTACTATTCGCCAGCAGGCTGGTACCTATTGCGCTGCCTTTGGTCGTATCTGAAGAATAGACATTCCCATTAGGAGCAGTGCCACCATCCGTCCATGTAGCACCAATAAATACGTAGTTTTTGCGAATGTCATTGCCTGGGATCATGCCCATGATCGTATTGTTGATGGAGATAATTTCGGTATTGGACGCAGAAGCGCTGGTATCCTGTTGGTTAGGAACAAGTTTAAAATCTGCACCGAAAGGAAACAGGCGTAGTGAATTGCTGGAGCTGATGGTTGTATAAGGTGCTTCAGCAAGCAGGTTATTCAGGTTATCGGCAGTCATGTGAGGATTATTAAATGAATCAAGGGGCAATGAAGGCTTATTGTTAAAGAGCCAGTTGCCCTTGTCTGCCGGAACAGTCTGCACTGTTTTCTTGGAATCGATATATTGATATGAGGGGTTAGGCGTATTGCTGTTATGTTCAAATGTGGCCCATATCATTTCCGGATGGCCGGCCACGCTGCCTACTACGTGCATTCCTACCAAAGCAAGTTTTACCTGTTTTTGACCGGTCACAGTCCATTTTGAAGGGGAGCTGGTATTGTAAGTAGGAATAATAGCGTCCATTGTAACATAACCGCTTGCATCGCTGAGGCTATCGGCAATGATCCACGAAGTTTTTAATTCAATAGCCAGTGCATTGGAATCTGGTGCCAGGCTATAGCCTTGTTGTCTTGCGAAGGTCATTATGCTATCCCTGCCGGGAGTGGTAGTTGGGAACTGGTAAGGGATCATATATTTAGCCTGTTTGGCCGCAACGAAATAGGCATACACGTCGTTGACAAATGTTATATAATATACGAGTGAGCCATTTTGTGCCATCAGTGCATCTTGCGTAGCTTGCGCCAGTTCAGTTTCTACCGGGTCTCCATTACTGTAGAAGAATGCTTTTCCTTTGCTGGTTGCAAATGCATGGACGACGTTTTTAGGGTTTTTAAAATTCGTAACGAACTGGGGTTTTTCAATGGCTGCTCCTTTTTTATCTTTCAAAAGAAGCATTCCCTTTGCATCTTTTTCGACCGGCCCCAGTTCAATTATTTTGCCGGCACGGTTTTTTACCAGCACTATTTCTCCGGGTTTGTGGAGCAATACTTCAAATAGATGGCCTTTCCTGTCAGAGAAGATAGGTAGTCTGTTAGGGCCATTTTTACTGAGAGCTGGGCTTACCGGTAAGATCGTACCAGGAAGGTGTTTGATCAGGGTCATACCTCCGGCGGTATCGGGAGCGACTGTATAAAATACCGGTGATTCCAGTACTCTTCCGGTAGATCCATATACGCCGGTATTGGGAGATGTTACCCATAAGAACATACGTTCCGACCACTGGTAGAAATCGCAATTGTTTTGATGACCGAACGTGATACTATTAGCGGGAGTAACATGTCCGTTTTCTGTGGCCTTGCCTTTCAGGAACCATGTGTTAAATGTGTCTTGCGGAAGGGTACAGGTAGGTAGTGGATCTTTTGGTAATTGAAGGGCAGAATAGGTGATTTGGCTTTCGGAAAGTGCAGCGGACTTCTTGTTGTTGTTACATGCACTCCATAGCAGGACGGCACCTGTAACCGATAGGAAAAGGGTCGAAATTGTGGTGTTTTTCATCTTGTTCAATTTGAATTTGAGGTAATAAAGGTTTTGAGGTGATTGTATAGAAATTGTGTTCTTTTAAGAGATGTATAGGTTACGATTGTTACTAAAGATAAGGAATGTCGGGTATTTTTGGAATTTCTTGTTTTTTTACAATGGGGTAGTATGGGTTTATGTTAGGGCCGGGTTTCAGTTTCAGGGGTACATGCCAGATAGAGAATTATAAAAACTCCTGCAAACCAAAGAGTCAACAATAATGCAAATATTTTAAATGCAGTTCCATTAAATACTAATTGATTCCTTTCATTTGGCTCAGTTTTAATTCCAATGGGGAGAGGCTTGTACTAAGCTTTGTAGGGAAGTTAGCTGCTGCCCTGCGGAATGTTACGCAGGGGAAAGCAAGATGAAAGCGGTATGTGCGGAGTATGCAGCGATGCCGGCAAAGTTGCAAAAGAAATTGATGTACGGTTATAAGAGAGAAGAAGTGGGAGTCTAATAAATTTGTGCTGCGTAGATATGCTGCGTATGTTCCTTTTACTTTTGATAGCGGGTTATAAAACAGGGGTATGTAAATATTACGGGTAATGATTAACACGAAGGTGTTAGTGGTGATTTGATTAAGTATGGATACTTTTATAGCCGTTTTTATACCCAACGTAAAGATGAAAACAGGCATGATTTAACTTCTCAAAGCCATTTTAACTGTTCTATACCATTACTTTTCTCATTCTTATGAAAGAAAAGCTTGGATACACGTATACAGGTAATATTATTCCTGCCGGAAGACCCAGTCAAGCGGTCATTGTATGACCAACGAATTGCTTGTTCCTGTCACTAATAAATCCTTATCAACAGCATCTTTATACGTTCAACAAATGAGGACGAACAGCTTTTAAAAAAAGGCCTGGAAGGGGCATCAATTTTTCAATAACAAACATTATTCAATAAACCCTTTTACATATGAAAACAAAAAATTGCTTTCTTAGTTTCTTATTGCTGTTTGCAACTTCTGTTGGAGTGATGGCGCAGAACACCCGTAATTATGGTACCATCGCAATAGCAGGACAAACAGAAGACTCCCAGGGCATTAACTATTTGCTGTTGCATAAGGTATATTCAACTACTTTAATGTCCGATAATTATGTGCAGGGGAAAATAACTGCAATAAGGGGAAGTGCAGAAGCATATAACCGTAAATGGACTGTGGAAGTAAATACATCCAGTGCGTATAATGCCAATCGTGGTAGCATCATAAGTTATAATGAACCTGCTTCATTGGTAACACTTGTTTATAATGGTGAAAGTTACCTTGCGGTCAGCATTCAGAATGGTGCATCATTATATAACTTTTCCTTTACGGGATACTCTCAGTCTCCGGTACTTACCATTGTAAGGGATAATGATGTAACGAATGTGCAGGTTTTTACTGGTCTGGATCCTGTTATTATACAAGGTAATGTTGGCATTGGAACAACAAGCTTTGGTAGTCATATGTTGGCGGTAGAAGGTTCAATTGGTGCCCGTAAGATAAAAGTACTTTCAAGTGGCTGGGCTGATTTTGTATTTAAACCTGATTATCAGTTACCATCATTACAGGAAGTTGAAAATTATATCAACACGAATAGGCACCTGTCTGGAATGCCTACCAGTGAAGAGGTAAAGAAAGAAGGTATTGACCTGGGGGAGATGAATAAGTTGTTGCTTCAGAAAGTAGAGGAGCTTACGCTGTATATGATTGAAGAACATAAGGAGAAGCAAAAGATGCAGGAAGTGATAGCTGAGCTGATGAAGTCTGTGAAGGAGTTAAAAGAGAAAGGGCAGGTAGAGTAACGAATAGGCTAACTTTAAAGCCAGGGAGTTATATTATGAAGAAACAGTTTTTTGTTGATTAATACGATTTTCTTCCGATATTAGTAGTGAATTACGAAACTACAATTATGAGAACAAGCGACCACTTCAAATCGTTGTGAAACTATGTTTGTACACTGATGTGTTGACCTGTATCTGTAGTTATACGAAATAATAACTTCTAATTCCATAAAAACGCCCATATAAGTAGGGTCTGCTGAATAAGTTCCCGATCTGTTATTTTTCATTTTTACACCGAATCGATTTACCCTTCTTAATGTCTCAGATACCGGGATATAAATTGTGTATCGGATCTATTCCCCATTGTGGTCAAATAGCCCTCCTTTACCAGCCAGTAATAGATCTGCAGTACTGACAACAAAGAACCTGCTGCCAGTTTAAGCAGATTCATAACAAAGTATATAGACATCACCCAACTCTCAGCTGTATCCTTGAGGCGGGCCTTGATTTTGCCCAGTCCATATGCATTTTTCCCCTGTCCAAACTTCCCTTCGATCGCATTTCGTTCCGGCATCTCCTTTTGCAATAATCGCTTTTGCTCCTTACTATTTGATGAGGGCCGACCCAATGGCTTGCCCACATAACGGATCCCTTTTCCACTCATGAATCGTCTGTTTTCACGTGTGCCGAACAACTGATCTCCCAATACACGCTCTGGATAGCACCCAAACAAGCGTTTATATGTTTCAAGGCTTTCGGTCAACAATGAACCTTCATTGTAATTATCCCAGCTCAGTTTTTCTATATGGGTGTAGCCATCTTTCAACATCACCAGTTGTTTGCTGCCAAACTCAGTTGATACACGGTCTTTACCTCTCGGTATTGGACGTACATGCGGTTGATAGATACTTACAATCCGATCCGATATTTTATGCTCTCTATTCTTATACATCTCTGCCTGCTGACGATACATTTCCTGGATCACCCGTATTAACCTCCAGTCTTTCATTTTCAGCACCCCCTTGAAATTAGCTTCTGATTCTATCAGCCAGTTGATGTACTTTAAATCTCGTTTAACATATTGTAATTGCTGTCGGATACCTCTGCGTATATCTCGTTTGCTTTTGTTCTTTTTTTTGGCAATGTTCAAATATTGCTTCCTCGCTATTCTCCGATACATGCGCGGCATCACCAGTTCTGCTACCTGACATCCCCGCTCTATCATCCTTTCCAATTGACGGCGACCCTCATTTAATAATTTGATATCTGTTGGATATTCGATCTGTTGCTCTGACACTGTCGCATCTAACATGACTGTTCCTGATAGCCCATCAGATGACTTTCCTTTTACGCTCTCTGTATGCTCATTCAAGACATTGTTATTACTCTTTCCACCATTCCCATCCTGATCATCCTCACTGCGGGTATCCGCTGTTTTCTCTTCATTCGCTTTGATTAGTCCGGCTTCCTGCAAAATAATCTCATTCAATCTGGACATCACATCTATGCCTAATCTTTTTCTAATACTGACCATCAATGATGCATCAAAGGGAGCCTCCTGTTGAAAACTGCTTAAGCCTACAAAATATTGCAGATATATATTTTCCGTGATCTGCTCTACTACCTCCCGATCATCTATGTTAAGTATATGTTTGATGATCACTGCACCTATTACCATCCGGGCACTCAATGTTGGAGCACCGAAATCTGCCCGCATTTTTTTATAATACACGTCCGCCAGTTTGTCCCACGGAATCTTTGCAGCTAGTATAACCCATCGGTTTGTAGTGGATAATTGCTGCGAAAAAGGAGTTGAAAATCCTTCTAAGGTTAACTGTTTTGCAGGAGTGTAACGTATCATTGCTGCATGATTTTGAAGATGAATCTTTCAATATACAAACACTTCTACAGCAAAAAACAAGCCACATCATATTGATTAACAATGTTTTATTACTATATCAGCAGACCCTAAGTACTTTTTTATGACTATACCTATTGTACTGCCGGTCCTCAAACGGACTTTGCTGCTATGCTCATTTGTAGCAATCGCTGGCAAATGTGTATCGCAGGTTCCTTCTAATTTGTTTGATATTAAAACGACATTGCCTACTTCTCCGGAAGCTGCAATGATTGGAAAGTTCGGTGGTATACCGATCGGATATTATACAGGTACTGCAGATATATCGATCCCCTTTTACACTATTAAGGAAGCTGGTATTGAGATCCCAATTACCCTTAGATACCATGGTTCGGGGATAAAGGTTGAAGACCAGGCCAGTAGTGTAGGTCTTGGGTGGAGCCTTGACCCGGGAGGCTCTATTATACAGGTAATCAATGGTAAGAAAGATAGTTATGATCAGCTGACACTGGCGCCAGGATATCAGTTTCTGAAAGACAATATACCTGTTACCGGTGTACAGGCATCCCGCCCGGAGATCGGCCGGAAAGTATTTCCCTGTATTCCTTTTGATTCCAAAAGTGTAGGAGATGATCAGTTGACCCTGGACTATTTACAACAGGGCCACGGACAGCCGGATATTTATATGTACAATTTCCCCGGGGGGTATTCCGGTCGTTTTTATATTAATCCTGAAACGAAACAAATTGTGTTGCTCGACAAGAAGAGCGATATAAAATTTGAGCCGGATCAGGGTGGGGGTTGGCGTGCGACGACTATTGACGGCAATAAATTCACCTTTGCTGCAACAGAATTTTCTTACGTTTCAGATAGTTCCGATTACGCTGGATTTACCTGGAAATTAACGCAAATTGATTTCAATAATGGGAAGACTATCAATTTCGAATATACCAGGGGATTTAGTAGCTGGTTTTCATTCAGCGAAACCTACCACTCTCAGTATCCATTGGGGATGGGGAGTACAGCTGAACTGTTTGTGCAGCCCTATTTACAAAATAACTCCAGCAGTACACGGTTGTTATCTAAAATTGTAACCGCTGATATGCAGGTCGTTTTCAATATGGAAGACAGGGACGATATGCTGGGTAAAGCTGATAATGACGGCGACAACAGCAACGGTACGATGAGTGTAAAGAGAATTAAGTCGGTCGATATGATTGCGCGGGGAACCGGTAATAAAATCAAATCCTGGGTATTCTCCTATAACTACTTCCCATACACGGTTATCGGCGGTGATTATACCAAAGGTCTGACCACACAGGATATTCTAGGCAAACGATTAAAATTGTTGTCAGTAAAAGAGGTAGGTTATACAAATGGTGTACAGAGTTTGGAACAGCCTGCGTATAAATTTGACTATGATGAAACTGTCACCATGCCCCTTAAAACTTCTTTTGCGCGAGACTATTGGGGGTATTATAATGGTGCTAACAATACAAAGCTTATTCCGGATCTGACCTTTTTTATACAAACCGGTTATTACCGCTGGGATATGCCTACTCCCAGCTTTCTGACCACCATCGATGGAGCAAACAGGGCGCCTGATGTGACGAAGATGAATGCTTATCTCCTGAAGAGAATTACTTATCCTACTGGTGGGTACACGACGTTTGATTATGAAGCGCATTCTTTTGGTCATTACAATTATCCGGATGCAAATAAAATTACGGCTGTGACTAAGCGGGTGGACATATCAGACTACAACGAAACGAATGATGTGAAAATATCCCAATTCAAACTCTCCAAAACGATGCCCCTGACACTTAAATATAACGTAAGCGGGGGTACTTCTGCACAGGGTTTGACATTTGCCAATCTGGCACCTTCTAAGGTAACTATTTCAAAAGTGGTGAATGGCGTATCTACTGTGATCAGGACCTGGCAGATGAGCACATCTGACCAGGCGGCATTTGACGCTTCCAGGAATCTTTCTTACCAGGAGACGGTTACTTTTCAATATGATCCTGCTATCAGCTATTATACCATTGCTGTGGAATTGCCTGATGTACTGGGGCGTCAGAATGATTTTAATAAGGGTGCATCTATTCGTGCTTTCTTTGAATATACTGATATGCCGGATCTGCCAACTAACATCAGTTATGGAGGGGGAAGCCGCCTGGCTACTATACGTAATTATTCACAAACGGGTTTGCTGGCAGGTACCAGGAAGCTGAGCTATGTGAATGCAGACGGTTCCACTTCTGGTGTGATCCTGTCGAAGTTATCACATGTTGATGTCAGATCGATGTACTTTGAAACGCTTCCTGCAGGATCACAGACCGCATATGGTACCACTGCCAATATCTGGTTTGTGTCTGCAGAAAATTATGTGCCTTTCTCCAACTCAGCAGGGGGTAATGCGGTGGCTTATTCCAGGGTGGTAGAAACAGATGTGGCAAATGATGGTAGCAGCAATGGTTCACATGTCTACTATTATCATAATAAGGAGAGCAGTAATTCATACGGAATGCCGGATGATCCTGATATTGCTAACGGATCACTTGAAAAAGAAGAGCTCTTTGATGCTGCTGGTACGCGCCTCTCTGATGTCGTTTATAATTATGAAAGCAGCCAGACACAACTCTTCACCGGGTTTAACTGCTATAAGAAATTTATGATTGGCTATGAGTGCCGTGCGGCGGCACCTCCTGGATATACACTGGGGTATATTGTACTTAGTTATCCATTGTATACAAGATGGTACCAGCTGAAAAATAAGATAAGCAGTCAGTATGCGAATGGACAGGTGTTGACAATGAACGAGGACTATGCATATAATACGAAAGGACAGCTTATCTCTCAGGCATCTTTAAATAGTAAGAATGAGCAGGTAAAGACAACATATTTGTATCCAGTTGATGCCACGAGTAATCCTTCAGCGAGTGCGCTGGTATCAGCAGGCCGTTATACAAAACTGCTTGAGCAGACAGGGCTGGTCAATAATAATGAGACTTATAAAGTGAGATACGCTTATGGACCCAGTGGTAATAATTATGCACTTAGTTCCATCGAACGTTCTTTAAAGCAGGGCCCTTTTACACAGGAGGTGCTTTTCAATAGTTATGGTCCCTATGAAACATTGCGGGAGACATTGTCCAAGGGTGTGACTTCATCTATTCTCTGGTCTGATAATAATCTCTATCCGATTGCCAAAGTTGAAAACGGTAGTTATGCTACTTTTTCCTACACAAGCTTTGAGCCTGATGCCAGCGGCAGGGTAAATTATAGTGCAAATGGTGTCAATACACAATATAGTCTGACCGGCAAGCGGTCTTATGATCTGGCTAGTGGAAACATCTCCGTACCACTTTCCAGCAGTGGGGGTACTTATGTTGTTTCTTATTGGACGAAAAATGCGGGTCCGTATACAATTGCGGGCACTCTTGCCGGTTATCCTGTGAAAGGATCTACTATTGACCAATGGACACATTACGAACATCGTATTACGGGTGTGGGTGGTTTTACAATAAGTGGAACAGGATATATAGATGAGCTTAAAGTTTATCCATTGGGTGCAATGATGGTATCTTATACAACAGAACCTTTGCTGGGAGTAACCAGTGAAACTGATATTGCAGACAGACCTACCTTTTATGATTTTGACCCATTGGGGCGGCTGAAAGTGGTGAGAGGTATGGATGGCAAGATCCTGAAGGTGCTGGATTATCAGTACCAGGTACCGGTTACACAATAATGCGGGTCTATTAGATTTCAGTAAAATTGAATAATAGACGAGCTCAAGATAAGAGGGAAAAATATTCGTCAGGATTATTGGAATGGCGAAGCGGCATAAGCCTAACAACATTTTACAAAAAAATATGGCCCGCCTTGGCGGGCCATATTTTTTTGTCTATTTATTCTCTAACGCTAACAACCTTTTATTTAAGTCTTCATTCACTTTCTGCTGTTCAATCATATACAGCGTCAGCTCCTCTACCTTTTTCAACAACACCTTATTCATCTCTCCCAGATCCTGTCCATTCTTTTCCACCTCTTCTGCAGAAGGTACATTTGGCAGAGGAGTTTGTCTCATTTAACAAGCGTGTTATTGGAATAAATTAATCATCTCTTTGTTTCCAGATGCCAGGGCCATCCTGTTACCCAATGCCCATATCTCTGCTTCCCATTTTTTCCAGGAATCAGTATTAGGGTTACTGAGGCTTATGAATGTATCAATATTTTGTCCTGATATCCTTATAGTATAACTTACTCCGTCTAAAGTAATTCCCTGGCTGCCTTCAAATAAATTGAAATCGAAAATACCTCTTAAATCAGTAGTACCGGTTTCTGTATAGATTTGACTAATTTCATCCTTATTAGTGAAAATCCCCTGTACCAGCTCTCCCGGATTTACCTTTTCACGAAATTTGCTTTCTTTATATTTGATGGCAAAAATCCCGCCTTCCCCGGAATATGAATGGTCTATTGTTACCATCCAGATATAGTCGATTGAAATTTCGTTTTCACGCCAGCCGCGGTCATTTCTTAAAACCTGGAGACCACTTTGGAATGCTGCAATGCCCAACTTGCGTGCAAGGGATTTTTCAAGTTGATGAAAATGTTCAGGACTACCAATCATAACTTTGTTTATTGTAAACGTTTATGCATTTTCTTAGTAAATAAATACCCGTTAATAAGAATTTCTTTAATGGATTTTCATCTGCGTCAGGTGATACTACTTTCTTTCAGGGTGTTCGGGATCGGTATAACATTCTTTAACCCCAACACTATCAGCTGAACACATTTCTGCCAATCCAATATAATAACCATTTAAAGAAGTTTGTGCGATGGATATTTATCTTAAAAGCCAGATAAAGAAAGAAATTGTAGTACAGCTGGTTGATCAGCGTAATCTAGCCGGATGATGTCTCTGATGGCCTTTGCTTTGTTATTTGAATTACGGTAATATCCTTTACAAATAGTATATCCTATGAAATATCCGAGGTCTCCCATTGTTGTTGCAGTTGTACCATTATAAAGCCAGTTTGAAAAATCTTCGTTCAACATTTCCTTTTTGAAAACATCCATCAATTCTTTCTCATGCATTCTCCCGTATTCGAGATAAGAGTTATTTAATGGTGTTTTCAATATCAACTCTGTAATGAAGTCGCAGGCACCTTCATAAATGCATTGTCCTAAGAGTATTTTAGCTTCTCCTTTTTGCTGCGTGTGCACATACTCATGGATTACTATTGGAATAATATTATTGGTATCCTGATTTTTAAAAAAGTTCGCCAGTCTCGCATTGGGGAATTCTGAAACTTCGGTATGTTTATTACCCATTGCGATTTCGGTACCTATCAAAACAATAGAGTCTTCAACTGTTCCTGCGGCACGAATTGCGCCTATAGTAAAATAGATAGTAGCAGGGCGAAGCTCTGGAAAAATCAGTTTAAATTCCCGGATATATTTTTCAAATGATTGTATTTTTGGCTTGATCGCCAATGTGTTGTTGCGTATGGATCGCCAATATTTAGGATATTTTTCTATAACGTCTACAAGCCTGGTTTCATCAAAATTTCTCAGGCGCATAAAAGTTCTCAGGCCATCTGTACCATTGTCTATGTATAGCGCTTTCATAACAGCCACCTGTTGTTGTTTAACCGAAATGGTTTGAATACTATCAAAGGCTTTCCAGAAATTGTCTATGTCGTTTGTAATAACGTGCGATGTGTCCTGTGCCTGAACGTTGATGGTTGACATAACATAAAAACATAGTAATAGCTGACTAATGCGGAAGATGGAAATACTATTCATGGCGATTATTTTCAAATAATGATGCAATATGCTTTGTTAAGAGTATGTTTAAAATTCTGATGGGCTAAAATTAGGAAAGTACGAATCGATCAATTAGTTTGGATTTACCACAAAACAAACTATGAGAACGAAGTTCACATTATTGACCGATTCGCACTGGAAAAGTATAGAAAAAATATTAACGGACAAAAGAAAGCGTAAATATAGCCTTCGAACTATCTTCAATGCTATATTATGGATTTGCAGAACAGGTAGTCAATGGCGTAATCTAAGCAGTGATTTCCCTTACTGGCAGATAGTTTACTATTATTTCAATAAATGGAAAAAAGCAGGTGTGCTGGAACAGGTGATGTTAAAAATGGTTAGAAAAGAGCGGATAGATCAGGGGCGAAATTATGCACCATCTGTCAGTGCTATCGATAGCCAAAGTATAAAGAAAACTGGATTCGTAAGTATAGAAACCGGGATCGATGGCGGTAAGCATATCAATGGTCGAAAAAGGCATCTTGCTGTTGATAGCTTAGGATTACCAATTGCGATAAGTGTCAGCGGCGCAAATATTCATGACTCAATTGGCGGTTTTGATTTGCTGTGGAAAATTGAAAAGGTTAGTCATAGGATGAAACTGATTCGTACAGATAAAGCATACCAGGGAGAGTTTAGCGATATGGTTGAGAATTATTACAAATGGAAGATGGAAATAGCTCAGAAACCGCCGACAGTAAAGGGTTTTGTGCCACAGAAAGGTAGATGGCAGGTTGAACGATCATTCGCTTGGCTCAATAACTTCAGAAGATTGTCGAAGGATTATGAAAGGCTACCTGAATCATCTGTGGCTTTCATCCAGGTAGCATTCATTAGTATACTTCTAAAATAAGTAGAATTAGTTTTTAAACATACTCTAAGATTGTGGGTTCTTCTGTGGGCATTTCAAAGCAAAACTAACCACCCAGTCATTCCACGTGGTTTGGCGTGAAATACCCATGCTTCGGTTCAATCTACAAACTGGCAGGCTAGTTCCGCATTTCTGTTCGGAAATATAGCAGGGAATATTACAGCCCAATATTAAATAAGAGGCAGTTAAACACAAAATTTAAAATAAGTGAAATTGGCTAAAAGCAATCGGTGGGGGCGCTATAAATTTATAGGGTAGATGTTTAGTCCGGTTATAATAACCTCAATTAAAGCTAATCCATACTGAAACGAATCTTCCTTCATCTCATTGAATTATAAAAGACTAATGCTGAAATGTCGCTTTTACATAGTCCTCTTTATCTGGTAATTCCATCTGCGCTTTTTTTTAAAAGCGATAAATACCGTTTCATCAGGGTTGTCTTCCTTTAACCGTATTTTTTCTGATCCTACTCAGCGATTTGGGAGCGATACCCAGATAGTTGGCAATATGGTACAAGGGAACTCTTTGCAAAATTTCCGGCGATTCTTCCATCAATTTCAGGTAACGTTCTTTGGCATCGACTATCTGAAAGTGCAGGCTTTGTCGGACGATTTTCAAAAAAGCTCTTTCAACCAGGATCCGGAGTAGCTTTTCCAATGCTGGGATAGCACTAAGTAATTCATCCAGGTCCTTTTGATATAAAATATGTATCGCCGAATCTTCCAATGCCTTAATGTTGAGAAAAGAAGGGATGCCATTCAGCCGGCTATACATATCTCCAATCCATTCACCGTTGAAACCGAAATCAGTGGTATACTCCGTTCCATTTTCCAGAGAGCGGAAATAAACAAAAGCTCCCGATTGGACAAATGCCACGAAATCACAAACCCGGTCCTGGTATAAAACGTAATCTCCTTTTTTTATCTCCCTGTAGTTCAGCCGTGCAGCAAATGTCTGCCACTCTTTATCGCTCAGGGAACAAAGGCTTTCAACCTGTTGTTTTAGATCTTGTTTATCTGTCATCCCACAAATACATATGAATTGTGGAACAAATTTACAAAAACAAAGAAGATTACTTAAACATTGTAAAACTATCAATGGGTCTGCGCAGGCTGCGTGTTGTGTGAACTACCTGCCAATGAGGCATCATACAATAGCTGTTTCATTGCAGGAGAAGATTGGCCTGTAGTTATCATGTCCTTGTGTGTATAGTTGCCACAGGCAAATAACATACACGCATTAATCTTATTGTTTTTCCCATAACCTGTAGCCTATACGGATGACCGGGGCTACATCTGCATTAGGTATCGTGTATGGTGCGCCATTGAAATCGCGGGTTTTATCGCCCCGCAAATAAAGGTGCAGACCAGGTTGCAGGTATAGGTATTTGCCAAAGAAAAACTGGTAGCTGATGCCCCCGCCAAAGTCATTGCTCCGTATATCCTGGCGAATGCCGGTAGACTTTTGTTCAATGGCAAAAGTGTGCATTTCCAGAAATGTATAGAGTTCCAGGTTCTTCCAGATATTATATCCCAGGAAAATACCTGGAGATGTTTTGTAGAATCGTTTGAAGTCCTCCTTTTGGTTTTTCAGTCCGGCAGGTTCTGCATTGTAGGTGCCACCATTGATAACGCTTACTCTTACGCGGAATTTATCGTAGCGGAATCCCACGGCGGCGTGGTACCCACCAGTAAAAAACATCGGGAAGAGTGATTCCGCTTCAATGGCTTGTTTCGCTTTGTAATGTGGTGGATCAGGATGCCAGAAACTGCTTTTCACACTATCCTGTGCATGCACTACCATCCCGTAAAAGATGGCAATGGTCAATAATAAGTAACTTTTCATCTTTGATGTGTTTTATCAATACTGCAAAGATGAAAAGTTTACATCAGGCCATTACTCCACATTTGTTACCAAATGAACAGGAAAACTATCTCATGTTCCAGATGACAAAGACATATTTAGGGATTACACATAAGATTGAGGAAACTAACAGATTAAATGCAGCAGGTATTTATATGAGATATAAAACACTATTGCTTGTTTGCGCCCGGTGGCCTGGTCTCCAGTTAAAATAGAATTTTAAGTATGTTCTGATAGAATTTTCAGATAGGTTTGTGTACCTTTAAAAAGTCTATATCTAAACCCGGTAATGTAGGCGGTTAACTTAAAGAAATTGTAGCAACCACGTTAAACACTCAATATTAAACCCTCTAATAACTACTATTGTTATGAAAATGAATTTTAGACTTTTATGTATTATCCTGTTGTCAATAAGTGAGTATGTTTCTGCTCAATCGGGTATTTATGTCGGTGGACATTTCCGTAGGGAGAGAAATCATACCATTACAGACCTAAAAGCTTCCGGATTTACCTATGTGATCCTATTTGATGTCACTGTTCAGCCAAATGGGGATTTGACAACTGATGGACAAACCATCTGCTCAAACGGAACCTATGTCTTTGGTGCCACCAATCCAAACTATGTTGCAGATGTAACTTCTCTTAAAACCGGCGTCACTTCCATCAACAGGGTGGAAACATGTATTGGTGGCTGGGGTAGTCACTCTTATACGAATATCAAAAACCTGGTTGCGAGTCAGGGTGTTGGTACAGGAAGCATCCTTTATCGTAATTTCATGGCATTGAAAACGGCTATACCTTCCATTGATGCAATCAATAACGATGATGAGGAAGCATATGATGTCAATTCAGCGACTTCTTTTCATGTTATGTTGGCGGATATTGGTTATAAAACAACGCTTGCTCCTTACATGAATAAGGCATACTGGCAAAACCTGGCGACCAATGTTAATAACCAGCGGAGTGGTGCAGTTGATAAGGTATATTTACAATGGTATGAGGGAGGCGCTGGTAACAATCCATGTGATTGGAACATAAACGGTATTCAGTTGCACACAGGAGATCTTAATTATGAAAATGCCACTACGGTAGCCAATAAGATGACCAGCGCTAAAAATAACTGCAATTCCAAAGGTGGATTTTATTGGGTGTATAACGACAACAATATTAACCTGAAGGACCTTGCCAACAGGGTGAATACCATTTTTGGTATCCGTACCAAAAACCAGCAGGAAGTTGCCAATTTTTACAATGACTGTAACTATTTGGGTTTTGCTAATGGACTTGAAGTAGGCGACTATAATTTGGACAGGCTACAGTCTTTAGGAATCGACAACGATGTGTTATCAAGTTTGACTGTCGCGGAAGGATTTGAAGTAACGGTATATGATGACATCAATTTCAGCGGTGCATCGAAAACTTACAGGGGAAATGTCAGTTGCCTGGTAAATGATGGCTTAAATGATAAGGTTACTTCATTACGCATTCGTACAACTGGCACAGCCGGTTTGGACGGTACCTGGTTTATTCAAAACCGCAATAGCGGAAAATATATGGACCTTGCAGCAGAACATGTATCTGAGAATGGTGGAAACATTCAGCAGTGGGAATATGTTGGAGGTAGTAATCAGCAATTTCAGTTTACGCACCTGGGTGATGGTACTTATAAGATCAGTGCAGTTGCGAGTGGCAAGGTAGTAGATGTGGATGGTATCAGTAAGAATGAAGGTGCAAATGTATTCCAATGGGATTATTTTGGCACTTTTAACCAACAGTTTGTTATGCAGTCTACTGGTGACGGATACTATAAAATTATTCCTAAGCATAGTGGCAAGGTAGTGGAGGTGGAGAATGCAAGTACTGCTAATGGAGCAAATGTTCGTCAATGGGGTAATAATAACCAGACATGCGGGCAATGGAAATTGATAATGCCTAATGCGAAAATGGCTGCGGTGAAAAAAACGGTTATTGGTGTAGCAAGTGAATTAACGCTTTATCCCAATCCTGCTGCTGAAACTATCTATCTTTCTTCCCGCGAACTGGCCGGTGCCAGTGTTAGTATCGTTAATGTAGCAGGAAATCGTGTGGTAAATACATGGGTTACTGGTAATAGCATTGATTTATCTAAGCTTCAACCAGGCGTGTATATTATTACTTTCAACAAAGATGGTCGTACGATTGTTAGGAAATTTGTTAAAAAATAAGTTACTAATCCTTTTAATTGGAACGGGATAGAATTGATTTTGGAACTTTAAAAGAGGTTGTATCATAATCCAGGTACAGCCTTTTTTTATTCGTATCCCTGCCTAAAAATATTAACTCCGATTCTTAACTATTACGTCTAAAGTCACTGGGACGCATGTTTACCATCTGCGAGAAGGTATTGCTGAATGCTGATATATTTGAATAACCTACCTCATATGCAATTTCACTGATGCTCAGATCTGTTCCTTTTAGCAGTTCCATCGCACGAATAATCCGTAGCATTTTAACATACTGGAGAAAAGAGATGTGTATTTTGTTTTGAAAGAGTCTTGTCAGGCTACGAACACTCATACAAAACCTGTTGGCTGTATCGTCCATATTTAGCTCTTCATTCAGGTTGCCCCGGAGGTAACTGGTAATTTCATTTAATTTTTTATCATCCGTAGTCGGTAGCTGAATGGTGAATTTATTCAGATTTTCTTTTGGTAAAAGATGTTTAATGGTATTTAGATATTCATATTCCCATGTTCCGTTTGAAAAATTTCCCTGCCAATTCTCTGTAAAAGACAGCATTTCCGAAAGCAGTCTGCTTACAGGATATATACCTAACTCGTTATAAAATTGAGAATCTGCTTCAATCTTGCCTGGGAAATAGATATTTATTATAAACAGGTCCTGTGTGTTGAACATGAGATTGTGAAGGTATCTTTTGGGTATCCACACGTAATGATTGGATGGAATGTAGTAATCCCGCTCACTGGTTTGCAGGTAGGCGATACCTCCGAATACTAGTAATAATTGCCCTTTATCGTGTTTATGGGCTGCCAGCTTCTGTTCAGTTTGTTGTCTGACCACAAGGATGGTCTTAGGGTATTCGTCAATAACCTTAATTAATTCTTCAATACGTTTCACCTGGCCAAAATAAGCAATTTTTAGGCTAATTATATAAAATGATCAACATCGGTGTTAAATAGTTTTGCATTGTGTCAGATAAAACACTTTGAAGATGAAAGAACAATTTACGCGCAAAAGAATCATTAAATCTGCTGAGGACCTTTTTGCCGCCTTTGATTTTTCCGATGTGTCGATGAGGGCAATTTCAAATAGCGCAAGGGTAAATATCTCGTCGATATATTACTATTATCACTCTAAAGAAGCCTTACTTGAACACATTCTGAAGGCAACCGAGCAGCTTATAATACTGCATTTACCATGTAACCAGAAAATGGATAACCCGATCGATCAACTAGTCCGCTTTACATCTGATTTTCTGAGCAGATTACTCGGGGATAGCAACCTTATTTTAATTTTTTTGAAGGCTCGTAATGGTAATATAGAGGCTGGTTTAAGGGGATATATTGATCGAATTGAAGCGATGATAGCCTCAGCTCTTGACACCCTTTTAGATCAATGCCGCAGGTCAGGTGTAATCACACTTGCTATTCCTAACCAGATAATAATAAATGTTTTTTTTATCATGATGAGCGAAGCTGCGCGCTACAAGCGCCGTTACCTGCTTGCTAATCCGGATGGTTCCGGACAGGAAGCATTGCTGGCAGCTCAGCTCCATCAGTTACGCCAGCCGATCGAAGCGCTTTTCCGGTACATATTGGTGTAGTACGTGATTTTTTAGATGGATGATCTTACAATAAACACACATCAGGCAAGATTAGAATAAATAACATGAACAGATACTTATTTACGTTTGCGCTATTACTGATAGCGTTGTTATTACCTGTGCCAGGAAAGTCGGCTGCACAGCGTTTTAGTAAAGACTCATTAACACTTGAGCAGGTCTGGAATATAGTAGATGCAGGTAATAGCCAGTTAAAGCTGTCCAGCCTTGCATTAAGCGAAAGTATCATCAACGTTGATATTTCCAGAGACAATCTGCTGCCTTCACTGGCAATCTCCGGAAGTGCTTTACATAATACGAAGTTCAGGATATATCCGGAAGGATTGTTTTCATCTCCGGACTTTTTCCCGGTGTCCAAATATGGATATGGATTTGGCTATTCTTTTAATTTTAATATTTATGATGGGCGGAAGAACAGCAGGAATATTAGCATAAGTGAAGAGGAGAAATTGAAAACGCAGCATGAGTATGGTATGCAACGAAATAACGTACACTATTTAGCAGCCGTTGTATTCTATGACCTTTACAAATTTCTTTATTTCCGGGATTTCCTTTCTCTGGAAATAGCAACACAGAAAAAGCAACTACAGACCATTGAGAGCTTTTATAAAAATGGCACCGTCCTGGAAAGTGATGTTTTGAGGAGTCGTGTGAAATTATCACAGCTGGAACTGAGCTTATCTGGCCTGGACAAACAAATTCAGGTTGCGTCTCAACGGTTAAATATTCTGATGGGGCATGGCAGCGAAGATCCGGTGGTAATTTCATATGGAGACAGTATCAGGCCGCTGGAATTGCCCCAGCAGACCAGTTACATGGAATATGTTGAACTTTCACTTTCCAGGTCTCCTGCCTATAAAATAGAAGTAAGCAGGTTAAAGTTAGCCAATCTCAGCCTCAGGCAAATAAAAGCCAATATACTTCCAAATGTATCGCTGTTTTCTTATTACAACTATACGTACCCCCAGGTATCTTACTATCCCTATTCCAATCAGCTTTGGTCATTTGGGCAGATGGGTGTAAAGATGACCTGCTCGCTGGATAACCTGTATAAAAACAGGCATTTGTTAGCGAGGGGGAAAAATGGAATTGCCCGGCAAACGGAGATCTTAAAGATGAAGCAGGATGAGCTGTCTGCAGATATCAAGGAGGCATATTTACAATGTCAGCAAGCCGCTGAAGCGTTCAGAACGGCAGAGGAAAACATCAAGCAAAACACGGAAAGTGTTCGGGTAATTCGCAATAGTTATGTAAGTCAGGAATCGCTGTTGACTGACTTGCTCAGTGCAGAGAGCAGTTTGCTTGAATCAAAATTCGCCCTTATATCTGCAAAAGTTAATATTCGGTTAAGCTATATCAGGTTGTTGGCCCAAACAGGTATTCTTTAATTTAAACAGAACATAAAAATGAGTAAACACAAATCGGATAGCATTATCATAAGTGCAACGCAGTGGTTCGGAATTGTATTATTGCTGGTCCTTGTCGGTTGGGGTGGGAAATATTTAATCGATATCAGCCAATATGAGCAGACGAATGATGCCCAGGTAGATGCCTATCTAGCCCCGATCAGCGCAAAGATTGGTGGATATATTGACAGGATCTATTTTAGAGAAAACCAGGTAGTGCATAAAGGAGATACGCTTTTAAGAATTGTTGTAGATGAATTCCAATTAAAAGGAGATGCTGCTGCGGCTGATCTACTAATTTCCCGCGCGAAGCTCGATGTATTAAATGCCGGTGAGGAGACCCAGCAACGAAATATTGAAGTTATTAGCGCCCATATTCCTGGGGTACTTGCAAAATTGGAACATCAGCAACAAGAGTACAATCGTTACGTCAATCTTTTAAAAGAAGAATCAACGACCCGGCAAAAGTTTGAGAGTGTACAAGCTGCGCTGTTGATAGATAAATCCGAGTACGAGGAAGCTATTGCTTCTATGAAAGTAGCACAGTCGAAGTTAAAAGATCTCCGTGCTCAAAGGATAGCGATTGCAGCTGAAATAAAGGTCAAAGAGGCAATATTGGCGAGGCAGGAGCTTGACATTCATTATACAGTTGTTAAAGCCCCGTTTGAGGGCCAGCTAGGCAAGAAAACCATACAGGAAGGGCAGCTGGTGCAGCCAGGGCAAACGCTTGCTTTTTTAATCAACAGGGATGAAGGGAAATGGGTGGTCGCTAATTTTAAAGAGACGCAGGTGAGTCATTTTAGTCCTGGACAGGCAGCTAAGATTAAGGTGGATGCTTTTCCAAATGAAATTTTTACAGGTACAATTGAATCACTTTCTCCTACTACGGGATCAAGATATTCACTACTGCCTCCGGATAATGCTACCGGCAATTTCGTAAAGGTAACGCAGAGAATTCCGGTACGTATTAAGCTGAATAGTAATTATAGTCAACTCGCACCTGGCATGAACGCCAGTGTGTTCATCATAAAATAATAGTATGCAGGTTACTAATATACCGGTTTTTAAAGAGTGGGTGCCTGAATGGCTGGCGAGACTGGTTATCTTCGGCATACTGCTCACTTCATTATTGGGTTTTGGTTTGTATTCAGGTAATGCGGAAAGTGCCATAGGATATTATGGTATGGAGCCTACAGACGTTTTGTATTCAGTAGTTGTAATGTATGGTGCGGGGGTAGGATTTTTTGGATTGGATTATCGTTTTGTCAAGAATTTATCACCGCGAAAATATATCCTGGTTGGCATTGCGCTTAATTTCATAACCTATGCCGTTTGTTTTTATACAAAGAATATTGGCGTATTCATGGTATGCAGGTTTGGGCAGGGAATTGCTTGTGCATTACTTTGCAGCGTTGTATTAAATCTGATATTTCCCCGTTTGCATGTTACGCGGTCCAGGGCTATCGGCTACACGGTATTCTACGGTGGATTACAAACCTCGTTGCCAATTGCGGCTATTTATTGTACTACGATGTTGCACTATTTCGATTTTCAATGGTTGTTTTATGGTTTATGCATCATGATGATTCCAGCACTTGTTTTGGTGTTGGTGACAATGAATGCTCATGCTCGTTTTCAGAAGAAAGTGCCGCTTTACCAGGTTGATTGGATTGGATATTTATTCTATGCTGTCTTTTGTTGTGTGTTTGGATTTATATGTGTGTATGGACAACAGTTGAATTGGCTGGATAGCCCGATCATACGAGTTTTTTCCGGAATAGGAGTTGTGATATTGGGCTTGTTTATTGTCAGGGAAACAAGGATTAAACGACCGTTGTTTGATCTTGGAGTTTTCGGATATCCATTGGTTGTTACCGGTTTTTTCCTGCTTATCTCATTCTATGTGTTTAAGGGAACGAGTAGTTTGGCTTATACCCATATTCAGGTTGTGTTGGGTGTTGATCCACTCCACTTAATACCGGTCTGGATAGCCAATATTGCTGGTATCATATTGGCGATGTTTGTAACTGCGCGATTTGTATTGAAAGGGAAATCGTTGATTGGTATTATAATTAGTGGTTTTGTCGTGTTAGGGATCTTTTATGTGTATATGTTGACCGTTGTTTCGGTTACAGGAACAACAGGTCAATTTATGTTGCCAATGATGATACATGGTGCTGCATGTGGCATTTTGTTTATTCCAATTGTATTTTTTACCGTGTCCGCAGCACCTCCAAAGCTGGCTTATAATGTTTCAATGTTGGGGATATTTTTCAGATTTGTTGGATTTTGTTTGAGTATTAGTATTAATAATTATTCGCAACTTTATAACAGGGGCGTTATTCGGGAGAAGTTTCGTGAATCCTTGAATGAAATGAATCCTCAGTTAGGGCAGACGGTTGGTCGGATCCGGGAAGTATATAGTGTGTTTGGAAACGATCCTCATGCTGGAAGTGGGGGTGCATCTGCGTATTTCGACCAGTTGGTAAGGACGCAGATTATAACGTGTTCCATTCGGGATTATTATAATGGTATGTTGGTGGGTTTGGTAGTTTTGATTTTAGTGCTATTATTGATGGCGGGTATCAGGAGGGGGGGCTAAGATGAAAAGGAAGGTAGTTGCTTATTAAGGGATAGTAAAAGAGCGGTGGATTCATTTAGCTTTGTATTCTTTACTACTCTTGAAAATTTTATTTGACCAAAATGGATGTGATCTCCGGGCTGAATGGATGACATTCCGATAGGTATATTTTTATTGAGCAAAATGAATTTAAAGATATGAAATTGAGTAATTCATTTAGTGGTGCTTTAAGAACATTTGCTTATTTCATGGCAAGTGGAACACAAAGCACACTTCAAGGAGTTGATTATCTGTGGTTATATGGGGAGGAACCCAGTGCGATTGAACAAGTGTTTGCAATATATGCAAATGTGATGGAGCTTGATGAACAGGGGAATGTTGTCAATGCAAAATATGCGGAGAAGAGGGCTACCGATTATCTGCGTTCGTATTGTGACTCATCGTTTAAAGTTGAACCTGAGTATGAGGATTGGGAGGTTGCATTGCATGCACCACCGCCTCTGAAAGATAGGAATGTGGGGTGAGGAAATGATTTGGGTTGGAAGGAAAGAGGGGGGGATATTTGCCTGGTTAATCCTGGATCCGGACTTCGGGTAAAAGCCTTTGGAATGGGGTTTTGGATCGCTATATGCTGTAGGTGGTTCAATCTTTTCTTCCAGGTAAATATGAAGCCCATTGGGCGATTGAGAAGTTTTAATGAGGTCAAAATATTCTAAGCGTTTCTTGGGGAGGAGAAATTCCATCAACTGTCGATAGTTCTGATCTGAGTTTGTTGCTTCTTTAATGAGTTGCAAAGCAACAAATTTTTACTCTTCCCCCAAGAATTTGACTTGATCCCCGCGACAAGTGCCAAAGAAAAGGGTTGATAACCTGTTGATTATCAAAATTTCCAAGCGCTCAGTAGCAAATCATTCTCGAACCAATTGGCGTTGATATTTAATAAGCTAGGCAAAAGCGTTACTCCTTAAATTTATTACCGCTAACATAAAGGTCAAAGTCTATTGATAGGCCAAGTTCGTTCATTCTTTTTATATCGATTGAATCAATACTAGGTCCGCCAATCATTCCATTTCCGTTATGAATGTCCATCGCAACCTGTATATGACCGTTTGCGTTGTTAACAAGTTGTTTTATGCCATCTTTATCCTCCTCCAAATGGTCAAGTAGCTTCCGTAATTTATCTTTAAACTGGTCTGGTTCAGGATTTGGCAGTATTGTGAAGTTGCTGAAAGTGTAATTTGATTTTCCACTTTTTCTAAAATCTCCTTTATTCCAAATTTCGGTAGGTGGCAGAATGATCATTCCTTTTAGCTCGTCAGCAGTTAGTGATTTTGAAGTAGCCCTGAAATAGATCCGATGATATGCCTCTGTATCAACGCCTATGACTTTATTTGTCTTCGCGTCAATATACACGGAAAAATAAAAGCTTTCCTTTAGAACCGGTAAGTATGCGATGATTTCGTCCTTACTTTCTCTATCAATACGGTCAATTTTTATCTTATTGTCGGCATAAATTGGACTATGAATTTCAAGGTACTGCTTAGTTACTCCAAGTGTCTTTTCTTTGAATTCATTTTCGATGATTGCCATGACTTGTTCGTCTGTCATACTATTATTATTAACATTAGCTTTGATGATGGGAAAGCCATTTTACTTATAGCCTCTTGCAGTGTATAAAAAGACCTATTTATGAAATTCGCGGCTTTAAATTTAATTGTGATATGGACATCAGAAGCCTGAAGATAGACTTCTTCGTCTAGGAATTAAAGAGATTGCAGAAACAAGGGTTTGATATGGTTTAGAAGGTATTCAGATCCAGCCACTCCGTTCGGACAAAATTTGTTCTAAGAGAATATGCAATAACTATTTGAGCTAGTAATAGCTCTAACAAATGAATTATGTGTCAATAATAGTGGTAGAATGCGTTAAAATCAGTGAATTATTGACACCACAGAATAAAAAAAGCTATGTAAATCAAAGACTTACAGAGCCATTTGTGCCCAGTATCGGAACATTCTCGAACCAGCTGATGTTGATTGTTAATAAATTAAGTTTTCCGGTATAGATTTCTATTGTAATCCCGCAAGTAGCATTACATTACATATCGAAAATCCATTATGCCGGATTTTATTAAGCCAATAAATAATCCAATTTGACGGACTCGACAAAGAATATAATTCGATTTCCCTTACTATTATGGCATTGTTCCAGTAATCTGCACCATTTGCAACTTTCAGTCTCATATCGGGTAATGGCCTGTTCAAAACCAGCACTTGTCTTTTGGGTATAAGTTCCCGCGTTTATCATGGGTTTATCCTTCGGACAATAATAAATATCCATGGCAGCGTCGTAGCGTAGTTTATCGGAAGAATAAGGTTTTTTGTTCCGTGTTTTTTTGTGCTGATTCCGGTCAAATTGATTGTGTTTTACATAGCCGGTGATCCGCCTGTTTTCAAGCCACTGATAATTCAGTTTCTGCATTATTTCTTTGGAAACTGGCTTCTCCTTTAAGACATCGGGTATCATTTCATTCAAATCCGGAGGCAACAGCACCCCCTGATTTTGATGGTGAGCCTTAAATACTACAGATAATGTTTTACCTATTGCCATATCCCTAAAATACGACATTTCATAAAAGCAAAAGAGAGCGACTCAGTTATTTATGAGACGTTCTCTTTTTTATTTCGTCCTGATCCAATAACCTGATTCAACAATCTTTCAAGTCTATTTCGAACCGGAGTCCTTGCAAAAATCCTCCAGCTGATAAAATTCGAACGGTGCCTGTGTAGGCTATTTGCGGGCCATTTCAACCATCTGTACAACCTCTTCTGCCGCGGTCTCAGCTTTCCCCTCAAATCCTGATACTTTAAACCTGATCTTTCCCTTACCATCAATGATAAATTTGGCAGGGATCCCATCAATTTTGAAAGCTTCCGCAGCAGCACTATGCTTAGTGTCTGGGTTTCTCGGATCCAAATACAGATCGAATGTATAGTTGCGTTTGGCCAGAAAACTTTTGCCATCATTTAACAAATCCGGTATATTATTCCAGGTATAAATAAAGAGGAATTTTACATCCGGGTCATTAATATAGCGGTTTGCAGCCATCTGCATAGCGGGGAATGACTCTACACATGGACCGCACCAGGTTGCCCAAAAATCCAACACAATGGTTTTGCCTTTAAAATCCGCCAGCGAAACTTTTTTCCCGTTCACATCTGTTACCGTAAAATTAGGGGCTGCTTCATGAACCATCATGGAAGAAATATTTGCCCTGATTTTTTTTATAAATGTATTTTTCAACCCATGGACGTATGCATCCGCATCCTTACCGGGGTTCAACTTTGTATAACCTTTTTTTACCTGGTCGATGTACCTCTGCTCGAACTTCCCTTCCTCTACTGCTTTTGCCAATATCGGTAAAGTTTGCACATAGTCGCCGTTCAGACTGGACAGGAAAGCATAATTTTCAATTAGCTCCTCGTCCTTTTTTTTAATGTTATGATAAGCTTCAGCAGTATAACGGAAGGCTTCTTCATTTTTTCCGGCTTTGAAGAGTAGCTTACCATAGAGGTTAATAAAATTATCATAAGCAGATTGGGGATCTATTTTCCCCGGCCCATTTAAGGCTGCCATATCTTTCATTTTTTTGACGTTTTCCAATTCGCCGGAAGCAAACTCCATGGCCTTTGTATCATTTATTGCAGCCATTTCCTCAGTGGCCATCACTAAGGCCTGTAATCGAAATCCAGGATCATCAATTGAGTTGATATATTGCAGTGTTTTCCCAGGATTCATTTCATTAGCATACATATTGGCCACAAAACTTTTCTCCAAATCTAAATTGACATTAGGGTAGTCTTTGATCATGTTCTGCAGATGAGCTTCTATGTCTTCCATTCTTTTGATCTTAAGGAAGGACGTGATTCTCACCATTTGGGCGTTTTGACTTTGGGGATACTTTTGAAGCAGCATTCTGGTTACCTCATTTTTTTTAACCTCGTTTTTATCATAATACTGGATCAATGTCCATAAGTCCTGATCGGAACCGTTTTCTAGCGCTTTGATCTTTGGGTTAAGGACCGTCTTATCTTTTGTATGCTTCAATGACGCTAACTTAGAATTTGTATCTTTCTTTTCGCTTCGCTGTGCCACTGTGCTCAGGCAGCTTAGCATCAGTACAGTGAAAATTATTTTTTTCATTTGCTATTTGTTAATGTTTTTTAAAATTGTGAGACGGTGGCTGGAAATTCCGTATTGTCTTTGGCAACATTCAGTGCTGTCCAGTATTTAAGAAAATGATCAGCTGGAACATCTTAATTTTGATCTTCGTTTTCCTTGATCCACCTGTGTGTACCCACTACCCGTCCTCAATTGTAAACCCCCTATCAGCATCCGGTCAATATTTTGCTTTGGCGAGTTCCACCATAGCTTTCAACTTATAAAATTCCTTGTCATCTGAACCGGCATAGCCAATGCTTGTTTGATTGATGTTTCCTTTTGCATCGATGATAAATTTCTGAGGAGTACCCAATGCGCCTAGCACTTTGAAAATTGTTTCATCCTGATCAAATAATACGTCCAGTTTGTAGCCTTTCTTTTCCATAAAGGGTCTCACAATCTCCGGGCTTTCCCCCTCATTGATCACAAACAACTGGAAGGGTTCCTTACCATACAATTCGATTACACGCTTGAATGCTGGAAATGCCGCAACGCATGGTTTGCAAACTGTACTCCAAAAATCAATCACCACAATTTTACCTTTGTAATCAGCTAACTTAATAGCTTTTCCATCCATATCTGTTAGAGAGACATCCGGTAGAGGTTTAGTATCAGCAATCCAGGCTTCGGCGACTTCCTTTGCAATTTTTTGATAGGCTTCTTCCTGTAGTGAACTGATATAGTTGTCCATCCCGGCTGTACTACCTTTTACCTGCTGGTAGGCCAGTTTTAAGCTGGCAACTGTTTTTGGCGTGGAGATGGCCGTACGCACCGCATTAGACAACGTATCGAACGCGCGTTGAGGCTGGCCAGCCGCTAACAAGATGATACCAAGACGGTTCAGGTAATTGGCATTGGAATTTCTGAAGTATGGGATTTTCCTGTACATGGCATTTTTATCCGATTTTTTGATATTTTCCATCGCGATAGCCAGGTTGCCAAGCTTTGCATTAGCCACGGCATTCACTTCGAGCAAAGTTCCGTTCCGGTCAAAGGAATCATCGTGTCCTTTGCGTGCGATTTCGTCTAATACCTGTTTTGAAATTTGTTGTACCCATTCAATATGCTGGTCATCGTCTACCCAGGATTCAAGCAGGTTGGAAAGTTCAAACAATTGAATTGCTGTAAATCTGAGATTGGTGTTCTTGTAGAAATGATATTTATCAATATTCCCTGTCCTCAGCCAGTCGATCGCCAACTGCGCACGGTATTCACCATATGGCGCTGGCTTTGCCGGGTCAGCGGGATATTTTGAGCGGAGTTTATCATAGAAACGCTCTTCGTCCTCAACGTTTACAAGAGCATTAAATTTTTTAGCGACTTCCTTTTGCGACTGCTGCCCGTATACGTACGAGGACATCAGTATCATCATTACAACTAATCTTCTCATATCGTTTCGATTAACTATGTGCTTTTATGATTTCGACCATGGCTTTCAGCTTATAGTATTCCCGGTCGGTAGAACCAGCATAACCAGTTGCGAAGAACCTGATATTCCCCATCGGATCGAATACGATTTTAGTTGGCGTGGCGCGAACGTCGTACATCTTATTTTCTTCGTCCCTCAAGATTTCAAGTCTGACAGGTTTCTGTGAAGCAAAAGCCTTAACGGCCTGATCTTCCTCAAACAAGTTCACGACGAACAGCTGGAATTCATCTTTCCTGTGATCGGCAACCACTTTCTCAAATCCGGTGAAAGCCGCAACGCAGGGCGTACACAGCGTAGTCCAAAAATCCAGCGCAAGGATCTTCCCCTTTTGATCGCCGAGATTAACCGTTTTTCCCTCGAGGTTATTCATAGTAAGCCCGTGGACGGGTTTTGTAGCACGGAAGGTGGTCAATTTTTTCCGGGCATCGTTTGGATCAGGAATGAATCCATCCAGTGTTTGTTGTGCAGACGCTAAATAGGACTTCTCGACTTCTTTATAGTATTTTTGGTAAGCTTCCATTTTCAATGATTGAAGCTCATCATCGAATCCACTTTCAGTGCCTTTTACTTTTTTAAATGCTTCTTTAAATGTAGCTACCATATACGGGTTGCTTTCGGCCTCTCTAAAAGCTTTGACCAGGATATCGTATGCCTGTTGATGCTCTCCCGCAGCCAACTTTACGATGGCCAGGCGGTTCAGATAATTCGATTGTGAATCCTTAAAATACTTGATTAAGCGGTCCGCACTTCCTTTATCAGCATCTGACCTGGCCATCTGTTTTTTGGCCACATCTACACGCCCCATCCTGGCATTGGCGGCTGCATTCACCTCTAACAATACGCAAGTCCTTTCTGTTCCCGCATCGTTTAATAGTTCCCCGGAAATTTGCGCGGCGTCTTCATATTGCTGTTTTTCATCAAACAGTTTTTCTACAGCATAAGATAGATAAAGCGCCTGGCGGTAAGAAAATTTCGGCTTAGTCGCCTTATAAAATTTATAACGTTCTACGTTACCATTCGCTAACCACCTATAAGCCAGTTCTGCCCGCAGATCATTTAAGGTAGTAGGCTCCAGGCTTCCAGCGGGCTCTTTGAGAACCTCATTGTATTTCTTTTCCTGGTCTTCAACTTTCTCTATCAGCATGAACTCATCGATCCCGTATTTATTTTTTTTTGCAAGCTGCTGTGCCCAGCATGTGCTGGAAATCATTAACAGTAAAAAGATGATTTTTTTCATCAGTGTATATTTTTTTTAAATTGTTACAAGGCCATCATAATTCTATTCATTGCGATTTGTAAGCTGGCCTGCCTATAATGGTTTCCTCATTATCTGATTAATTCTGCCAGGCGGTCATGGAGCGCACTACCTCTGAGGTCTTTACCCACAATTTTGCCGTTGGGATCGATCAATACATTGGAGGGTATGCTAGAGATCTCGTAGGCCTTTGCTGCCTTACCTTGTTCGGCCTTAAAGTCGCAAACCTGTTTCCAGGGAAGCTTATCCTCTTTAATTGCTTTCAGCCACAACTTTTTTTCAGTATCCAGCGAAATGCCCAACACCTTGAAGTTTTTGTTCTTATACTTTTCGTAGGCGGCTAAAACATTGGGGTTCTCACCGCGACATGGGACACACCAGCTGGCCCAAAAATCAACTAAAACATAGTTGCCCCTGTAAGCGCTTAGGGAAACAGGATGACCATCTGTATCATTAAGGGTAAATTCGGGAGCTACAACTTTTCCGCTTACGAGATCTCTAGCCTTGTCTAATTTCGGTTTCCAGTTCAACACCTTCTCAGATTGGTGCATGCGCTTACTCAATCCATCGTACATCGGTCCGACAACATCAGGATTTATGGCTGCCTGAGTAAATATATCTAACAGATCAACGCTGACGTAACTGTCAGGAAAGCTACGGATCACTTCCCTGGTTGCTTCAGCAATAAGCGCTATACCATCCGTGTTTTTATCTGCAGCATTTGATCGCTTGCTGAACTCACTTCCATAATACTCCCATGCTTTTTGTTCATTTCCTCCACCCGTATACGACGCCATTCCTTCACGATCAAAGGTTACATTGATTTCACCGTCAAGGTAAAATAAGCCCACATTTTTCATGTTTCCACCTTCGCCAGACGATTTCTGCTGATCCGGCTTCGCCTTAGAACGCGGTATGATTAAGTTAAGCTCCGCAAGCTGAGGCCTTCCGATCTTTCCGCTGAACCCAAATTGTCCATTTCTGATCAGCGCGGTGTCTGATTTGTATTCTCCTCCTTTATCATCAGGCGGGTAAGACATGACCGCTTTAATTGCCTGGTGGCCAGTTGGCAACTGTCCTTTAATGTGATAAGCGGTTTGTGCATTTGACAATACCGGCAACATACAAGCTGTTGCCAAGATCATTAGTTTATTCATATCTCTGTTGAATTTCAAATTGCTCCCGGCATAGGCAGCAATTTGTTAACTGTTATTTTATGCTATGGATTTTCTTCTAAACCTTTGTTTTCGTTAAGCATCCGCTCTCCGAATTTCAGTGCGAACCTTTCAGGTTTAAGTTGATACGTAGCGGTCACTACGCCGTTCGGACCGTAAATCATGTGTGTAAAATCAATGTGATTGCTGTATACCGGGTCGACAGAAAGACGACGCATATCCAGCCAGCGTAAACCAGTGATGGCGAATTCACGAATGCGTTCATCCAAAATAAATTTCACCAGGTCTTTTTGGTTTGAAGCAATACCGGAAGGAACAAGGGCGGCTGTGCCAGCAATGCGCTTAGCGCGCAAAACTTCCAAATCCGCTACCGCCCCCGATAGGTCATTTGCCCTGGCCTTACACTCTGCACGCATTAAATATAGATCAGGTAGCGAGGGCCCGACATTTATTCCATTAAAGAAATCTGTATTCCGACGTCTCATTCCCAATGGATATGCTGTAGTTGTAAACAATTTGAAAGGCGAATACAAGTTTAGACGTCTGTCAGTTGGGGCATATAACGCAGCGGTTTGCGGACTAAAAACAAATGCGTTAACAGCTTGAAATTGAAACCAGCCTGCATTGATATTATAGATAATTTCTGTATTGTTGGCCGCAATAGGGACATTGTTCAGACCTAAAACGCCTTCCGGAAACCAGGATTCTGCTGCACCTGGATTTTCCGGATCCAGCACCACTGTATAGTCATACAGTTTCATAGGAATCTGAGCCTTTTGAACCTCTAAAAACGCAGCGTCAAGATGTGTTCTGGCTGCGGCGAAATTATTCATCGCTATATAAACCCTTGAAAGGTAGAATTCTGCTGCCAATCTGGAAATCTTGCGACGATGTGTAAGCGCACCCAAATGAGGCAATGATTCAGTTAGATCGCTGATTACCTGATCATATCCTGCCTGCAAAGTTCCTCTTTTAAAATCCTTTTGATTCACATCTGCGACAGTAAGGTTTGGGATACCCAAATCGGTATCCGCAGTAGCAGCATTATAGGGTTTGGTGAAATCGGATAAAAACATGAAGTTACAGATTGCCCGTCCCGTCCTGGCTTCAGCGAGCAATGCACGTTTCTGTTCTTCGCTTCCGCCTTTAGAATCCATGACTTCATTAATGACTTTATTAAAAAGGTAAAGTTTCCTGATATAGTTTGTTTCCCCTGTAATCTCGCTGGGCAAGTCTGCAGCATTGTATACCCGCGCTTCATACTTGAATAAACGTTGCTGCCGGAGCAAATCAGAGCCATCCATGTTATTAAAATAAGGCTGCAAGGCAGCCATCTCATCGCCTTCATATACGCAAGCGGTGAACTGGGTTACCAAATAATTTGCATTCAATATCTTCTCATAATCGGCTGTAGTTATAGCGATCGTCTGACCTTTAGGTACAATCTCCAGGAATTCACGTTTACAGGATACCGGAACGATCAGCACCAACAGCGCGAATGAACCTAAAATATATTTTCGAATAATTTTCATAGCTGATTCTATTTGATAATTAGAAACTAATGTGTGCACCCAGACTGATTGTTCCCTGGGCGTCGCGTGTCATACCTAAAAATTCCGGGTCTATGCCGTTTTTATTGGCAGTCCATAATAATAAATTGTTTACCTGGAATCGGAAGGAAACATCCTGTGCATGCATTGATTTCACCAACGTTTGCGGAAGGCCATAGGATAAGGTGATGTCGCGGAGTTTGATATATGCTCCATTTAGGGCATATCGCTGCGACTGATTAAAGTAGCCGATATTGCGGGCACTTGCCAGGTCACCCGAAGGTACATATCTAGGTATATCGGTTCTTTTCTCATCACCCGGGGCCTTCCAGCGGTTCAAAAATTCCAATGGCAGCGAATTGTTACCGGGAATGGATTCATTTGTTGCGGGATTGCTGTTGTTGGTGATAGTATAACCTCCGCTGTAAATTATGCTTGCTATCAGATTGAAGGATTTATACTGAAAATTATTCTGAAGCCCACCTGACCAAACGGGTTGGGTAGTACCTGCGTAAAGAATATCTTCTGGTTTAGTTACATTGATTTCTGAGGTTACTGTACCATCTGCAAGTCTAACCTGTGGATCCCCATTAGCATTTAAGCCTCCGTAATTGTAAATGAAGAGTGTATATAAAGGATAACCTACCATTCTTTCCCGCAACGTCAGTTCATCCCCTGTAACCGGCGGATTCGAAAGCAGACGCGTTAATTTGTTTTTATTGTAGCTAAAGGTCAGCCCTGTACTCCAGCTAAAGTCACTAGTGCTGATGTTTATGGAATTCAATCCAATGTCTATCCCTTTATTATCTAAATTACCGTAATTGCCAATGACATTGTCATAACCTGATAGCGGCGAAGTGGCCAGTTGACCAATCAGGTCTTCCGTTTTCTTAATATACCCATCAACTGATCCACTCAACCGGTTTTCAAATATGGAAAAGTCAACACCCGCATTGTAAACCTTTGTACCTTCCCAGGTCAGCTTGGTGTTACGCGGGGAACTTAATAAATAGCCTGCTCCCGTCACATAATTTGGGTCACTTTGAGCAGTCAGAATATCGTAAGATGCTGCCGCTCCAGCAAAAGGGGCATTACCAGTAATTCCATAGGTCAGACGAACATCCAGTTGACTAAGCCAGGTCGCCGTTTCCATAAATAGTTCACTACCTAAGGCCCATTTACCACCAATGCTGTAAACTGGTCTGTTCTGTGCAGATTTATCCCTCCCGAACAAATTACTCTCATCAATTCTCCAACTAGCGTTCAACGTATATTTCCTATCGAAAGTATAACCCAGGTTAGCAAAATAGGAAGTGGTTCTGGCAATGCGTCCCTCTGAACCACCAACATTGTTTGGTAATGTTGCGAACCCGCTGGCCCCACTAATTCCTTTACTTAAACTCGCCAAATCTACTGGCCTTGAAGTTTGCAACTGATCTTCCCAGCCATAGTAAGTTGCTGTTGTAGTAACCGGCGTGTTGCTGGTCGCTTGCTGTCCTGCCATCAGGGTGAATTGATGCTGCTTCCAATCGCGATTAAATACCAATTGGTTTCTTATTGTCCAGGCCCTAGTGGAGCTGGTTGTGGTATTCAAACTGCCACCTATTTGTGGAAGGTTGTAAACGGGAGCGACTGTAGCATCTTCTGCCTGTGTAAATTGCACAACCTGGCTTCTCATCTCATAATTGTCTTGCTGCCTCACTGTCCGGGTATTGGTGTTGCCAAGGTTATAACCATAGGTCCCCTGGAAATCCAGTCCTTTCAAAAGGTTCACCTTAACCCCACCGACCAACCTGGCAAAAATCCCATTGCTGCTACTGTAAGCGGTGTTCTGTTCAAGCACTGGATTATAGTCTAGATTGATGCGGCTTAGTGACTTATAGATGGTCCTGATGGAATCTTGGAGGGGAATATCTTTATAGTTGCCTAAATAATTAATGTTCAAAGGATTGCTATTTGCATCCTTGAACCTTTGATAAGGAACAATGTTACGGTCGGGCTTATAGGTATTGCCATTTCTGGTCACCGTATTGGTCAGGTCTGCATTTATGAAAGCCGTTATCCTCTTATTGATGATCAGGTTGTTGTTCAGATTAATTTTGTACTGATTGTATTGTTCTCCCGGTGTATTGCTTTGCGTACCAACGTGATTTAATGAACCATAAAAGGTATGCGCCTTTCCACCACCGGAAACAGATAATGTCTGGTTTATCGTACTTGCATTTCTAACAAAAAGATCTGCAATCTGATCGGTATTGGAGAGTTGGGCCAGACTGTCCAGTTTAAAATCCGCCTGTTCCTGGGGAATCAGGTTTCGGGCGCGGTCATATTGTATCTGCAAATGAGGCAGGTTTCCAAAGGTAGTATTAACAGTTTCCCAGTCCGGAAAATACGGGAAAAATTGTGGAAACAGTTCCCTGGAGAGGGCGATAAACTGCTGCGAATTCATTCGCTTGACATAATCAAGGTCCGGCCGACCCTGAAATGCATAATATCCGTCGTAGTTGAACGTCAGCCGTTCACCTGCTTTGCCTTTTTTTGTGGTAATTACGATGACGCCATTTGCTGCTTTTGCACCCCAGATGGAGGCTGATGTTGCATCCTTCAGGATGGTGATATCTTCAACATCCTGCGGGTTTACCTGTTCAATGTTGCCTTCAAATTCAATCCCATCTATTACAATTAAGGGTCTGGTAGTAGTTAGGGGGTTGTCGCCTGTTGGCAGAGAGCTTTGACCGCGTACAAGTAGACCGCCTGGGCCACGTGTAGTCAAACCCGGAGCCAATCCTTCCAAACGCGTTAAAATATTTGGAGTACTGGTCCGGTTAAGCATCACTTTAAGATCTGGTTTCGCAAACGATCCTGCGGCGCGTTCCCGGGATATTTCCTGGTAGCCCGTATTGAATTTAACTTCTATTTCCTTCAGGTTGCTGGTTGAAGGAGTCATTTGAATTGTTCCCATATTGGGTAAAGCGGTACGCTGGACTGGCTGGTAGCCAACATAACCAATTAGCACCGTGGCACTGTCTTCCACATTTTGCAAGAAAAATTCTCCATCTTTATTCGTGGTCGTTCTGATCTGGGAATCCTTGATAAACACAGAGGCGCCCGGTAAAGGTTTGCCTTGCTCATCAGCCACTATTCCCTTTATATCTATCCTGGTAAACAGTGAAGTGACCTTATCAATAATTGTAGGCATACTTTTCCGGATGGTCACAATTTTACCTTCAATGGTATAGCTGAGTGAAGATCCTGCCAAAATCTTTTTGAGTGCTTCGTTGATGTCAGCATTTTTCAAACTGATATCAACCACTTTGTTTTTAGGAATTATTTTCCCGTCGTAAAAGAAATCATAGCTGCTTTGCGCCCGGATTTCTTTTAACAGCGACTCCAGGGAAGCATTTTTGCGGTTAATGGTGATTTGCTGGCCGAATAAGGAAGCACTGACCTGCATAACAGATACTATTAGTATTACGGCGGTTAATCGCATTATCCGCATAATTTTTGACCTGAGAGGATTGCGTGCTCCCAGGTACCTGTTAGAATTTTTATACATCGTTTAGTTTGGTTGATCACAGCGTACCTTGACTTTCTACGGACTTAGCGGCTGTAGTTTGCATTTAAAGTTATTTCCAGGCTGTACCAGTTCCAACGTGGTTGGGACTGGTTTTTTTTCAGGGGATTATGGTAAATTTCCCTGTATGTATGGTTGGTTTATGTTTATAGTCAGGCTTAGGTATTTGCCACATTATATCTTAAATAATTCGGCGAGTTTGGCTTCCAGCGCTTTACCATGCAAGTTCATGGCAATAATATTTCCCTTCTGATCAATCAATAGGTTTCTCGGGATCGCGATAATGTTATATTTTTTGCTGATCGGTGATCCGAATCCCTTCAGATCACTCAGATTCGTCCAGGTGTAGCCATCGGCCTGTGTTGCTTTCTTCCAGGCATTGATGTCAGTATCCAGGGAGATCGCAATTACATCAAAACCTTTAGATTTGTAGTTGTTGTATATCGGGATCAGTTCCCGGCCCTGCGCCCTGCATGGAGCACACCAGCTTGCCCAAAAGTCAATAAACGTATACTTACTTTTTGCAGTAATATTTTTAGAGGATATCGTTTTCCCTTCCATGTCAGCCATCTTGAAATCCTCATATTCAAAAGCTACAGTCTCTTTAGATGATTTTGCCTTTTCTTTTTTAACTATTACAGCTTCTTTGGCCTGATCACCCAACTCCAGTGTAAAGTGCTTTTTTGATGGCGGAAGACACATCTGATTGGTACAGGCCATATACTTAATAGTAATGGCTAAAGTAGCCATCCTTTCAGATTTCAGTTTGAGTGTCTGTGTAAAGGTTACCCCTTTATTATAATATGTCAGACTCTCCATGCCTTTATGCTCATCTCCTTTCTCTTCCATCTCTCCAACAAATTCTACCTGGTCATCCTCATCAAACAAAAATTCTGTAGGCATTCCCATACTACCTGCTGAACCTTGTGGATAAATGTGATAGGGTTCCTGGACAGTAGCGTGCAATTTGATCTGATAAGTGAAGGGGCCAATCTTTGTACTACTGCATTTCCAGGAAACCGGATGATTTTCCTGAGCAAAGGTTGAAATGGTCACCAGAAAGACTATTATAAAGAAAAGAAGTCGTTTCATATTATTCTGTTTAATTATTGCATTACATAAATTTTTCGGCCTTTAACCCTGAACTTAACTAATCCTGACGCTTCGATGGACTTCAGCACGGCTGATAGCGGCTGTTGTCTGGATATCCAGCCACCAGACTCCAGGTTGTCTGGAACACCCCGATCATAGACAATTTCCATATCATACCACCTGGCAATCTTTCTCATGGCGGTTTTAAACTCAACGTGATTGAGTGCGAAGTCTCCGTTTTTCCAGTCAATAATATTGTCAACGTCAACTTTCTGTACGGATAGCTGCCCTGCGCTTAATTGTGCCTGCTCTCCAGGATAAATCCTTTTCTTCTGTTTACCTGTAGTGATGCTTACAGCACCTTTAAGTAATGTCGTAGCTACCACAGGCTCATCTGCATACGCATTGACATTGAACTGGGTGCCGAGTACCTCAATCTGCTGACCTTTGCTTTGAACAATGAACGGGTGTGCCTGATCCTTGGTGATGCTGAAATAGGCTTCTCCTTCAAGTTGAACGGTGCGCTTCCCATCACTTAATAGATCTGGCGCGTAGCTAAGATTTGAAGCTGAATTCAGCCAGACATCAGATCCATCTGGCAGGCGGATCTGGTAAGTTTCGCCGTTGGCGGTAGATAGTTTATTGATCCCTCCGTGTCCGGAATTTCCTTTGATCTCATATATCAGCTGCCCTGTGGGCGACTTACTGATCACTACACCAGCATCCGCTGCCAGTTCGCCACTGGCCGCATCAGAAAGCCTGATGGCTCTGCCATTAGAAAGGGTAAGCGTTGCGCTGTTCATGCCGGGTGCACCATGTGTCTGATTTCCCAGCTCCGTAGCAGCTTTAAATTTATGGGAAGTAAAAAACAGAGAAATGCCCCCAGCGATGATACCGACGGCGGCAGCGGCAATGGAGATGCGCGACAAGAGCCTTACCTTCCGTACCTTGGGCAGCGGCTGACTGATAATCCCGCTGAATAGCTGATCCGCCTTATTTTCCGGCAAAAAGATCATCGTGTCCTCGGTTAACTCATTCCAGTGTCTTTCCATTCGCTCGCCCAGCAGATCTTCTCTGCCGGTATCGAGTATGAGCAGCCGAAACTCCTCCAGCTCCTGTGGAGACATCTTTTTTTCCAAATATCGCTTATACAGTGCGTCGATGTTATTGGTATCCATATAATAGAAGAACCGTCTGGCGGCTTATTTCATAAATAGACACCTGAGCACCTGAGGTCGAGGTACAGGATTCGAAGATTTATTTAAAATATTTATGGGCAGTGTTAAAAACGGCCTTTGCTTGATAAAAGCTTGTCAGAGAAGGAATAAACCCGAAAATAATCAGAGCAGCTTTAATATAATCAAAATTGCCGCTATGTCGGTATTAGCTTTAACGAAAGCGCGCACGGATCTCAGCGCACGTTTAACATGGGTTTGTACGGTCAAAGGGGAAAGGTTCAGTTGCTGAGCGGCCTCCTCATATTTTAGGCCCCGTTGCTGACATAATATATAGACTTCCTTCTGTTGTTTGGGTAAGGAATCAACGGCACGGCTGAGTATTTCGCGCACATCCTGAATAAGAATTTCATCTTCAATCTCAGTATTTTCCTCCCTCCATTCTTTGCCAAGGGCTTTTTCTATTCTCCCTTCGAGCACGAGCCTACGCAGCACGTTTAAAGATCGGTGTTTCGTCGTCGTCCGCAGATAGGATTCCAGGTTTTCTATTTCAAGGATGCGGTCGCCCATAAGCCATAGCTTCAAAAAAACATCCTGCACCATTTCTTCCGCTTCTATCTCCGAGTGTAGCAACTGTAAAGCGTAGGTGTATACCTTCTTGCCGTAAGTATCATAGATCAAACGGAAAGCCTTTTGATCTCGCCGGGCTACATCAGCTAAAAGCCTTGCATTGTCTTTAAGTGAACCACCCATTGCCATTGATTTCGCTAATAAGAATCCTGATTGATCAGCAATGATAATTATAATTCCGGAGAAACACAATAACCCACAATTCGCGAACTGTTCAGTTCCCCGGTAGGTGGTTAGCCGGTTAACAACCGGATTTAGGTAGGCGCAAGGGAAGCTTTAACCCTTTTTGATATATCAGCAAGCCTACCTTATAATCGAAAACCCCTTTTATTTAATCCGGACATCTTCTATTATATATCATATCCGCCCCGCATTAAGCTCTGCTCTCTTGAACCGTTCATTTCCATATTCACAATAATCTTTACCATGTGAACTCATTATCATTGCCCACAGGTACCAAGCAAGTCCTGGTAGATACCGCATATGATAACCCGCTCCATTTCCATTGCATCCGGGGGGATGGATGCATCCTCCTAATAGCCCGATAACAATTGTAATGTTTGTTCGGGCGTTAATTTATATTCCAACACGACCGCTGCGAGGTCCCAGGATGGCAAATTCATGCCCCCATATTCTCAGTCTATCAGATAACATGTTAAGGTAGGGTCCCCTATAAAGTTTTCAGGAACCGGGTCGTTATGACAGGGACAAAGCGCCTCCCTTGTTTCATAAATAAAGGAAGCCAGCTGCATAACATTTTCTTTTAGCTGGTAATAAGAGGGGGAAGTATAATCCTATTCGCTTGCGCCGTTGCTTCATATGAATGGATCTTTTCTACCCACCTGAAATTGCCCGGGAGCTGTACCGGTGCACGATGAACTTTTTTAACAGGCGGCTGATTACAGCAATTTTGTTTTTTTCCGTAGGGCTGGCATGGAAGGTGTCTTCTATAGAAGGAGTAATCCGCAGACTTGTCTCTTTGTTATAATAAATCTCTCCTACGCTAATCTCCAGGCCGGACATCAACTGGTAATTCTCCCACTCATGCTGCCTATTGATAAATGTGTCAGTACCATTTCCCGGAACCCGGACTACATAACGATGATTGTTCGTTCTTACCAGGGAATTCCGGTTTGTCATTCCCTGATTGATCAGGGAAACAGCAGATAGATCTTCTGACAGTAAATTACTGATCACACTTTTATCGGCTAACTGTATAATAGATAATAGGAAATTACGCAGGGGCATAGTTTATAGGGGGTTGAAACATAAATATAATATGGAAAAGGGGGATCGGTAAAGTGACATTTTACGTTGGTCTACTTTTGTTTTATACATCATCAGCATGAAATAGGAAGCCCAACACCATTTACCCATTAAGCCAACATTAGATGACGCAAGACAATTGCTACAGGCAGATATATATGCTTATACAAATGAGGAAGTTACCCTGATTATTGATTTCATATATCGGTTAGCTGCCATTGACCTTAGCATTTATGAAGAATCTTTAAGAAACGATACACCAGTTATTCACATTAAACCATATGATGATCACTCAACGAAAAGCATTCCTATATCCCAGGGTAAGCACAGACGAACAGGCTGATGGCTACAGTCTTTCTCATCAGGAAGATGTACTAATGCGTTACTGTGAGAAAGAAAACATTCAGGTCATCGGCGTTTACCGGGAAGATCATTCCGCTAAAACATTTGACAGACCGGAATTCCAGAAGATGTTAAATGTAGTCAGCAAGAACAAAGGTATTGTGGATTTGATCTTATTCTCCAAATGGGATAGGTTTTCCAGGAACGTAGCTGCTGCTTATGAAATGATTGGCAGGTTAAGAAAGTATGCTGTAGAGCCACAGTCTATAGAACAGCCTTTGGATATGGAAATTCCGGAGAGTAAAATTATGTTGGCTATTTACCTGACTACACCAGAGGTTGAAAACGACAGAAGGGCGTTGAATACTTTACATGGTATGCGAAAGGCTAAGAAGGAGGGCCGCTATTTAGGCATTGCTCCATTGGGCTATAAGAATGGTCGTGATGCGCATAATAAGCCGCTGCTTATTCCCAATGAAAAGGCAGATATTGTTAAATGGGCATTTGAGGAGTTATCCAGGGGAGTTTGGGATATTGATACGCTTAGACGTATGGTGAACCAGAAGGGAATAAAGATTGGGCGTAGCCAGTTTTGGAGCCTGGTACGTAACCCTGTGTATTGTGGTAAGATATTTATAGCCGCATACAAGAATGAAGCAGCGCATTGTGTAAAAGGGATTCATCAGCCTATTGTGTCAGAACAGTTGTTTGATGATGTTCAGGATGTATTCTGAATACTTAACCCACGGCGAAGAAATCATGAAAAACATAGCCACACGCTACATTACAGCTTCCCCAATCGGCAAAAAACAAATCATTGGTGATGGAGAACGTGTTAGATGTATATAAAAGGCCTTATAATGCTGATTATCCTGTTATTTGCATGGACGAGTCGCCAAAACAGTTAGTTGATGAAGTGAGACAATCAGTTGCCATGAAGCCTGGTCAGGAAAGAAGAGTAGATTACGAGTACGTTAGACATGGCATGGTAAATATATTTATAGCAAATGAACCACTGAAAGGGAAGCGTTTTGTGGAGGTAACAGCATTCAAAGCCAGAAAGGATTGGGCAATGTTTATTAAAGAAATCGCAGATAAGAAATATCCCAAAGCGAAAAAGATAACCCTGGTGATGGATAATTTAAAAACGCACACGGGTGCTGCATTTTATGAGACCTTTGAACCCAAAGAAGCAAAAAGGCTGTGTGATAGATTTGAATTCATCTATACCCCAAAACATGGAAGCTGGTTAAATATGGCCGAAATAGAATTGCACGTATTGAATGGACAGTGCCTGAACAGGCATATATCTACAATCGAGAAGGTAAAAGAAGAGGTCACTGAATGGCAAATTCATCGAAACAATAAGAACAGCCAAATAAACTGGCAATTCACAAACAAAGAAGCAAGAGTGAAGTTAAAAAGATTGTATCCGTCAATTAATAATTAACATAACACTAGTACCAATCTCAAAGCCTTTGGCAAAGTGAAACACCTTGTTAGTACAATTTTAAATGAATTGCCCCTAATAACCAAACCTCAATACAAATTTATGATTTCGCTATTTGAGGTCTGGCTATGTTTGCCTGTTCGATATACCATCTCCAATCTTAGCCGTTTTGGTACTTATTGTGAGAAAAGCATCCGATTGCAAATGGAAAAGGAATTTGATTTCGGATGCTTTAATAGTTCTTTGATTAAGGATAACTGTGGTAAGCATCTCATTGCTGCTTATGACCCAACCTATTTGCCGAAGTCTGGAAAGCATACTCCTGGTCTGGGTAAATTTTGGAGTGGTAAAGATCAAAAAGCTGTTAAAGGTCTTGAGATAGGATGTCTGGCAATAATAGATGTCGATGCCAGAACTGCTTTTCCATTAAAAGTAGTTCAAACCCCTGATAAGACTACACTTGATGAGAAGGGAATGAGTAGGGTTGATCACTATGTGGATGTTATAAAATCAGAAGTGCTGGCCTTAAAAAGTATGGTCGATTACTTAGCAGTCGATTCATATTTCATGAAACAAGAGTTTATTTTGCCAATATTGAAGGAAGGATTGCATATTGTAACAAAAATGAGATCCGATGCCAATCTGATTTATGTATACAATGGGCCAAGGTCTACAGGACCAGGACGTCCCAGGATACATGGAGATAAAGTTAGTTGTGGCAGTATTGATAAGCGAAAAATCAGGGAATTTGCTGTAGATAATGACGCTGTTTATTATAGTAGTGTAGTTTGGTCTGCTATTCTTAAATGCAAGGTTAGAATTGTATACATAGAAGAAAAGGTCACTGGTAAATATGAAATACTTCTTTGTACGGATATCGAACTAAAACCAGAGTTGATACTCAACTATTATCAACTGCGCTTCCAGATTGAATTTCTTATCCGTGATGCAAAGCAACATGGGGGCTTAGAGGAATGCCAGGCAGGAAGTGAGAAAAAGTTACACTTCCATTTCAATATGGCATTTGCTACTGTGGGTCTGGCCAAAGTGTTATTTTGGATGAAACTACCAGATCAACAGAGAGGTGCCTTTTCTATGAGAAATATTAAAATGGCATGGTACAACAGATTTTTAACTGACCGAATTTTCTCAAACTTGCCACTGGACTTGAATTGTAATAAAATAAAAAAGCTATATCAAAAGTGCCTGGATATAGGAAATTTGGCCGCTTAAAACTACCTAACTATTGTTTTTTAATTGTTTAAATTATTTTATTTTAATTACCACTTTCCCTTTGGCTCTTCCCGACTCCACATACGATAATGCTTCATTAGTTTGTTCAAAAGGAAAAACTTTATCAATTACAGGTTTAATAACACCGTCTTCTATCAGCTTAGTTATTTCACCTAATTGATTGCCATCTGCTCTCATATAGAGAAATACAAACTTTACTCCAAGCTTTGCAGCTTTTTTCTTTGCACTTGAGCTTATTAATTTTGTAATTAATTTTAGATGCCACCGTAATCCAATTTCGACTGCAAACTCAGGTGTTGGAGGACCAACTAAAGTAATAAGACTACCACCTTTTTTTAGCACACTTAATGCCTGTTCAAATACTTTCTTGTCACGATTACTATGTATTACCAGGTCGTAGTCTTTTAGTATGGTAACAAATTCTTGTGTTTTGTAGTCAATCACCAAATCAGCACCTAAGCTTTTAACTAAATCAATATTTTTTGTACTTGTAGTAGTAGCTACATAAGCACCTAAGTGTTTGGCTAATTGTATGGCAATTGTACCTACACCACCTGAGCCAGCCTGAATAAAAACTTTTTGTCCCTTTTTAATTCTTGCAATTTCTACCAATGCCTGCCACGCAGTTAAAGCAACTAAAGGGATTGAACCTGCTTCATCCATAGAAATATTTTTTGGTTTTAATGCCAAATCATTTTCTTGAACAGCAATTTGTTCTGCAAATGTTCCAATTCTATAATCACCTACTCTTGAATACACTTCATCGCCTACTTTATATTTGGTAACGCTTGCACCTACTTTTGTAATGACACCAGCCATATCATGCCCATTTACAAAAGGTGTTTTATATGGTAGAAAAAGTTTGAAATCTCCCCATTGCATTATGGAATCCAAGAGGTTTACACCTGCACTATGGATTTGCACTAAGACTTCGTTTTCTTTTATTGTTGGTTCGGCTACATTTGTTAAATGTAATTTTTCTTTTTTGCCGTATTTTTTTACTAGGAATGCTTTCATTTGATTTATGATTTTTTTGTAATCTGTTTTACTTATTTAAAAATTCAATTGCCTGTGGTATAAACTCTTTGTGATATTGAAAAATGCCACCATGTCCGGAGTTAGGATAAATTTTTATTTGAGCATTTGGAAAACGCTTTGCCATGTCATTTGATAATGGCGAAGGCACCATTCTGTCAGCATCACCATTGGCAATAAATACGGGAAGATCGAATGCACTTAAATCCATAGGGTTTTCATTGCCCCATTTTTTTATGGCATGCAATTGTTTCTTCAAAACATACAAATTTACTTTTTTATCACGGTTTTCTTTTCTCTCTTTTAATCGTTTTAGAAAATTCCGGGCAGCATCTTTACCTACTTTATTTTGTATAAAAAATAAATAAAATTTGGCGTCTCTGAATGTAAGTAATGATTTGAAAATATCGCTGTAAGTTGTGCCTACAACATCGGGTATGCCTGCACCACCTCTTGGACCTGTGCCTGCAAGTATCGCCTTACGAACCAATTGCGGCTCTACTAAAAGTATTTCTTGAGTAATAAATCCACCCATTGAGAATGCAACAATATCTACTTGCTTGTAACCCAAAGCATGTATAAAAGCGATTCCATCTTTAGCCATATCAGCAATACTTGCTCCTTGCTTGCCTGTAGTAGCTCCAACCCCACGGTAGTCAAAAGAAATAATTTGACGGTTTGCTGCAATGGCATCCATAATTCTTGGGTCGCAATTATCAAGGTTTGCCGCTAAGTGATTGAAATAAATTACAGGAATATCTCCTGTTTTACCATAAGAACGATAAGCAAACTTAATTCCGTTTGCTTGTACAAACTTTGTCGGAACTGTTGCATAAGAATAGTCCGTATTTGATGCGTTACTATTTTGAGCATTTGTATTTGTCATTTTTGCTATCATTAAAATTGTTAGAAGAAATATATTTTTCATTTTTAGTTTTTATTTAATTGCTTAAGAACATTTTTTTCTAAAGTCCCATTTGCAAAATGCTGTAAATTAATTAGCACAGAAGTGCCTTTACCGACGATATTTCTGAATTTGGGCTTATCAGTTTGCACTACTTTAAGTACCTTTTCTGCAACTATTATTGGGTCTTCGGCGTTTTTTACTAAAGTATCAGTGGTAAACTTTTCAATTTTGCCTCTTAATGTATTATAATCTTTAATTTTATGAATAGGTGAAGATGAATTATCCAAAATACTTGTTTTAAAAGCAGATGGCTCAATCATAGCTACACTAACATTAAACTCATTAAGCTCATAACGTAGTGTTTTAAAATAGCCTTCAAGAGCATGTTTAGATGCAGAATAATAAGACGCATTGGGAAATGCTACCAACCCTACGATTGAACCTACAGTTATTATTTTACCAAATTTCTGTTTTCTAAAATGCGGAAGAATAGCATTGGTAACTTTAATAGTACCCCAAAAGTTGGTTTCAAATTGTTGCCTACCTAATTCAATAGGAGTTTCTTCTGCAATACCTGATACTAAAAAGCCAGCATTATTAATTAAAATATCTAATTGAGAAATTTCTTTGAATAGTCTTTCTGAAAAGGTATTAATTGACTCCTCTGAATCCAGGTCTAGAGCAACCATTTTAAGGGGCAACTTTCCAACATACCTATCAGGGTTTCGGCTTGTACCAATTACGTTGTAACCATTTTCGTGTAGCTTGTTTGCGATTAACAAACCAAAGCCTGATGATGCACCTGTTACTAAAATATTTTTTTTCATTTTTACTGATTTTACTTTAATAATTTATAATTTTGCTTGCACATTGCAAGTGCAAATATATAACTTACTTGCAAAATGCAAGTGTTTATTAAAGATATTTTTAATTTTTTTATGTCTAAGAATAATAAGAGGTCGGATTGTCCTGTAAGTTGCTCCCTGGATGTATGGGGAGACAAGTGGTCACTGTTGATTATAAGGGATTTAATGAATGCCAAACAATGTACGTATGGCGACTTTTTAAAGTCACCAGAAGGCATTGCGACCAATATTTTAGCTTCCCGTTTGTTGGCATTGGAAGAAAATGGAGTGATTGAAAAACTTAGTCACCCCGACAGCAAAGCAAAGGTTTTGTATAAACTCACACATAAAGGAATTGACTTGCTGCCCTTACTGATTGAAATTGGGATATGGTCTGAAAAGTATTACGATATTGACAAGGGCAAAAAAGCCGAAATCAAAGAGGTAAAGAAGAATAAGGAGGAATACATTAAAGCAAAAATAAAAGAATTAAGAAGTTGATACTAAATATATCAGTCGGACAGACAAAACTAGCGACACGATGATGAAATGGTTGAGAAAAATAAAAACGAGCAATTACATAATGCTTGCGATATTAGCGATGATATATTTGGGCAACGTGATGTTCACTTCATTTAATCAAACTAGCCAAACAAGTATTCAGGATATTGACAGGAGTAAATTTGCCGGCTCTACATCTTGTGGCGATTGTCACAAAGACATTTATGAAAGCCATACTAAAACTGCTCACTATTTGGATTTGAGACCGGCGGCTAAAGAATTTATTAAAGGAAATTTTTCTCCCGGGAAAAACAAATTCGTTTACAATCAATGGATGGAAGTCAGGCTGGAGAAGAAAAAAAAATAAGTATTATCAAACAGCTTATATCAATGGGGTTGAATATGAAAGTCAATCTTTTGATATTGTCATTGGATCAGGTAGAAAAGGTCAAACCTATTTGTATTGGAATGATAACAAATTGTTTCAACTACCGGTTTCTTATTACTCGCCTTTAAGCACCTGGTGTAATAGTCCGGGTTATTCAACCAGTTTCATAAAATTCGACAGAATAATTCCTGCAGAGTGTTTGGAATGCCATGGAACTTATGCGAAGGTAGAAGAAGATGAAAACAATGAACCGGTGTATGATAAAACACAGATAATATTTGGTATTGATTGTGAAAGATGTCATGGACCTGCGGCAGATCATGTGGCTTTCCATAAAGAACATCCCGAAGAGAAGAACCCAAAAAATATAATTATCATAAAGCAACTAACAAGACAACAAAGGCTGGATGGTTGTGCACTTTGTCATTCGGGTTTCAGGCAGGCTATACAACAACGCTTCTCCTTTACCATAGGAGATAGCCTCGATGCTTATTCCATGGCTGGTTACAGTTCCGATAGTATCTCTACCCTTGATGTACACGGTAATCAATATGGACTGCTTATGTCGAGCAAATGTTTCAAAATGTCAAATCAACTTGATTGCTCTTCCTTACATTAGATTAGAACAGCGATACGGATGCATTCCTTCGAATTGCTGTACTTTACTGTATTCCCGCCATTATGAAGAAGAGGTTATTATTATTTCTGTACGTATTATTTTTTATATCATTCGCTGCCTTTACATTCCAAATTTCCGGGTCGGTTGAAAAAACAGACAATGCCTACAGATGTTCAAATTTTAAAACCTGTGCCTGGTGACTTTCTCGTACAAGCCGCGGCGATTTTAGTTTTAAAACTGGTTTTCCGGTTGACAACACTTCAGCCCTTTTCAAATCTATGGATACGTCCATCTGCAATCGATAATTATTGAATTATTGGAATCTTTCGGTTCCCATGTGTAATCTTCCAAAGTGTCTATCATATCTTCTTTTACCAATTGCTTTTTTTGCGATTGATTAATAAAAACAATAATCAGAGATTGGTCATTTGTGTTTACTCCATAAAATTTTTCGTCTAGCCCCAATCTGTCAGCAATGGTATTTAATCCAAAAACTAAGTCTGCATCAAACCACCCACCAATTACTTTAATTGTTTCCTTTATGTTTCCTATGTCGAATTGAATATCTGCAATAAAGTAGCCATGGAGCCCCTGTACAGTATATCCTTACCTGCATGTGAGGTTTTGCGGATTGAGTTTTCCTTTGGTAATAGCAACCAGCCAGTTAAATAGCTCTAAATAACTTTCACCCTCATCAAACATTTCAGCATCAAACCAGGCATAGTCTACCTCTGGTTTCAGGTCATATTTGGCAAGTACGTGTGATGGATCCATGGAAAGCTAAAATATAAGTTTTGCCCTACAATGGTACAGGATTTACATTAGCGGAAGGAATAGAAATCGAAGGAAAACGCGAAAGAAGTTATTTTAACAACTGATGATTCTTCTGCCAGCGTCAACTTTGTTAAATCCAGTTGGCGGGGGGTGCAGTCTGTCATTTCGCCCTGAAAGTGACTGTCAGGGGTGCTTGTCATTTTGCTTGTCAAATCGCGTGTCGGTAATGCTGTTTTTGCGCTTTTTGAGAGCCATTTTTAGGGCTCATTTTGCATAGAGCTTGCATGTAACGCGCATGAGAAAGTGCTTGTCATTCTGTTTGTCGTTTGCTTGTCAAAAAATGTGGTAGAAAGCGGGAAGAATGACAAAAAATTGACAAGCAGGAAATAAAAAATCCTGTAAATCAATGACTTACAGGACTAATTGGTGCCCAGAACTGGATTCGAACCAGCACACCCTTGCGAGCGCTGCGACCTGAACACAGTGCGTCTACCAATTTCGCCATCTGGGCAACTGATTTTGTGTTTCAGGACCGCGAATGTCCGCCCTTTTTTTATATCTACCAAATTTTTTTATAGAAATCCCACTAAACCCTCTTCAATTTATAAGGATACACCTTCCCCGATGCCCACTGTGCCACATACAAATTATGATCCCTATCCACGCATACATCATGCGGATGAAAAAATATCCTCTCCGTCTGATACATCGCCTGTAACACCCCATCCTTATACACTGGCTCATTCCCGCCAATATTACTCACCACCTTATTATCCTTATCCAAGATCGTCACAAACCCACTCCCTTCCTTATTCATATCCGGAGACCTCAACACCGCCGCATACAACAAATCACCCTGCACCACCGGCCTGCACACACAAGCTCCCGGTAAATGAATAATATCCAACAATTTACCCTCCGTAGTAAACCGCTTAAAACAGTTCCTCGTCCGATCCGTTACCAACAAAGACCCATCCTTACTCCGCGGATCCAGTAATATACCGTGCGCATTGTCCAAATGTTCGTCTCCAATACCTCTCCCTCCAAAATAATTCAGCAAATGCCCCTTACTATCATAATGCAATATATACTGCTCTCCATACCCATCCGCTATAAAAATATCCCCATTCGGACCTATCGTCGTTTCCGTAGGCACAAACTTCTCCGCCTGTGCATATAAATCCCCCGGGGCATCAATTGTAAGCAGTATTTCTCCACTCAATGTCGTCTTATATACCTGGTGCTTTACCGTATCCGTGATATACAGAAATTCAGTACCATTTTCATCATGAATCGTCAAGCCATGTGCCCCTGGGAATGCATGCCCCCAGGAATCCAGTAACTGCCCCTTCGTATCATAAATAAGCACATTGTTCTTCGTCTCATTCGTCAGCAAAAAGATCCGCCCTTTCTTGTCCTGCACCATTTCATGACAATCATTCACCGGATATTGCTGTGGATTACACTTGCTCCAGGCAGTATCCAGCGTATACTGAACATGATTATGTCCATACACTGGCCCCTTATCCCTTGCCATCAAACCATTCGCCAGCCAAAGGCCGCCAAGCGATAAAGATGTATTCCGTATAAATTGCCTGCGTGAAGTATTAACTTTCATATAGCGTGGGTGTTGTAGTTTACTTATTTAACGATTCAAGTGCCGTCTCCTGTTTTAAAGATTCAAAATATGCGCGTTTTACTACGACTGCCGTCTTATGATCCCCTGTATGACTCCATCCCGGAGGCATAAATATATACCGGATCTTATTCAGGATACCCGGTGCCTTCCATACATCCAGTGCCAGGTAATAGAATTCACCAAAATAAACATCAAAGAAATTACGGTTGTTCACATTCCGCGTCACCCCATATTGAATGGGTTCCTTAGCTTCCTCATACTGAAAGGTGCCAAACACCCTATCCCATATATTCAGCAGGTTACAAAAATTAGTATCCATATACAATGGATTCTTTGCATGATGCACCCGATGATGAGACGGTGTCAGTATCCATTTGTTCAGGAATCCCAGGCGGCCATTTTTAAGGACATTTTCTCCGACATGAATAAAGCCACCCCAGAAACCATCAATGAACATGATAAAAAACAGCAATGGAGGATTCACCCCCAACAGGATACATACCGTAGTACGGATAATATCTGCATATGCACCTTCCAGAAAAAAATGCGCATAGCTGACAGAAAGATTCATCGTTTGCGGCATATGATGTGTTGCATGCAAACACCAGAATAAGCGTACTCTATGCCCCCAGTAATGATACAGGAAATGCCCGAACTCCCAAACGATGTAGCCATAGATGAGCCAATACCAGGTGAAAGTCGTTTTAAAGATGGCATACTTTTCAAATACACCAATACAAAATGCAATAGCCGCAATAGAAAGGAAACGGCCGATGACGCGATTGATAACAAAGATGATAAAAGGCATCCGATAGTCTTCTATCTTAAACCTTTTGTAAACGATAGCGCGCGTAATTTCGATCAATAATAAAAAGGGAAGTACCGGTGAGACAGCGCCTAATATACCGTTTAGTGTCAGCAGGGCCTGGTAATTCCCTGTGCGGTACATCTCAAGCAGGGCATTGAGCCCCATAAAGCCGATGACTTCGTCGTACAATGTGTGGAGTAGGCCCATACGTGGATATTTGATTACCAGTAAGCTACTAAATAATTATTACCCGGCTATGGTTTTAAAAGTTCTTTACAGTATTATGAAAAACTTCAAACATAAGTTACATACATACTATGCCATATGTCTGGTATGATATATGTTCCAAAATTCTCCATCTCCTTTTGTTGACAGGACTCACTTGTCCTTGTTGAAAATGAAGGTTACTACGATATTATTTATAATAGTACAGATGTTATTATAAGTGTTGGAAACCTTGGCGGGATGTGGTTTGGTAAGAGTAATGCTGCATTGACCGGTGAATACTTAAACATAATAAAGCAGACTATTTCAAAAGAAAGAGAAGTACATAGTTTTGTAAACCTCCTTAAAAGACTGGGCCTGGTGGCACTTATTATTGTCCTGCTGGTGATCGTCGTGTGGTTTGTGAATATTGTCTTCCGCCGGTTTACAGGTTTTATTTCTTTAAATGAGGACAAGTATTTACTTTTTTATCTAAGTAAGTAATAATTAAAATATATATGGCTTTTGTAAATAAAATATTATTATTTAAATTATAATATGTAAAGTGTTATATTATTAATATATTTAGCCTGACATATTCGTTTTGAGCACTTGCCAATGTATTTATTTTACCTGCCAGGTTAATGACCAGGTATTCATTTTTCAGCTCTTCTCTTATTTGTTTTAAAATCTGGTAATAACACCTGCAAACTGTTTTCACTTTACAAACTATTTTAGCATTATGTCCTTTATTTCGAATGTATTAGCGCCACCCAGTTACGGATGGAAGACAAGCGATGGAGCGCTGGTAAAACCTACAATCAAACAGTTATTCACCGAATTTTTTAGCAGGATCAATGTGATTGCCTCCAGAAAAAATTGGTTGCCTTTTTTTTCATGGTTTAGTACCTTAAGTCTTTTGCCATTCTTTTCCCTTTTTATCTGGAAAGAAATAAATGATTTTAATGCCTGGTACCTGTTAATTGCTTTTGTGTATGGAATGATTTTCATGGGTACGCATGGAACAATCTGGTATCATCGTTATGGAACACACCAGGCGTATACTTTCAGTAATAAATTCTGGCGTTTTTTTACTGCGAATCTTGTATTTAAATTAATACCGGAAGAATTGTACATCGTATCTCATCATGTGCACCATGCTTTGTCCGACGAGCCGGGAGATCCTTACAATGCGGAGGGCGGCTTTTTATATTGCTTTCTGGCAGATGCTAATCATCAGCCTATTGCTAAGGACCTCAGTAAAGAAGATTATGAAAAGGCAGCAGCGATGTTGAGTCATACGGGTGTTAAAGCTAATAGTTATGAGGCATATCAGAAATGGGGGTCTATTGCACATCCTTTAAATACAGTATTGGCCTCTTATTGTAATCTGGCATTCTGGTTAACAGCTTTCTATTTTATTGGAGGTTTTTATTTAGTGCTGGCTACACTGGCAGGTACTTTTATATGGGGATTGGGCGTGAGGACATTTAATTATGAAGGACATGCGAAAGGTGAAACGAAACATGTATCGGGCTTTGATTTCAACCATAAAGATAAATCTATAAATCAGTGGTGGCCTGGTATTGTGGCTGGTGAATGGCATAATAATCATCACCTTTATCCAGCCAGCGCAAGATCAGGATTCCTGAGGGGGCAGATTGATTTTGCCTGGTATTATATCAGGACCTTAAAATTTATTGGAGGTGTTAATTCCTGCAGGGATGCAAAAGCGCAATTCTTGGAAACTCACAGGAAACCTTATTTGGAACAACGGCAGTTGAAACAAGTACCGGTTCCTGTTGTCAGATAAAGTATGATAGAGGCTGTATCATAAGTCCGATACAGCCTCTTTTCTGAAAAAGGTTTTCATTCCCGTTGGTGAATTCCCTCTTTCATGATTGTTTCCATTCGTATCCCTGATGGGGTCGGGTACCCGTTTAAGCAATTCTCTGCCGTTATTTTTATTTATGAGCCAACCTCTTTTTTATCTCTTTAAAGAATGTCTAAGAAGCTCCAGGAGACTGAAATAGATAAATAAAGTTCATCATTCAATACCCCATAGCCCCAACAAACTTCCTAATAAATCATATTCTTTAAATAACTTCGCAAGTTACTGCCTCCCATGAGACAGACCAGGAATTACATTAACAGGTCATAGTGAGATCGTAATATGAAAAATATTGTTACAATTAACGATGTTCATCAGCAATTTGCGGATTTCTTCGATATACCGGGTTTAAAGCCCTTCATTTACCTTTTATCGAAAAAACTGGGAGAAGGACATATCTGCTTAGACCTTCGTAAAATTGATGCAAATCAAAACGATTTACCTGTTTCTTACACAGCTCCACTCAATACCGCCTCGCTGAAAGATTGCCACCTGGTAGGTTCCGGTGACGTCGTTAACAAACCTTTTGTGCTTTATAACGACCGCCTGTATTTTCAACGATACTTCAGGTATGAAACCAATTTCATACGCTATATCAATGCCTTCCTGGAAGCAGAAAAAGAGTTATTGCCTGATCGTTCCCAAGCACTGCTCGAACACCAGGCACAGGTAAACGAATTATTTCCCGGCGGCGCTATACCCGAAAGCAGCACTGATAAGGTTGACTGGCAATTAGCCGCAGCTATCAGCGGTGTACTGAACAATTTTACCATTATCACTGGCGGCCCGGGAACCGGGAAAACCACCACCGTGGCAAAGATCCTGTCAATTCTATATACAATCGACCCCAGGTTGACAGTAGCCCTGGCTGCACCAACCGGGAAAGCAGCCGCCCGCATGGCTGAAAGCCTTCGCAATGCTGCCGGACAAACCAACCCGGAAACTGCCAAACTATTCCAGGCATTAAATCCGTCTACCATTCACCGCTTGCTAAAACCGATGAATGACTCCCCTTATTTCAAACATAATGAAAACAACCCCCTCAACTTTGATGTCGTCATCGTGGATGAATGTTCAATGATCGACTTAGCCTTATTTTCTAAGCTTTTATCTGCCATCAGACCTACTTCCCGTCTCATTATGCTGGGTGACAAAAACCAGTTGGCCTCAGTTGAAGCAGGTAGCCTTTTTGGAGATCTATGCCAGGCGCAGGAACAGTTAAATGTATTTTCGCCTGAGCGAACAGCTTTCATCAATAATTTACTGCCAGACGGAAGCAAGATTGAGCGCATCGCTTCACCCGTGCAAAGCAAACATGCTTTGTTTGAACACGTAGTCGAACTTCGTCACAGCCGCCGTTTCACCGGTGATGCGGGAATTGGCCGGTTCAGCAGGGCACTCATTCAAAATAATGTGCCAGTGATACAGTCATTCCTTTCCCCGGGTGCCGGTGAGGAAGTGGTGATTGACCAGCAATACTCTGACAAAATATTTGAGCAATTCATAGCAGGATATGCTGCTTTCATCCAGGAAAAGGATATCCGCACGGCACTCAAAAAACTGAATGAACTAAGGGTACTCGTTGCAATCCGCGATGGGGCAACCGGGTTATCATCCATAAACCGCCGCATCGAAAAGTATTTGCAGGACAGAAAACTATTGCATATAACCGGCAGCTTTTATGAAAACAGGCCTATTATGCTCTCCAGCAATTATTACGAACACGGGCTCTTTAATGGTGATACAGGCATTATCCGAAAAGATGAAAATGGTGCTTTAGTAGCATGGTTCGAAGATGCAAACGGAGAACTGAAAAGCGTTTTTACCGGTTATCTGACACAGGCGGAAACTGCCTTTGCCATGACCATACACAAAAGCCAGGGATCCGAATTTACGGCCGTATTAGTCATCCTCCCGGCAAATGAAACACCCATCCTCACAAGGGAATTATTATATACCGCCGTCAGCCGTGCCCGCAAAAAAGTGTACGTTCAGGGCAGCGAAACAACCATCCTTCAGGCTGCTGCAAAATTTGTTGACAGAGGTTCTGGTATAAAAGCGAGAATGGCAGCAGAAGGAAATGATCATTAAAAAGCATTTATGGCATTATATCTAAAGGTGTCTAATTCCTTATTAAGCCTTGCCGAAGGATTGGTGAATGACCTTCAGGCGGCGCACTATAATGTATTTCAGCCTTACTATATCATTACACAGACCGAAGGTATGAACAACTGGTTGAAACACCAGCAGGCATACCAGGTGGGCATTGCGGCTAATGCCCGCTTCCTGAAGCCAAACGACCTCCTGTTCCAGCTATATGTGATAATGGGAGGCCCCAGTATAGATGCCATGTCCTCGCAACACCTGAGCTGGTTGATATTTAAACTACTGGGTGAAACGGAATTTATAACCCGCTACCCGGAGGTGGCTGCCTACTATGTAGATCATGGCGTTGAAACAGACCTGAAGAAGATGGTACTGGCAGAAAAAGTGGCGGATTTACTCGACCAATACCAGGTATACCGCCCTGAAATGATACAGGAATGGAACAAGGCAAATATGCAAACCCTCCAAACAGAAGAATGGCAGGAGTGGCTCTGGGTAAGAGTAAAAGAACTCTCCGGCAGCGTTTTACCCGACAAAACACTCATCGGAAATTATATTCTCGATACACTGGCCCATCATCCTGATAAACACGCTACGCTCGCTTCCCGGATGCCAGCCATCCACCTGTTTGGCTTATCAATTCTCACGGCATTCCACGTCCAGATACTTCAGGAAGTCGCTAAAATAACGGATGTTCATTTTCATATCCTCAATCCTGCACCCGGCTTTTTCTGGTTTGAAGACCGTAACGAAAAACAATTAGCCCGCTGGCGGGCAAAAGGGCTGCAGGACAAAGCTGATGCCGCTAATATAGGTAATGAACTACTCACGGGCTGGGGCAAGGTCATTCAAAACAGCTTCGGCCTGTTTTTCGCCAATGACAGCTTCCTCAATGCCTATGAAGAAATAGGCGTGGTAGAACCATCTATTGATTCACTTTTACATAAAATTCAGTATGATATATTCTTAGCATCCACTACTGATCAACGCATACGCTTATCCAAAGATGATCTGTCTGACGGCTCCGTCACCGTACAGGCTTGTTACACCGTGGCCAGAGAAGTAGAAGCGCTGTACAACTACCTGGTACACCTTTCCGATCAAAGAAAAGAAAAATTATCCTCCCGGGATATTGTGGTGATGGTCAGCGATATTGATGCCTATGCACCCTATATCAAAGCTGTCTTTAATCATGCGCCTCACCGCTTTCGCTATACGATCGCCGATGAAAGTTATGCCGACAAGGACAACTTGTTCCATTCCCTGCAAGCCTTACTATTATTGGATGAAGAAACATTTGCAGCAGAAGCCGTGATGCAACTGCTCGACTTTTCCTACATCCGTAAACGTTTTAACCTGCATGATCCCGTATACCTCCGGCCGGTAGTAGAAGCTGCAAATATCCGTTTTGGCATAGACGGCAATAAAGAAGATGAAACACGCTATGTAAGCTGGAAATACGGCATACAGCGCATTATGTATGGCATTTGCATGAGTGGTGAACCGGAATTTGGAGAGCATGCAGACAGCTTCTTCCCTTTGGATATCGTAGAAGGACAGGATGCCTACGTATTAATCCGGTTTTGCCATTTTGCACAGGTACTCATCACCGCTGTTGAAGAACGCAGGGAAGATCGCAGCATTGCTGACTGGGTCAGGTATGTGGAGCAATTACTACATGCACTCGTGTACGAACAGCAGGATGAAAGCGATGAAGACTACACCACCCTGCTAAAAGAATTGTCTGAATTCAACCTGCTGCACGACTACCTCACAGAAAGCGTTCCCTATGGTGTATTTGTACATAGTCTGCTGAATGTGATTACGGGTACTAAACGTAGCAGCCTGTTTGCAAATGGCGGTATCACCTTTTGCTCCCTGATCCCCATGCGTAGTATTCCATTCAAAGTGGTAGCACTATTGGGATTAAACCATGATAAATTTCCCCGTAAAGAAAATAAATCCAGCTTCGATATTATGTCGAAGCAACCCAAACGGGGTGATCGTAACCTCAGGGAAAATGACAAACACCTTTTCCTGGAAACGACCATCTCTGCACAACAATATTTATACATCAGTTATTTAGGCAGAAGTGTAAATGATAATACCGCGATTCCTCCATCTGCACTGGTGGATGAATTGCTCGACTATATTGAAGGGGGCTACGAAGGTGACCAGGAAGAAGTGCGTAAACTAATGATCAGGGTACAACCCCTGCAGGAATTCAGCCGCAAGTACGAACAGGTACCTGGTTTGTATAGTTACCTCGGGGTCAATACCTCTTCCGGCCTTCGTTTCATCAACCCCAGCAAGGCTGTAGAACAACCACAGCTGGAAGAATTTACATTGGATATGCTGACCAGTTTCTTCAAAAATCCGGTCAAAGCCTATTACAATAAAGTACTGGGTATTTACTTCAATGATGCAACCCTTCTCCTCGGAGAAACAGAGTTATTTAGCCTGGACCACCTGCAGCAATGGAACATGAAACAACAGCTGTTACCTTCTGAGGGTTTAACTGCTGCTGATCGCCTGGCCCTCGTGAAGACTGGCCGACTACCCCTACGAAACATGGCTTATGTAGCTGTGCAAAATGTAGAAGAGGTCGTACAACCTGCACGTACGTTGTTTGAAGCCAGTACTCAAGGAATAGAGCCGGTACGACTCGAGTTTGACCTGCAGCTGGATGAAATTACCATGAAGTGTACACTCGATCACGTATATGATGGCAGGTTAGTAAAAGTATCCTGGTCAAAAAGTGAACTGAAATATCTCATCGAAGCCTATATCTGTTACCTGGCAGGCATTGCGGCCGGGCAGTTGAATGGCTTATTATTTATCTCTACTACAGCTAAAAACCAGGTTTTTGAAGCCGGAAAGATCGGTCGTGAAGATGCGCTGCAACGATTGAAAGCACTGAAAAATCTCTATCTGCTGGGCATGACAGAGATATTACCTTTTTCGCCCGACTTCAAAATTACTCCTTCAGAAGTGGCCAGAATTGATTCGGAATTGTTCGCCCAAAAAGTAAAGGATACATTTAAGAAATATAGCATCAGAGATAAATACATGATGAAAGAATTTGAACGTGGCTATTTCCAGCACGAAAACCACGCAGCTACTTTCAAACGAATCTGTGAGCAGGTCATTCTACCACTGAACGAAATTTTTCCAGCATATTATAGCAAATAAATGACGACAGCAGGATATCAACATTTTGACGCCGAGAGCGTACCCTTATCAGAAAGTAATCTCATCGAGGCCAGTGCAGGAACGGGTAAAACCTATTCCATTGCCCTCCTTGTATTGCGATTGATACTGGAAAAACGTGTGCCTGTAAAAGACATCCTGATGGTTACTTTCACCAAAGCTGCCGTTGCAGAATTGAAAGACCGTATCAGGTTGTTTATCCGCGAGGCCTATAAGGTAAGCTTCCTCAAGGAGATTGATGATGATGGTATTATGACCGTGGTAATACAGGCTATTGTGGCGTCTGATATACAAACTGTCAATCACCTCTTAAGAGATGCCGTACTCCTGCTGGATGAAATTTCTGTATTGACGATCCATAGCTTTTGTCAGCAGGTGCTGAATGAATATGCCTTTGAAACAGACCAGTTATTTGGCGCCCAGATGGTGCCTGATATGAGTCCGATCGTGGAAAAAGAACTCAATAAATTCTGGCGCCGGCAGGTTACCACCTTACACCCGGCCCTGCTGCAACGACTATGGAGTGAAGGGATGCGTATCCGTATGCAGAAAATATTGAAGGAACATATGAGTGGCCGGAAATATCTGGGCTATGATGAAGCCACCGATTACAGTATCTCATCACAGCAACAGGATGACTGGATGACAGGATACACCCGCTTGTACGAGGAGAATGATGCTGCTAAAAAAGTAATTGAAGACTACATTCATCAGCACCAGGCCGATATTGCCTCCGCTGCTAAGAAGAATACTTATGCAAAGAAGGCATTTGAGCCCTTATTGCCCGATGCTGCTGCATTTATTCAGGAGTTGAAAGCGAAGAAGAACGCTAGTAAACCTCCTGCGTATATCCATGAGCTATTTGGCGATATCATTGAACTCATTGACAAACAGGAAACCCTTGAAACAGCCATCGACGATTATCTGAATACAATCCATCACTGGCTCACCTGCTTCGCCATCAGCAAAGGAGTGACCGGCGTTCATGGTTATATGTCACGCAATAATATGCTCGGCTACGACGACCTGATCGTGAACCTGCACAAAGCATTGGTACAACGAGACAACCCCGCGCTTGTCGAAAAAATGCGGGAAAAATATAAAGCCGTATTTATCGACGAATTTCAGGATACCGACCGGCAGCAATATGAGATTTTCAATACCGCCTTCGGCACTGATACGATCCTGTTCTACATCGGTGATCCTAAACAAAGTATATACGCCTGGCGCAAAGCAGATATCAATACTTATTTTGAAGCACGCAGCAGCGTGCAGCACCTGTATAGTATGAATCAGAACTTCCGGTCTTCGGCAACTATGATTCAGGCAATGAATACCTTTTTCAAACCTACTCCGGATTTTGATACGTTCTGCTTCAGCAATCAGCAGGATAGCATCGACTATATTGATGTGGAAAGTCCTGAAGAACAGCGTAAGGGCCTGCTCTATCACGGACAGCACCAGGAAACGCCCATTACCATTTATGATGGTAAAACCAAGCCGGAAATTGCTCATGGTGTAGCCGCACAGGTTACACAACTGCTTGTAGATCCTGCATTCCGCATTACCAAACCCAATGGAAACAGCCGCTCAGTTACACCGGAAGACATTGGTATTTTAGTAAGAACCGGCACAGAGGGCCGTGATGTAAAGAATGAGCTGGCCAGAAATGGCATACCCGCTGTATTGATAGATGAGGTCAAGGTATTCAATACACCGGAAGCCATAGAAATATTTTACCTGCTGGAAGCGATAGCGTCTCCGGAACGCTCTACCATCAATCGTTCCCTCTTATCACCACTCACAGGATTCTCCGTAGACGATATGCTACATCTTGATGATGAAGTTGTATATGCCTGCTTTATGAAGTACCGGGAGCTGTTTGATAAAGACGGCGTATATGCGGCATTGATGTCATTCCTGGCAGATTTCAACGTTCGTACTACATTACTGAAAGTCCGCAATGAAAATGGGGAACGCATACTTACCAATTTATTACAGCTGACCGAAATAGTGCACCAGGTGCAGAGCAGACGAAACCTATCCTTACGCGATCTGATATCCTGGTTGAAACGAGGCATTGACGGTATGGATATACCTGGTGATGAATTCGCACAACGTATGGAAAGCGATGAGTCTGCGGTGAAGATCGTGACCATTCATAAAAGCAAGGGCCTGGAATATAATATTGTATTAGCCCCCTACCTCGATTTTACAGAACGAAAGAATGACGATTTCGTCTCCTTCCGTGATCCGGAAAGCGGAGAATACTACACCGCAGAACAAGGCCGGCAGAGCGAAGAGCAATTACAAGCCTATCGGGATCAGCAGGAACAGGAGAACAGGCGCCTGGTGTATGTCGCCATTACACGATCAGTATATAAATGCTACATCTACAATAACGTAAAGGAAAAAGAATCCACCCTGAAAGTATTTGTCAATGAGCTGAAAAAAATAGTAACGCCCAATATACAACTGCTGGAACAGTTACCTGAAATGCCTGATGAACGCTACCAGGAACAACAATTACCTCAAAGCCAGGCAAAAAACCCCGGGGAAGTTTACTTTCATCTGGAAGAGGAGAACTGGCGGAAGATGAGTTACACCATGTTAAGCTCCAAACAGGAACATAAAAACCTCCCATATGCAGAGGCCTTAACAGATCCATACGACCAGTTCATCTTCAACACCCTGAAACGGGGTGCTAAGACTGGTAATCTCCTGCACTTTATATTTGAGAATATCAGTTTTTCCGACAATACAAAATGGGAATACTGGGTGCAAACCGCCATTGATCGTTATGTACCCGGCCAGGAAGAAGTGTATAAGCCGATGTTGCAGCAGCTGATACAGCATGTGGTTGGTGTACAACTAGAGGTGGGTGAAAGTCATTTCAGTTTATCATCCATAGGCTGGGAAAAGCGATTGGCTGAATTTGAATTTGATTTCCCGGTGGGCTTGTTCCAGCCACAGGTATTACAGCAGCTATCTGATGAAAATGTGTCTATCAATGTGCGGCGATTTTCTGATTACAGTCAGCAGGAACTGGAAGGAATCATGAATGGTAAGGTGGACTTATTTTTTGAACACAAAGGGAAGTTCTTTGTGCTGGATTGGAAATCCAATTACCTGGGACCTGATATTGACAGCTACAACACCGGGGCATTAGGGGCAGAAATGAATAATAATAATTACCATTTACAATACCTGGTATACACATTGGCCGTTAAGAAGTACCTGGGTACGAGATTACCACATTTTGATTATGACCGCCATTTTGGGGGTGTTATTTATTTATTCCTAAGAGGAATCCGGCAGGAATCAACAACAGGTATTTTCACTGTGAAACCTGCAAGGGCAACCATAGAAGAGATGGAGCGATTATTGAATTAACAGGAAAAAGGCTGGAGATATTTCATGCCCTTCGCCAGGTGTGGGGTAGCCAACTAATCCTGAACCGATTGCTACTAAGGTAGAAAAAAGTGCTGATATACAGTAAAATAAAAGCTTTCGTTCAGGACTGGTAAGTATGCGATGACCAGATTGTCCTTACTTTCCCGGTCAATACGGTCAATTTTTATCTTATTGTCAGTATAAATTGGACTATGAATTGCAAGGTACTGCTCAGTCACCGCAAGTGTCTTTTGTTTGAATTCATTTTCGATGATTTTGATGGCCTGTTCGTCTGTCATAGTAGTATTAGCGGGGATATTCGATTACCTGCATGTATCAAAAGTATAAAAATAAAATATCAGGGGCAACCCACTTATATTGGTTATGATGATGTCGTAATTGGAGCCAGAGATAATAATAGCGTATGATCATCTTAACAGTGTCGCAGCACCTCTTATTATTTTAGGCTCATCACCCTTTAATTCATATTCACACATCCACACATAAGCGCCAATATTTGCAGGTTGATTTTTATACATTCCATCCCAACCCTGATCTGTCTGGTTAGTCTGGTATATGATTGTTCCCCATCGGTCAAATACCGTGAATACATACTTTTTTACGCTCCCTAATACCACCGGCCTTAGCACATCGTTCTTCCCGTCGTTATCAGGACTGAAGGCACCTGGTACATACACTCCCCAGCCACAATCCGGCGCATTCACCGTCTATAACGAGGATTTCCTGGAAGGTGGGAGAACATTGTTGTGCGGATGCAATCAAACAATGACAGATAAGAAATACTAAGAAGTATAGGTTACGACAATTCATGGCCGGGTGTTAGGGTGTATAAAGATAAGTGATTTCAGATAGATGTTGAAGGAACATCATGTTTACAGGTTGAGTAACACTTAAAAAAAAACACCAGAATTAGCCCTGAATGATGCTCATTGAATAAGAATAACTTTAAATTTGGTAAAGGTTGTTAACTTACATTTCAACTCTTTGTTTCGTTGTAAATTAGGTCAAAAGTATTTAAGCACTCAATTTGTTTAGTTCTCCGAAATATGGCACAGTTCTCTATTTATATTGTTGAAGACGATCCCTTATATGGTGAGATACTGGAATACCAGTTGTCTATGAATCCCGATTACATTATTCGCAGGTTTAATAGTGGATCCGAATGTTTAAAGGAATTATATAAGCGCCCGGACCTGGTTACTATCGACTATTCAATGCCCGATATGAATGGCTTAACCTTATTTAAAAAGATCAGGGATTTTAATCCTGATTTGCCAGTCGTAGTGATCAGCGGACAAGATGATATAAATACCGCGGTTGAATTCTTAAAAATGGGTGTAACCGACTACCTGGTGAAAGATGACAATGTGAAGAGCAAGTTGTGGAATTCGATTATACGCATACGGGAAAATCAATCATTAAGACAGGAGGTAGCGGAGTTAAAAGAGGAGCTGGGGCGGAAATATGAGTTTGAAAAGATTATTAAAGGTGCGTCACCGGCATTAAGAAAGGTATTTACCTTATTGGAAAAGGCCAGTAATAGTGAGATCAATGTATCTCTTACCGGTGAAACCGGAACTGGGAAGGAACTTGCCGCTAAAGCCATTCACTATAACAGTAACCGGAAGAAGTATAATTTTGTGGCAGTTAACCTGGCTGCGATACCAAGAGAGCTGATTGAAAGTGAATTATTCGGGCATGAGAAAGGCGCTTTTACCGGTGCTATCGCCCGGAAGCAGGGAAGATTTGAAGATGCCAATAAAGGAACCCTGTTCCTTGATGAAATTGCGGAAGCAGATCTAAATATACAGACTAAACTGTTAAGGGTATTGCAGGAAAGGGAATTGAGCCGTATTGGAGGAAATGAAATCATTCATTTTAATGTGCGGCTGATTGTGGCCACTCATAAAAACCTTGAGGAAGAAGTGCAGAAAGGCAATTTCAGGGAGGATCTTTATTACAGGATTTTAGGATTACCCATAGAGTTGCCACCATTAAGGGATAGGGGGAGTGATGTGATCTTACTTGCAAATTCTTTTATTGAGGAAGCATGCAAAAAGAATAATATCAGGAACGTGCTTAAATTATCCGCACCGGCAAAAGAAAAACTATTAAAATATAATTTCCCGGGTAATATCCGTGAATTAAAGGCTATTATTGATCTTGCCTGCATCCTCTGTAATGGTGATGAAATTATTCCTGAGGATATCCGTTTTTCAGGTACCCGTGCCAGGTTGGTTGGCTGGCAGGAGGATAAGACCATGGAGGATTACTATATTGATATTGTACAGGCTTTCTTGAAAAAATATGATAATAATGTGGTTTTAGTGGCCAGGAAACTGAAGATTGGGAAATCAACAATTTACAAATTGATTAATAATAACAAAATTCATCTGACTATTTAACCTGCTGCATATAAACAGAGCTTTTTATTTGTTCCACTACCTTGTCTATGATACTTTTTAAGCGGATGATATTCTCGCTTACTTTGGATTCCTGGAGTTCCTCTGCTGATATAAGTTCCAGGTCATGAACAGTATCCTGAAGACTGGTAACAGATAGATTATATATCGCAGTCTTCATTTTGTGCGCTTGTGCTTTGATCCCGTCAATATCTTTATTTTCCCATGATTTGATAATAATGCCGACGGATTCAGGTACTTTTTCGATGAAAAGACGGAGCATTTTTTCTATGAAAACCGTATCATCATTTCCAATCATTTTAAGTTTATCCAGGCTATAAAGCAGTCCTTCTTCTTCCGGACCAGCTGCCCCATTTGAATCTGGGTGATCGTTGTTATTGTGTGTAAGCTGTATGGCCATTTTTTCGATTAATTCAATTTCATTGAAAGGTTTGGAAATATAAGCGGACATGCCGGCATTGAGGCATCTTTCATTCTCTCCTTTAACGGCATTGGCCGTAAGTGCTATAACCGGTAACGACAGTTTTAACTGCTCCCTGATGATTGTAATTGCCTCCAGGCCACTCATTATCGGCATTTGTACGTCCATCAGCACCAGGTCAAACGTTTGCTGTTTTAACAGATCTATAGCTTCCTGGCCATTTTCAGCTTCTGTGATATCCAGGTTGAAATTCCTGAGCATAGAATGTACTACCAGCCGGTTCATTTCATAATCTTCTACTAACAAGATTTTTTTATTGTCAAAGATGTTTTTATCGACATTCAATGTTCCTTTTACCGGGAGGTTCAGGTTGGAGCCTTTTATGAAAGGCAATTTGATACAGAATTCAGTACCTCTTCCCTTTCCACTTTGTACATCAATATCACCGTCCATCAAAACCACCAATTGTTTGGTAATTGCCATGCCCAGCCCCGTTCCTCCATATTTCCTGGCAAAGCTTTTATCTTCCTGTGCAAATTTATCAAAAAGGTGTTCCAGGAATTCTCCATCCATACCAATTCCTGTATCCATTACCCTGATTTCTATGTAGTGTTTATCTCCTGTTTTGTTGGTTAATTTTACAGTAATTACTACGCCTCCCTTGTCTGTGAATTTTACAGCATTGCTCACAAGGTTTAATATAATCTGGTTTAAACGATGAGGATCTCCAATCAAAACCGGGGGAATAGCCGGATCCACATCTGCGCGCAACTGGATTTTTTTCTCTTCTGCTTTCGTGGTGAAAGATTGCACAGCATGTCTTACAACACTCTGCATGTTAAATCCTATTTTCTCAATATTTAACATGCCTGCCTGAATCTTCGACATATCCAGGATGTCATTAATTACTACCATCAAATGATCAGTAGCCGTATTAATCATCTGGATAAAGTTTTCCTGTTCTTTACTTAAGGATGTTTTGGTTAGCTGGCTGGTCATACCAAGGATGGCATTCATTGGGGTTCTGATTTCATGGCTCATATTGACCAGGAAGGATTCCTTTGCATTAGCAGAGAGTTCTGCTTCTTCCCTGGCCTGTGAGAGCTCAAATTCCAGCTTTTTACGATCAGTAAAATCAAGATATATTCCAATTGATCCGGAAAGATGGTTGTTGTCAGTATACAATGGCGCGCCGCTCACCAGCCACCATTTTAATTCTCCTCTTTTATTTTTAACAGCCAGTTCATATGCGTCTGAAACACCCTTTTTGCGAAGCGCTTTCTTTTCTTCTATCAGTGTGCTGTTTTCTCCAAAAGTAAAGAGGCTGGTAACTTTTTTTTCATTTAGTTCATCCAGGCTGTAACCAGACATTTCACAAAAGCATTGATTAGCGTATTTAATGTAGCCGTTTTCATCTAATTCCATTAATCCCAGGTGCATATTGGCAATGATATTCCTGTATTTCTCTTCACTGCGCTGTAATGTTTCTTCGGCCTGTTTTCTTTCAGTTATATTTGAATGTGTGCCTACTACCCGTTCAGGTACATTGTCATTACCCCTTGCCATTACCATCCCCCTGTCAAGGATCCAGGTGTATTCCCCCTGGGAATTTTTAATCCTGTATTCACATTGATGAGAAGATTTATTCCCGGAAGAATAGCCATTAGCAAGATCTGTAATGATACTTATATCATCCGGATGTAACCTGGAGACCCATTCAATAGGGGTGGTGATTAGGTTGTTATTATCAAGCCCCAGAATTTCTTTGTGTCTTTCGGAAAGTACTACTTTGTCTTCCTTTGGGAAGTATTCCCAGATCGCATCTCCACTACTTTCTAAGGCAAAATATCTAAGTTCTTCGCTGGCTTTTAACAGGGATTCTGCATTTTTCCTTTCAGTAACGTCTTCGTAGTTCCAGAGATGTCCTTTGTAAATGTCTTTCAAAAAAACGGGGATATAAGTTCTCAGGAAGAATCTTCCATCGCACAATCTCAATTCTTCATTTAGTACCAGTTTTTTTTCATGTAGGATTTCTTTGATCCTGGCTACAAAAATTTCTGGTTGATTGAACATATGTTTGGATTGCTCCGCAGCCTGAGAGCAGTCCATACCCGTTAAAAGTTCTGCCGGCGCATTTATATCAAACAGTTTACAGAATGTATCATTCGTTATTACAATTTTTCTGTGTTCATCTTCGACTAATATGCCACTTTGCAGGTTGCTGATTAAAAAGGAAAGCCTGTTGGCAGTATCCTGGTGTTTTTCTTCGGCTTCTTTTCTTTTGGATACCTGCTCTTTCAGATAATGTACAATATCAATAAGGTTGTCGTGATCAGTAATGATTTCTCCGACATTCATACTGGCAATTGCATCCTGTAGTTCTTTAATGGAAGTTTTCTTTAATCCAAGTTCATGCTTAAATTGTTCATTCACCTGCAGGTATTCTTCTTCACTGATTTTAAATGCCCGCTCTGCCATCTGGTGATCCCTGTCGTAGCAATTGTATGACGTATTTATGGCCAATAAAAACTGCCTGCATTCTTCACTATCCCTCAAATGTTCAGGAAGATACTTTGACATTTGACGTTCCAATAATTTATTCCATTTCATAGAAAGTGGTAATTGTCATAGTTTGATTTTGTAATTGGCATGCACCTCCGGGAAAAAGGGGCGATAGTTCCCCATAGGAGTAGAAGCCAACGATAGGTGTTTGGTGGTTAAATACTTCATCCACTACTTCTATTTCATCTTCCACCCTTGACTGGAGGATGAGCTTTCTTCCAACGCAGCTAATCAGTAATGCAAAATCAGGTGGTATTCCATTTTTAACGACGGATTGTACGGCTGCTCCTGCTGCTGCATTTGTCAGGCGGTCGAAATTAGCGTGCATAAACCTGACAAGCGCACCCTCTGGTATGTCTCCGGCAAAGCGCATGCTGCCGGCTTTCTCATCTATGGACAAGATTGTTCTTACAACAACTTCTCCTGTGCCTGGTAATTTTACAGAAAGCGGGTATAATAAGGCTGCCCATGGAAGAGCTGTGGCATCCGGACCTAAATAATGTTTATAAATGTCCAGTGCATTTTTGTCATTTATCTCATATAACACATTCACTGAAGATTTTGTTACCTTCTTTTCCAGGCCAAAAGTTTCCCAACCTCCCTGGGAGCCATGACCTACCAGCAAATGATCTCCATAGAACCCAATGCAGGCAATCACTCCTTTCTCAGGTTTACCATTAATGCCTACTAATGTAGATTGAAACTGGTTGCCATCACCCGCAAGGCCACCTGTTATCAGGATACTGCCTGCCCCATCATTCATTCCCTGTACAAGCTTGCTTCCATTTACCAGCTCTCCGTCAGATATCACCAATACATAACGTAAATCCTTTTTATCCAGGCTTTCAATCAGTGCTTTTCCCGCCTCATAACTTCCCTTGTAATTGGAGATATTTACTTTACCGGTAGCAATCCTGGTTTTTTTCATCTCAATTGAAATAAAGGAGACGCCCTCTTCCGTAACTATCGTGTTACAAATTTCACCTGCTGTAGAGCATATCACTATATCTGCAATGGGAAACTTGTCTTTTAGCCGGGTATACCAATCCTCCTCATCAAGTCGACGATGACCTGCAAAACATAATACAAGGCATGCATTATTCTCCTCAGCGCCGGTTTTCACCGTAACGATGTCATCATTCATACTTTTGCATTGGTATAGCGCAGTCTTCATAATTTATCAGATAATGGGATATTAAAAGAAGATATTCACCTGGAATCTACGTACAAAGAAAGTAGCCTGTTTGGTTTTAAGATTTCAATAAGGGCTGGTTCGCCTGGCGTTAGTTACTCATTTCCTGTAACTTGAGGAAACGGTACCACCTTTGGAAATATGACATGATGCGAACGCCCGAGATATATAGGAATGTACCGGCAATCTGACCAAGGATGATCCACGGTAAGGTGAACCATTTGAGCCCGATAACGGACAACAATATAAGAACGATGTGTAGGTTGAGTAAGCGTTTGGTCGCAATTGTATGTGCCAGGTGCAATTTCAGAAAGATGTGATGCAGATGAGTTTTATCTGCCTTAAAGGGTGAATTGCCTTTTTTCATCCTTCCGTAAAATACCCTTAAGGAATCAATAACGGGTATCATGCAACAGGCAGAGACGATGACTGTCACTACTTCACCATCTTCTTTACTCAGACCTGATGATGCATTGATAAAATGGATGCCTATCACCGTCGTTAGAAATCCAAATAAAAGAGAACCCGAATCCCCCATAAATACTTTCGCCGGCCGCCAGTTATATTTGAGAAATATAAGCAGGCCAATAGCCATTGGCAGTAATAATGCCAGCCATTTTTCCTGGTCAATGAATACGGCTACCAAACCTAAAACGATAATATTAGCCAGAGATAATGAACCCGCCAGTCCGTCGATGCCGTCTATCAGGTTAAAAGCATTAGTCACTCCAGTGATGATGATAGCCGTTAAGATCCAGGAGATGATTGTAGGGATATGCCCAATTCCCATAATTCCATGCAGAGAAGAAATGTTATACCCGGACATTGCCGCCCAGGTAGCACAGCCGGCCTGGATAAGCAACCTTATACGGGGAGACAGGCCAAACCGGTCATCTAACAATCCTGTTACCATGAGTATCAGCATGGAAATTGCTATTACCTTGTGCTCTTTCAGCAAAGCAAGCAAAGCCGGGTTGTAAATTAAAACAGGAATCAACGACATCGTGATTACCAGGCCCCCAATAGCCGGAATGGGCTTATAATGTACTTTTCTATCGTTGGGACGATCTACCAGCCCTAGTTTCGAACTCAATTTAATCATTACAGGAAAACATACAGACACTGAAATTAAACTCAGCACAAGGGTTGGGAACAGTTCAATGATTAAGTTTTTCATTTTGTTGCGTATAATGGTCACCGTTTATCATAAAAGTAATCAGAGGTGGAAAGATGGCCTACTTCCAGATCAAGCAGGTGCTTTCGCGTGAGCTTTACAGATACCTGGCTAAGCAAAGCTTTGCCCTTTTTGTTCTCAAGCACCCTGTTTAACAGCCATTCGTATTTTGTTGCTATATTTTTCCAGGTGTAACGCCTTTCGGCAATTTCTTTCATCGTTTGCCCGAGAGATTTTAGTTGCTCTTCTCCTGATTCTTCTACCAGTAATGTTAACTCCCTGGCATTTCTAAAATAGACTGCTTTCCCTTCGGTGGTTGCCTTATTATAAGAAACCCCAAATGCAAAAACCGGTAAGCCCAGGTACATTGCCTCTACCAGGGAAGGGTTGGTACCACCGGCACTATGGCCGTGGATATACAGCTGGCAATTTCCCCTTAATACATCGAGTTCACGCTGGTTATAAATTGGATCTAACAGGAGTATATGGGTACAGGATGCATATTTCTCTCTTAGATTTTTCCCATAATCTGAATTGTTCCAGTTGCCAACTACTACCAGTTGCCGGGCCGGCATTTTTGAAAAGGCTTCCAGTACCAGGTCCAGGTTATTTTCAGGTTCAATCCTGCATACATTAAATGCATACTTTCCCGAAAGGAAGCTATACTTAGCACAATCCTCCTCCGATGGCGCAACTTTTATTGTATGATCTGCTCCATACTCTATAATATTACTGTGAGATTTATAACGCATGGCTGTATAATCCTGGATAGCTTCATTGTCTGAGATGTCGGCATCAGAAAAACGAACAGCCAGCCATTCGGCCATCCATAGGTATAAACGGGCGTATTTGTTCCACTTCTGCCTTTTCCATTCTATTCCATCTATCGAAATGACGATTTTCTTTTTTGTAAACAGTTTTACAAAGGGGAGAAGAATGCCCCCGCTCACCCCTAAGATTAGTAACACATCTGCATAAAAAAGGGCATGAATGATACTGATACAGTCATAGAAAATGCTTTGAATGCCGTTTGCATCCAATGGCAAATACACCAGCCTGGCGCCCTTATATGTACGAAGGCGACTTTTTTTTGCGTATTTTTTTCCCGAGCAGTAAACAGTTATGTCCCATTGTTTGGCAAGATTATCTACCAGATGTTCGGTTAGGGTCTCAAATCCTCCGTAATTTGCAGGAATTCCAACCGTTCCTATAATTGCAGCTTTTCTTTTTACCATAACGTTGGAGGTTTAAATAGAATGATCGATTCTGATGCCAAAGTATAATTGGCTGAATTTCATTGTAATATGCTTTGTCTGGAAACGAATTTTTCCAATTAGTGGAAAAAGATTCCATGATGTAGTTCCTGTTTAACCGGGTTTGCTAAAAACAAATTTTTGATTTTGTGTTTGAACATTTCCTGGGAAAATTCAGCGGCTTTTGCTATGGCCGCATCTGATAGTTTTTGATATACGTCCCGGTGAGTGTGTAAATGATGGATTGCATTCTTAATATTATTAATGTTTCCCGCGTCTATACGATAACCTTCAACGCCTTCTGTAACAAGTTCACATATGCCGCCTATAGGAGGTACGATAGCAGGCAGACCCATGTACATACCTTCCAGGATTGTCATACCGAAAGTTTCAATCCATAGGGGAGGCAGAGAAAGATTCAGAATAAGATGGGCCTGGCTATAAAAGGGAACCATTTCTTTTTGCACGGAAAGCACATTGCAATTTGAAGGAACCCGGACTTGCTTTTTGAATGATAAAACTTTTTCGGGTTCGGCATTCAGCACCAGTATAAATTCTATTTCAGGCAGGAGCCTGGCGATTTCGACAAATTCAAATACCCCTTTATATTTCTTAAGGGAGCAAGCCATCAAAACGGTAAATGGAATTTTATCACGGTCTATAAAAGGTAGTAAGCAATCGGCATTGGCTGTAAAATCGGTGCCAAGTGCATTGTAGATGATTGCTGTTTTCCCTGGCGGGAAATTGAAATGTTTTGCTACGAATGAAGAAACACAGATGAACCTGTCGCCGGTTTTTAATGCGATGTTAGTAAGCAATTTCCGGAGTAGAATGGGTTTTAGGGAAACCTCGTGAATATGCCAGGTAACCTGGCAGCCTTTCAGTTTTCCCGCAATTGCAGCTCCCGCAGGTAATAGTGTGTTAATATATAGAATATCCTCCCGTTTTAGGAATATCAACAACCGGCAAAACAATATTAACTGTGCAAATGAAAAGTAAAGGAGTGTCAGGAACTTGTTGGTGCTCCACCTGTAAAAAATGGGATGATAATGCAGTGCCGGGTTACCGGAAAGAAAACCACTTCCCGAAGGGGTAGACGTGAAAATATGCGCCTCATAATGGCTTGCAAGTATGGCAAGACTCTGTTTTAATATTAATGGACTACCACTAAAATCGTTAAGCAAGTGAACAGCTACTATTCTTTTCTGCTGCATATGTATACACTTTATTTAGCATTTTCCCTCTTACATTCCATTGAAACAGATCCTGGTGACGCTCGGTAGCGAGCAATTTTTCCTGTGCAAGCAATGGCGAATTCCAGTAGAGGTGTTGAAGTTTTTCGGAGATAGCTTTGACAGTAGGCCAATATTCATCCTGTTTTACAAGCAGGCAGGAGGAGGGGGCGACTAATTTCCCAGGTCCATCATTATCCAGGCATATTACAGGTAAGCCGAAACTCATGGCTTCCGGAACGACCATGCCTGCACCTTCGTGCGAAGGGTAAAGAAACAGGGTGGCATTTGCATATAGCTTTTTCACTTCTTCCCGTGGCAGCCAATCAATAAATTTTATTACCCCTTCTACCTGTTCTTCCCTGGCTATTTTATGAAGTAGCTCCGCTGCTGGCCCGCTTCCCGCAATTGTAAGAGATACTTTTGCTCTATCAGCAGCCGGCAAATTATTGTAAAACCAGGCAAACCCTCTTATGGTAAGATCAAACCCTTTTAAGGGTACCAATCGTCCTACAGATAGTATATTAAATGAATGCTGGAGATCCTGGCTTATATAGGAGTTCTCTTTATCTGCAGCCACTGATGGATGAATAATAAAATTATTCTTAAGCCGTAGCTTTTCTACGGCAGCATTATTCATACAAATGATTACATCTGCTTTGTGCTTACAAAGCCAAAGGAAAGGATCGGCATACCAAAATATATTCTTAATGACCCAGAGCAAGCGATCCTGTAAATAAGTGCGGGGTCCATATATGGGAAGAATATATTGGCGGGGAATTTTGTTATGATGCCCTACATGCCCCCATACAAACGGTTTCCCCAATATCCATAGGAAACTGGGGGTCCAGTCATTATGGAAGTTTAAATTGTGAACGAGGTCCGGATTTAACCGCTTCCTGAAAAGCCAGATTGCAAGCGTAAGTTGCCATAGATAATAATATATCATGCTTAGTAATGGTCCTTTTTTCCAGCGAATTGCCCACGAAGGCCAATCGAAGTAATAACAGGACAAACGATCAAAGTGTTCATTTTCAGGGTGTTCTTTACAATATTTTTCTATAGCAGGTTGATTATTTTTTCTGGTCACCGCAATTACCCGGTGGTTTTTGAGTGCTTGTAGGATCATATTCCACCCCATTGCATCTTCGGAACCTTTGTAAGGATTTACTGCATAAGCAGTAATGAGTACTGTCTTCATAAGATGGAATTTATAATTTAAGCAATAGCATTTACCTTCATTTCCATATTGCGATGGCGTAAAACCCTGGCAGGGATGCCACCAATAACTACCCCGGGAGGAAAGGACCTGGTGACAACTGCCCCGGCAGCGATCACACATCCCCGGCCGATTGTAACGCCATCCAGGATGGTTACTTTACTGCCTATCCAGCAATTATCTTCAATGGTAATCCCCAGTCGCTCTACTCCCTGGTGACGGATGGGGATGTCAGGATCGGCATATATATGATTTTCCGGATGGCAACTAAAATACTGTCCTACTATACAGTCATTACCAATGCTAAGTCCTCCTGCGCCGCCCAGATACGCAAATTCTCCAATGCCCACATTACTTCCTATTACAATATAATTGCCGATATTATTAAAACTGGTCGCAACAATTAAGCGGCTAAATGCGCCTATTCCAACATTATCACCGAAACTAATACCTTTCTTCCCTAAACCGCTCACCTGTACATAGTCTCCTAATTTCAAGAACTTTCCCCACCTGATCTTATTTAAAAATGAAAAATTGACACCCTTTCCCAACATCATATATTGTGGGTTTCTGCCCATGAAAAGCATTCTTCCGCCCCTGATCATTGCCATCAGCTGTTTACCGAAAAATATACCTACTTCAGCGTTAGTGACAGATGGATCAAATTGAAATTTCGGGTTTCTTAATTGTATGAAATATTCAATCAGCTTTTTCATGGCTTATATGCTTTATATGGTTTAGGACGATATTCAAGGTTTCATTTAATTGATTGTTTTCAATGGGTATATATTGGCTATTGCTATTTTTAGTAGATAATTTTTTAAAAAGGCTTAAATAATCCGATGTAAGGTGACTGATGGTATCGTAGTCCAGTTCCTGTTTCCTGCTTAAGATTAATTCTGGTGTAGCATATAAAAAGAAGTTGAGCTGGGGCTTTAACATCAGATGATAAAACCAGCGGATAAAAGAGGATGGCAACTGTATATTGCTTCGTCGCGCATCATTTATAAAATCAAAATAATAACGGTCATAAAGCACGATGTAACCTTTGTTGACGTACCGGAACTGAACGATCCACTGCCCGATCAGGTAATCTGCCAGGTACCAGCAAAAGCGAAAGAAGGAGGATATCCATAACCGGTTATTCCCTTTCCGGGGCAGGGTAGATGCTGCCCGCAGTTCCGCCCCGGATTTTCCATACCGGAGACTACTGATGATTGGTAGTACTGATGGACGATGACGGATGACAATCACTTTTCTTCGCATACACTTTTCGATGAGGAACCTGGTTCTTTCTATTATTGTGCTTTTGCCGGCTCCGTCTACACCGGAGAAAGTAACGACAAAACCCCTGCGGTGAAAGATGCCCAGGAATGTGTCTGTACAATAAGCTGCCAAATTGGAAATTTTAGTACCTATAGCGTGATTAAATTCTTTGTATAAAGTGTTTTTCACCTGCTTGTACCATGCCTGGTTAAACTTGCCCACTTCTGTAAAGTTGCTTACCGGCAATTGATACTGTTGTTGCAGCATATTCGTTAGTGTAGTGCCATGCTGTTCAAAAAGATCCAGATATTCCTGGGGGATGTCACTGCGATTTAACCAATAAAATAACCAGGTATATTTAAAATTGTCATCTGGTGCTGGTACATTTAGCCCATATTCATTTTTAACGATCCTGGAAAGCAATGTTTCTGCGGAAAGGAAGGTCTGTGATTTCCTTCTGAAATCATGTAATAAATCGATATGAAGGAGAGAACCGTCCAGTAAAATTAGTTCTACCTGCTGCATGAATGTTTTTCTGTTCACGTGCATTCTTGAAACAAGGATATTCGATTTTAATTCCTGGATAATTCCAGGTAGCGCTGTCTTACTGATACAAATATCTACGTCTGAATGTTCGGGCAAAGATGCAAGCGTTTTATATTTCCACTTCAGCAATGCATATTGTTTGTCATTTAGTACCTGGTTTAACGCGGCAAGCATTAACTTCCGGGGAGAACGTATGTTTTCCCTGGCGATGTGCCATAAAAGGGCATTATTCCATGTTTTTAACAGCCAGCTTACCTGTTTATGCCATTGAGGTTGCAGGTGATATACCTGTAGATAGTAAGTTATTGTTTCCAGCAGGTAGCATTTTTCCAGTAAATACAGGTTATTGCTGTCATTATTCAGCAATTGCTGCCATTGAGGTTGGTTAAATACTACATCAATCTCTTTCCTGATGGCAGCATATCCTTTGTTACCAATCAGAATACCTGACTGGTAAATAAAGTGAAAGAAATCAAACAGGTAAGGCATTTGATCCCGGCTTAGTTCCCAGTCAACCAGGATGAGCTGGTCCTGGTTATACATCACATTCCAGGGAGTAAAATCGCCGTGTGCGGTAGTTAAAGGTATCTGTTGATGGTCCCGGATGCTGTCTGCAAGGAGGCTCAGGTTATTTAAGAATGTATGATCAAACCTGGGATCGGATTGCTGCATGATATCTGAAATACGCCTTTTGATTTGTTGCAGGAAGGGTGCATGCTCTCCTTTCACAATACCATAATTAGTTTTCATCCATTCAAGTAATGGTTGTTGCGGTAAAGACCATATGCAATTAGTGCGTTGTGTATTGGCCCCGACATCTTCCTGTTTGCAGGTGACTCCCGTAAATATTGCTTCCGGGATTTTAACTTTTTCAGAAACCAGGGGTTTGTATTTATTGATTTGGATGGATTCCTTCCTGAGGTTAATGACAGCTCTGTCTGTGAGCGCAATTTTGATGAATACGCTATTGCCTGTTTGCGGATTTTTTTTCCATAAGATGGCCTTACGGTCTGGCCCGATAGTGCCTGAAAACCAGGCCCAGGAGTTGCCTGTTAGCTTGTCATTATAATAGTCGTCTGTCGTATACCAGGAAAAGCGACCATTGGAGATAAGAAAGGATAATCCAAGCTTGCTTAATAGATGAATGATTAGTGCAAACAAGCGGGGTTTCGTACCCGATATATGGTAAAAGCGCAGGTATTCAGCTTTTCGGCTATGTTTAGGCCAAATCCATCTTATAGTTCCATCTGGATTATTCCGGTAATAACAAGGGATTTCCTTATTACAATCCATATTCCTGTTTAATGAAGCAGGGATACAGGCCTTTTCAAGCGATTGGATAAAAAGTGTAATGTCAGGAAACATGGGATATGTTTTTATTACAGGGGCCAGAATAATGCCACTGTAAATAAATCACATAATTTACTGAATTATAATCTGTTATGGTTTTTTGGAATAAGTTCGTTTTCCACCGCGCGGAAACTTATCTATGCATGGGAAAATTTATCTGAAGATAATCGGGCTCGTTTTTTTAGCAGATAGAACTTTTCAGCAGGCGTTAACCTGAGTGGTGGTCTAAGGGAAATAATGAAAATCAGCATTTGGAAGAATAGTATTCCATAGTTCGTTTCGCCAAATATGCCAAATTCAGTAAAGGAGTTAATTAATACTGGAATGATAATTCCAAGTAACATAAGTTTTTTTTCCTGTTCTTCTCTTAAGAACCCCCGGAAGGTAAAAACCAGTTGTACCAGGACAAGGCATAATCCTACAAAGCCCAGGTTCATCAGGACTTGCATGAAGGTGTTATGTGTCATATGGCCGGCATAAGTATGTACACTCTCAAATTTATCTTTATAATCTATGCGCATGAATCCAAATCCCAGTAATGGTTCCCTTGGCAGGCCCTCACTGATCAGGGCTTTCCAGAAAGGCATTCTTCCGGTCATTGATAATATATCGTCGATCCCACCTTTGCGCAAAATCAGTTTTTCAACAGCTACCGGGATTGCAGCGATCACAGCGGCGTATATTCCGTAAATTATCAACTTGCTATTTAATCTCCTGACATGAAAAAATACGATTATTAATAAACCGACCAGGGATGAGCGGGATTTGGTCAATATCAGTACATACACCATAATGGCTATCTTAATGATAGTCCAGGCCTTTTTCTTAAATCTGTAAAGATCAAAGATAAGGCAGGATACACCCAGTCCACATAGCATGCCCAGCTCATTGGGATTCATGATATATCCGCCCAAACGCCTGTCTTCACCACCTTCCACCAGGCGGAAATAAGTATCCGGATCCACGATCATTCCAATAACAAAAATAGCTAACAGCATGAAGGCAACATTTCCCATCAGGTTATAAAAGCGGATGTCATTCCCCGGGAAATAAGTTTCTAAAAGCATCAGTGATTTAACATAGTAGAATGAAAATACAAGGCTTTCAAGATCCATAAACCATTGCAATGCACTATAACCCACATCTGTGCTCCATAGAAATGAGATAAACCCCAGGATGAGGTATGAGAAATATAGGAATGGAGACACCTGGTTCACCCATCGGAAGCCTCCGATAGCTCCTTTATTAATAATTTTATAGTGAATAACAATTATCCAAATGGTCATTCCCAACCTGCCGATTACTTTTATCACGCGGGTAATGTTCACATTTTCACTCCAGGTGAAAAAGCCAGCCACCATAATAAATAGTATTATGGTAAGCAGGATATTTATCTGCTTTAAGAATTGCTTATTAGGCCTTAGCAGGTCATCGGGATTGTTCTGCATTCATACATCGCATTAAATTGTGAAAGGACATTAGACCAGCTAAATTCATTTTCAATCATTTTACGGGTATTGAATTTATATTGGGCTTTATCAACGGGGGATTTCATTTCATGATAAAGGGAATTCAGCCCGTTAAAAATCTCTTCAGGTTCAGTGTGTGCTATTACCTTTCCAGCTTTATATTTTCTAATATAATCTCCCATATTGGTGGCCTCGGTAACAAGGCAGGGAATTCCCATCGCAGCAGCTTCAAGAATAGCAGAGGGCAATCCTTCATTTCGGCTGGGACTGGCAAAAACTGAGCATTGAGAAAGGATATCTTCTTTTTGATTACCATATTGGGCTCCCCAGAATTTTATCCTGTTTGCAGCGGTCAAACTATGGGCTAGTTTTTCAAGGATTTCTCTTTCCGGCCCATCACCAATTATCCACAGGTCGGCATGCGGATGTTTGGAGAAGAACATGTCAAATCCAATTACTAACTCCTTCAGGCCTTTGGTATAAAGGTCCATTCGCCCGCAATATCCAATAATAAATCCAGGTGAGGGTGTAATATTACCTGGCATTGGTGTCAGATCAATGCCATAAGGGATCAATACGGTTTTATCATTCGGGTATATTTTTTTCAATCCTTCAATTTCAGATTGCCCGAGTGAGTGGATTGCCATGGCATTTTTGAGCAATGTAGACTCAAAATAATGGAAGTAAAATTTTTTTACCAGGTTATTTCGATTCATTGCGATAACGTTGTAACTACCATGAGGCGTAATCACAAAAGGGATGTTGTACTTATGTAATAGTTTGCAAATGGTATAGAATTGAGGAATAAAACCTCCATGTAAATGAAATATTATTTGTTCACCGGCCTTTTTCCTGATTTCATTTTCCAATTCAGATGGTATTGAAAAAGGGAAGTATTTTTTTCGGAAAAGTTTTGTTGGAAATATGCGTATCGGGTAATTATGTAAGAGATCAGATGCAATCCCCCACACATTTACCTGAAGGCCTGCGAGTGTTTGGCGGGATACTAATTCATTGACGACCCGGTTTACTCCATTCATCCGATCTGGATTGGCTTTTCCAAGGATTATATGGCAGATTTCCATATGAAATTTTTTTTGTGAAATAATACGATCAACCAATATCCTGAGTTTATTACTTGTGAAAGTAATAGGCCGGCAAGAACACCATATAACTGCCAGTGCTGTAATAACCAGGGTGCACATAGTATACTGACGCTTACGGAGAGAATGTAGGCCACAAAGTAATCTTTGTTCATGTGCATTGACCGGATAGCTATCCTGATAGGATAACCGATCGTAATAGCCAGGTAAACAACAATAAGCCCGTACATTACAAATGTATAGGAGGCAAATTCATTACCCCCGGCAAATAATAAGATTTGCTTTGCAAAGATGCCAATTATGATAAGGAAAGGAACAATTAGTAATATGCATTTTTTTAGCAGCAGGTACCAGTATTTACCTTTTTGAATACCCCGTGATGCAAGGGGAAGTGCATAATTCTCGACGGCCTGTAATAAGAGGTTAAGTAGCCCAAATACATATTGCGCCAATCTTAAAGCGCCTAATGCTGCGGCACCAAGCCACCAACCGGCGGCGACTACAAAAAAATAACCCGAGCCCCACTGAAGGAGGGAAGTGCCCAATAACCAGCTACTTTTGTCTTTTTGCTGTTTCCAGGTAAAACGAAAGCATTCAGAAGAAATAGTATGAGGGGCCAGCAGGTAGATACCAACAATGATGGCCGGAATATATGCTAAAGCGATACATAGCCAGGCCATCTTTATATCCAATACCTTCATATACAGGCAAACTGCTATCAGCACTATCTGTAGAAAGTTATCTATCATATCGATCAACAGGGCAAACCGGGCTTTACCCTGCGTGATAAGGGCTCTTCTCAGGAAATCTGTAAATATGGTGAACGTAATTGCCAGTATGGGCCATAAAGAAGATAAATTTGATGGTATAGAAAGAACCTGTGAGAAAAAAACAGGGAAGAGCTGGTTTAAAATGAGCGTAAGTAGTATTAGCCCCAGGCTCCCAAATAACTGTTGATAAAACAAACCGGTGGTGAGCAGTTGTTTCTCCTTTTCTTCAAGTCTCAGAAACAGCACCTGGTATAACTGGGAGCTCAGAGACATTGTTATGGACAATAAGAACAACTGTAACATAACTATTGAAGTGAATTTTCCAAAATTGGTTATACCCAGCACCCTTGCAAGAACGAGGTTTGTAACAAAGGCTGCTCCGCTTACGGTAACCTGGTCCGCGAGCACCCAGTACTTTTCATATTCCTGTAGAAATATCTTTTTCATCCTTTTTTGCTAACGATGTTGCTTAATATATTTTTAGCCTGAGAATACAAGCTTGGAGTGTAGCCAGCACGATTTAAAACAAAGACAAAATTGGGAAACGCAAATTCCCGTTTTAACTTCTCGGCTTCTGCGATTACATGTTTTGGTGTTTTCCGGCTATCAAGAATAAACATGTTTATGGATGCCAGTGACATTGGTATAAGCCCGCTTTCTTCCTGTGACAGGGGAGGCGTAAGAATAATGATCAGATCATTTTCTTCAGACAGTTCCTGTAACTTTTTTTTCCATGCCTGTATTGATAACTGGTCACTGTCTGGCAACGATTGAGCAGAGATCAGTGCCACCTGTCGGTTCATGGTTTCCATCCCATTCACCAGGCCTGTAGAAATGAAATTCTTTCCTTCGCTATTATTGAATGAGGAGATGCAAATAACGGTTCCTTTGGGAAGCAGGTGTTTTAAATCCATTTCGATGACCCATTTCCGGAAATGTTTTTCCTGTTCAGAAGGCTTTTTCAGGTAAGGAATTGATCCCAGCACCGGGATGTCAGAAAGGCGGTTGATATTTTCTTCATCATTCACTTTTGCTTTGACAGAGTGGATAAAGTAAATAAATACAATACCGGCCATCATTCCAAGTATGGCTGCTAAAATCTTTATGATGGTATAATTGGGAGAGACTGGTTTCTCCGGTACTTCTCCATTTGAAATGATTCTATGAAATGAGATAGTTGCTGCTTTGGCTATTTCTGCGTCGGTCTTTTTCCCGTGTAAAAAACGATATATTTCTTCATTCATAGAGAAATTGCGTTCCAGGATTGTCATTCTTTTTTCCTTTTCGGGAAGTCCTATAAACACCTTTTCTGATTCATCGATAGAATGCTGCAGGTCATTGTATTGAATCCGGAGACTTCTTTGGGTATTGTGAATGCTTTCTTCCAGGTACTTACTTATGTCTGCCAGTTTTTCATCTACGACCAAAACTTTTTCATTTTCAGGGGTATATTTTATGAGCAGGTCTTTTTTCTCCCGCTGTAGCTCTTTGATCTTCTTGACCAGTTCTGTGCTTAAAAGGTCTGTAAATGCCTCAAAATTGGGAGCGAGCTCAAAGAAACGGTCCTGGCCCTGTTTCATATACTGGTCCAGCGTATCAATGGCATTTAAGTTCATTTTCAGGCTGGCAAGTTGTTTTTTCAGGTCGGCAATTTTTCTGAGATCTGTTTCTGTTTCCTGGCGGATATTGATGATGTTATGCTGGTTTCGGTAATCTTTAATATCAGTTTCACTGGAGGATAATTTGTTGCTGAATGTATCCAGCTGTTTGTTGAGGAAACGTTCAGTCGTATCAGCTGATTTAAATTTCTCTTCTATATAATCATCGATATAAGCGGCAGACAGTGCATTTACAACATCGGCCGATTTTTGTGCCACCGGGCATTTATAACTGATACGTATAACAGGTACATCCTTATCCACAGCCATTACATCCAGGCCGGAAAGAATCGAGTTTTCCAGCTTCGTTGATGAGCGGATGATAAATTCATACCGATCGTTAATGTTCAATCCGCTCTTTCTTGCAACCAGGTCATCATTTCGGATCAGTGTAAGCTCACCGCCGGGGAGGTGGATCGCCTGGTTGAATCTTGATACGAAGGTGTGTCCGGAAGGTGTTTTAAGAGATATGATGGAATCTTGAGAGATTGTAAGCTGGAAAGTACTGTCATAACTGTTTCCCTCTGTAAACAGATATTTTACAAGGAAGGGGCTTTGATCATATAATTCCATTTTCCGGAGTTTGCCAATGCGAAATATATCTACATTGAAATCTACTACTTTCAGCATTTTCCGGATAAGTACTTTTGATTTCAATAACTCCACTTCTGCGCTAATTTTGTTTGAGGTTACAAACACATCAAAATCCTTGTACAGATTGCTGTTTGAGACACCTTCATGTATATCAGCGAGCTTTATTTTAGAGGTGCTTTCGTACATTGGAGTTACATATGTCAGGTACTTTTTGGCTATCAGGTATCCCGCCAACATGGTCAGTATAACAATCGGAATGCCCCTGTATAAGGGTTTTAACCTGTTCATAGGCTATCAGAATATTTTTGTCAGTAATACAGCTGTACTTATAGCAGATGCGATAGGTACAATGGTCGATCCGGCGCGTCTATCCCATTCTTTGCCTCTCCTGCTGGGTACATAAATGATATCACCGGGGTGGATCTGAATATTGGTAGCTGCCAGGTCTTTTAGCCGGGATAGATCTGCTATGAACGAAACGGGTTGACTATTTACAATTCTGATCACCTGTATTTTCTTTTTATTGGCATAAAAGTCAAAATCACCTGCTTTCCCTATTAGTTCCAGCAGGGTATTGTTTTCTTTTTCCAATAGAATTTTTCCGGGCGCTTTTAATTCGCCAAGTACAGTTACTTCTTTGTTGAGCACTTTTACATCAACGATGGGGTTTACAATCCATTTTTTAAACGCAAGCGTGAGCTTTTCTTTTGCTGCATTGACACTTAGGCCAAATAGGTTAATCTTCCCTAGTTTTGGAATGGAGACATAACCTGAGTCATCCAGCATTAACCATTTTCCATAAACTTCGTTTGAGTTATAAATGCCATATATTGATCCCACACTTAGGTCATCATTATCCCAGACACTGACATTTATTTTATCATCTTTTCTTAGTGTGTAGGTATAATGATCATTGAAGGCAAAGATTGAATCCAGTTTTTGGGTATTTTGTTCCTGCTTTGATACTGTCATTATATTTTGGGTCGCGCAGGAGGACAACATTGCCAGGCATATAAAAAGGATTAAGATAGAATATGTTATTCTCATAGACAGCATTCCATTTATATAAATGAAAAAAACTTCCTAAAAAAGTTGGGGTTATTTTTCTTCAATAACTCTTTAATTTCGGCAATCTTCAACAATACCTTGGTCATGCCTTCCAGTTGCAGATCGCCTTTTACGATGTAGTCAAATGCGCCAAATTTTAAAGCGCTCACGGCAGTTTCAATATCTTCCTGGCCGGAAATAAATACAACGTAAATGTCAGGATTAAATCTTTTGATCTTTTTCAGCACTTCAATGCCTGATAGGTCATGCATTCCATGGTCGAGGAAAATAACGTCCGGGTTGTCTGTAAGCTCGATGAGGCATTCAGCACCATTCTGGAATGTCTTGATATCTTTATAACCTTGTTTGGTAAGGTGTTGGCGATATAAGTTCAGGCAAAATTCGTCGTCATCAACAACGAAGATTCGGAAATCGGTAGATGTATCCATAAGTTTTTTTTCCTGCTTAGTTCCATTTGTTTGCCATTTTCGTATTTGATTGATAAACAATTGTTTGTGGCATTGTTTATGGCTTGGATTTTCCCTTGTACGGATTGATTTTCCACCGGACGGAAAAATAGCATATAAATAATAACCTATTTAAAGGCCTATTGTTTAATACGGGAGCTTTAAATAAGGGATAAGTCTAAAGGTTCTCCCGGATGTATTTAGTCAGAATGGCAATTACCATGTAGTAAGAAACGGAGGGAAGGAGAAGCCGGAATAGCATTATCCAGCCTACAGGTATTGGTAGGTGTGCCTGATATTTTCTTTTAAAGGTAAACAATCGGAATTCTACCGTTGTTTACCTTTTTGCATTTCTGCTACTATTGAACTTATAACACCACATAGATACCACCAATAATTCCACAGTATCCACCTCTGAACAACCAAAAACCATCATATGGCAACACAACAAATGGCGCAGGCTACTCCCCAGATCAGCGACACCGTGATCGAACAAGCCTTCGACCAGACCACACGCTGGACGCGTGATTATGTTTTCGATATCCTGAAAGACCTGGGTATCCATTACATTTTCGGTGTACCAGGTACCAATGAAATTCCTATTATCGATGGAACTTCTTATCCTGAAAATGAAGTACGCTACATTGAATGTCTTCATGAAAACATTGCTATCGGTGCAGCAATGGGGTCTGCCCGTATGACGGGTAAGCCAGGTGTAATGGTCGTACACGTTACCCCGGGTATTGCCCATAGTATTGGCAATTTATTTAATGCCTACCGTTCACAGGTTCCATTGGTAGTTCTTTGCTGTCAGCAACAAAATGAATTGGTAACCCAGGAACCACTACTGGCATCTAACCTGGTAGATCTTGCCAAACAGTACACGAAATGGGCACATGAAGTGCGCACCCCTCAGGAAATTCCAATGGTATTACAACGTGCTTTTAAAGAAGCAATGGCACCACCGAATGGCCCTGTATTCGTATCCATTCCATGGGATTTTACGATGGTGGCTATTGAAGACGAAGCGAAGGTAAAAGGTGTGACCCGTATATCTCCACATTTTACAGGAGATGATGCTACTATCAAACAAGCTGCAGATATTCTCTCTGCTGCAAAGAATCCGGTAATAGTAGCCGGCGACGCAGTTGGCTATGCCGATGCCTGGAAAGAATTGCAGGAATTAGCCGAACTGCTGGGTGCCCCGGTAGTGTTACAGACATTTAGTAGTCTGGCGAATTTCCCCAATAATGATTATCACTGGCAGGGAGAATTACCCGGTAGTCAGGCCGGCGTGCAGGGCGTCTTCAAAAACCATGATGTCGCATTCCTTGTAGGATTTGGTGCGCAGGCACAGTTAGCGGTGTATAAGTATTCGGATGGACCACTGTTCCCTCCTGAACTGAAACAGGTATACCTGACTAACAATACCTGGGATATTGCGAAGAACTATTACGGAGAATCAGCCATTTTCGGCGATATAAAGGCAACACTACCTATCCTGAATGAATATATTAAACCTAATCCTCCTGCAGGTGCAGCCGAGAGAAATGAAAGAATGCGCCTGCTGTCAGAAAAGAGAACAGCAGACTGGGATGCTTACCTGGAAGAAGCGATGGAACAGGAAGACATCTGGGCAGTTGTGATTGCAAAAGCATTGAAAGAAGAAATAGAAACAAGAGAACTGGTAGATAATTTTGTTTACGTGCATGAGGCAGTATCCGATGCCGCACCTTTTCAATATTACCTGCCATTCACTAACAATGGTGCTAAGCCCGTCAGCTATTATTGTGTAGCCGGTGGTTCATTAGGCTGGTCAATGCCGGCATCGCTGGGTATTAAACTGGAAAATACGTCATCACAGGGCACGGGTACCAAACTCGTGGTCAATGCGGTGGGGGATGGTTCCTCACTCTTCTACCCGCAAACTTACTGGACTGCGGCCCATGAGCAATTACCTATCCTGTATATTATTACAAATAACCAGGAGTATCATACCCTTCAACTGGGCCTGCAACAGGTAGTGGGTGCTTATGGTAATGCACCGGGTTATGGCTGGAAACCGAAAACCATGGATCCGCCATATCTCCGTCTTGAAAGACCCAAACTTGACTTCGTATCACTTGCCAAAGCATTTGGTGGCGAGCACGGAGAAGTGGTGCAAACACCTGCTGCAGTGAAAGATGCAATCAGGCGGGGGATCGACCATGTATTGACCAATACAACTTCTTATATATTAGATATGAGAATAGCAGGCAATACACCAACAGCCCCATCCACAGCTGATTCAATTACCGCACATTACAGCAGGCAGCCGGTATTGGATTATTTCCACAAGGAAACAGTAAAAGCAGAATTGCTGTCGGCAAGTGCTGCATATCTCCCATCAAACATTCCTTCATTCTTCTAAAATCCTAATCACATGGCAAACCAAATCGATATCGCCATCATCGGTGGTGGTGTTTCCGGGGTGTATAGCGCCTGGAAACTGAAAAAGCAATTCCCTGATCAGAAGATTGTTGTATTCGAAGGCAGCGATCATATCGGAGGACGGCTACTATCTGTAAAACCACCTGAAATTCCTAATATGACCGCGGAACTAGGCGGCATGCGCATCCTGGAAAATACACAGAAACTGATTGTAGATCTGATCAAAGAACTGAATAAAGAATTACCTGCTAATGAACAGATCACCACTTATGATTTCCCGGTAGATGAGCCGCAGAACCTCGCATACCTGCGTGGGGAATATTTGCGCCTGGTCGATTTTGTCACTAATCCTGATGAGGTACCTTATAATATGTCATTCCTTGAAAAAGGCAATGGCCCCGGAACTATTATCGTAAATGCTATTGAACAGATAGTGCCAGGCATTACAGATTCTACGCTGACAGAAGAACAGCGCCGTGAAATGGCGCGGGAAGCCTCTTTTGATGGTGTGCCTTTATACCAATGGGGTTTCTGGAACCTGTTGTACAGGGTGATCAGCAGCGAAGGCTACCAGTTTGGCAGGGATGCAGGCGGCTATGATTCAACCCTGGTGAACTGGAATGCCAGCGATGCCATTCCATGGTATTTATCAGACTTTGGCATGACGCCTAAATACAAAGGTTTTACAAATGGTTTTCAACAGGTACCGATTGCATTGGCTGAGCTGTTTGTAAAAGATGGAGGAGACGTGCGTTTAGAACAGCAGCTCCGTGGATTTGATTATGAAAACGAAACGTTTTCACTTCATTTTAGCAACGGGCAAACGATAACAGCAGGGAAACTGATCCTTGCGATGCCGCGTCGCGCATTGGATCTTATTACGCCTGATAGCCCCCAGTTAAAGCAAATCCAGCCATTGATCAAGAGTGTAACGCCAAGACCATTGTTCAAGCTCTTTACTACGTATGCAAATCCATGGTGGAGGATCTGTGGATTTACGGATGCAAACGGAGTGTTTGTGCCGGTGCAATCAGGTCGCTCAGTGACAGATTTACCGGTAAGACAAACATACTATTGGCCGAATAGCGATGGTACGCCGGCCGTAAATGGAAGGGCAATGTTGCTGGCGAGTTATGATGATGGTAATAATATCGGTTTCTGGGATGGTTTGCGGCCACAACGTAGCCAGGCCTGGAAAGAGGGACGTTCGCATGCGAAAATTGCAGATCCGTTTGTGGGAGATGATGATAAGAAAAACCATACTGTAGAGCAGGGAAATCTGAACCAGACATGGGATGAGTATCAGGCACCACGCAGGATGGTGGCTGAAGTAGCGAGACAGCTGCAACAAATGCATGGGCTGGATTATACGCCGTTGGTGAAGAGTGCTGCATTCCGTGATTGGGGTGAGGATCCGTATGGTGGAGGATGGAATAGCTGGAATATAGGAGTGAAGAGCTGGGAGGTAAGAGATGAGATTACCAACCCGATAGCAGGTACACCTTTATATATTTGTGGAGAGGCTTATTCAGATGCGCAGGGATGGGTAGAGGGTGCATTGCAAACCGCGGATATTATGTTAGGGCAGTTTTTGGCACCGCCGAAAGATGCGAAGTCTAAGAGTGTAAGTCAGCTGGAGACGGTTGATAAGTGATAAGGTTTTGCTGATAGTAAGGCCCGCTCCTGGAGCGGGCCTTTTTTATTTTAAGCAGGTTGATAGTTTATACAGGAACCAACAGGCAGGGGGAGATATGGCGTGGACTCCTTATGCCATCTCTATATTATCAGGTTATTATATGGTCATTATAAGGGTACCGCTATATCATTTGGATATAGAGGTACCCTTATAATAACCAATTAGTACTTATTTAATGTAAAAGAAGTACTAGTGAAAGCTCCCTGACCTTATCTTTGTATTATAACCTCAAAATTGATTCTTATGGCTATTGTGAAAGACAGTATTCTTCTTCAGGCCGTGCGGGGATCCCTCGGTAATGAAATCACGATTTACGAGCGGAATGGGCAGATCATTATTGCAAAAAAACGTGGACCTTCTAAAAATAAACCTACCCCAAAGCAACTGGAAGCCAGGTATAAGATGCGAATTGCAGCGGCTTATGCGAAGGTGATTATTCAGGATCCGGAGCTAAAGGCTTACTATAAATCGCTTGCAGGACCTGGTCAAAATGCCTATAATATGGCAGTGAAGGATGCTTACCGCGCCCCTGAAATTCAGAATATAAAACTGGAAAACATGGATGTGGTGGTGACTACAAAAGATGAATTTAGAGTCGCGGAAGTGCAGATCCAGGTGAAAGATAATGGGGGTAGGATTGTAGAAAGAGGCAGGGCGGTTTTGGGCAGAAATGGATTTGACTGGTATTATAAAGTGGCCGTGTTCCCGGTGGGAGGGAAGGTGATTGCGGTCGCGGTGGATTTGCCGGGAAATGAGGCGGTGAAAGAGTTGTTATTAACTTAGGCAGCAATTAACAGGTAGATGGGGGCGTTGAGAAACCCGACCCTCATAAAAAAACGCGTCATGCCTATGGTTTTGTTAATTATACAGGGTTGCTGTCTTCCTATAATAAAATTGCGAATCCCGGTGACCGTGCTGCGACGGGTATGTATGTCGGAGTAACAGGGCATCGTACGTTTATTAGTTTCGAGGCAGGGAATTCAGCTACTAATGAGAAGTATAAATGGAATAACGGCGGTATTAGTTTTTGCTGGTCGCTTTGGCTGGAGTTTAATATAAATAGTAAAGCCGTTCCCGACTTTCCGGAACGGCATTACCATTAAAAAGTTTACATCACAGTCGTCCGCTATTTAAAAATGTTCAATTCCTCATTATAAACAGGACTTTGTATGCTCAAGAAATTTAAAACACTGTGAAAGATATAGTCTTGTGACAATGAATTTTCTGTCTGCGTTTGTTTTAAACTGTTATCAGATGTCCAGACTATAAAAGGAATGTCATATTGTTGTTTCGGTGCCAGGCTTAAAGGCAAACCATGCATGTATAGGTTTTTTTCTCCTAAAGATTCGCCATGGTCGGAAACAAAAATCATTGCACTTCTATATTCCTTTAATTGTTTTAGATCTTCAATCAAATTGTATAAAATATAGTCGGTATAACCAATCGTATTGTCATAAGCGTTGACCAGTTCTGTATTAGAACATTTTGCTAATTCAACGCTATTACAAACTGGCTTAAAAGTTTCGAACTGAGGCGGATATTTTTTGCTATACTCAGGTCCATGACTTGTACTTGTGTGCAATATTATCAATACCTTGTTTTTGGTACTTGCTGCTATTTGCTCTTTCAGGTTATTCAAAAGAACTTCATCATAATCGCATCCATCGCCTTTACAATCTTTCATCAGGGTCTCTTTGTTCTGGTAATTTTTTATATGAACGGGTGGTTCTCCCCAGTTTGTGGTTCTCCAGACAACCTCCACGCCGTTTCTATATAAATAATTGGGCAAAATCTCATACAGGTCGCTGGTGTTTTTATGTTCTAAAATACACTTTACACCTGCTGTCGTGTAGGTGGCGCAGGAGGTAGCATTAAAATGAAATACACCAGGGGTTTTTGAAAGTAATGGATTTGTATTTTTACTGTAACCGTATAAAGAAAAATTTTCACTTCTGGCGGATTCTCCTATTACTAAGACAACAACTGATTTGCGGTTATCTTTTATGGTAGCATCCGGCAATAATATTTCTTTTTCATTTTCCTGTTGTTTATGTACAAAAAACAGGGAAAGATTTACTGTGTAACTCCATGGCATTGCAAGCCCACCTAATACTTTTGAATTTTTATCAACCCACAACCAATTTGGCGAATTCGCAAATACTACAGCTAGCATAAATAACAAACTAGTTAAAACGATGACTAAAAATCGCTTGAATGTTACATATACTATTTTGGTTTTCATGATAATAATGGCAGGAATAACACCAAGTAGAATTATATAGAGTAGTAATTTTATGGAAAAGAAACCAGACGCCTCACTATATTTGGTATTTAGCACGTTCCCCATCATTTCTGCATCTATTATAATATTGTAAGTATTAATAAAATAAACTGCAATGGCGCTGGCAATAAAGAAGAATGCCAGGAAAATTTTTCCTACAAAGCGAAATAGAAAGAATATCAAAAAAAATGCAAAAGCATTTGCCACCACCATTAAGATAACAAAACAAACAATAATGGAGATGCCGCTAATATTTTTACAATCAACATTATTAAAAATAAATTTGAAAAAGGGAAAATGAAAGAATAAGAAGTTAAGACAACTTAATAATAAAGAAAAGTGAACGATTTTTATATTATCTCTTAATAACCGCATAAGCCATTTTATGAAAAAAAACAATCAATAAAATTAATACAAAATATAATATTATCAAATTTTTGTTGATTATCGGCTGATTATGATAGGGTTCTGCTTATTTCCAAATGAAAAGGCAGACATTATAAAATGGGCATTTGAGGAATTATCGGGGGGGATTTGGGATATTGATACGCCCAGGAGTATGGTGAATCATAAGGGGATAAAAACCGGAGGTAGCCGGTTTTATTATTTGCTTTTGCAACCGATAGCGATAAACTAAAAAGCGGCTTTTTTTTGAGCCTTATTATAGAAGTTATTACATTTGTTTTAGCCTCAACATCAAAATATCAACCAAAAGGAAGTGTCCATGTGATTTCAATTCTATACATTCAATAACAATTAGATGAAAAACAAATCAAAACCAGTGCCTTTTACATTCGGGGTACTTGTATCGCTTCTTCCCTTATTCGCTTTTCTGACCAGCTCTGCACAATCCTACACCCTCAAGATAAAAAAGGGGGATTACTGGTTGGGAGGAGGTCTGGGTATACAGGGTTCTGTAGCTCCTATGGGGCAGTACATTGGCACGTCTGCCAGTCTTTCTGCCAAAGGAGGATATTTTGTAGCAGATAAGTTTTCTATCGGGATAACCGTGACCGGGGGATATAGTATTGTGGACAAGAAAGACAAAGGTGTCTATAACCGTGGGATCAGTTTCCTGATGGGCCCTCTATTCAATTATCACATTCCTATTTCCAGGAACTTCTTCCTTGAGCCGATTATCTGTACTACCTGGGGCCCTGTAAGTGTGAAGAGCATGGTGAGTGCCAGTCCTGAGCAGTATGTAAAAGTGAAAGGTCATGCTTTTTGTGAGATTGGCGGGATAGGGCCTTTCTTTGAAGTCATTCCGCAGAAAGCGGAGTTTGGCGTACAGCTGCTGTTAGCGGTGTTACAGCAGAGTACGACCGTCTATGGATCAAACGGGGAGGCTATTCCCGGGTCAAAGGTGTGGGACAATAAGACAGGGCCAGCAATGAACGTAGAGTTCAGATTGCATTTTTAATGTGTTGCCCATTCTTCGGGGGGATTTAGGTTCCGATCTTACAGGTGGCAGTTTTTAAATTTGACGCCTTCATTTTTCTGAAGTGCCAGGATAGGATGTTTCATTTATAGGAAGCTATCTTATAAATGAATAAGGCACCCTTCTTTTTTGCATAAAACACTGTATTGTAAATTGATATTTTAGCACCTCTTGCCATATTTAAATATGGCAAGAGGTGAGATTTTATTGGTAGTATTTAAAAGCACTCATCAGAATCTGTGAATACTTTTCCTTCCCTGATCTAACTAAATGAGATGGTGCAGCTAGCCACCCGGTTAGAAAGATGCTGGGTGGGTTTTCTCCCGTAATTATAATTAATATACCTATCCGTCAAGCAGTAACAGATTACGTGGTGTTCGGGATATCGATTCGTCTATTACGGAGATTGCGCAGCTTGGCGACTTCATTGATGCTAATCTGCGCATGCAGCTGAAATGCTTAACCGGGTTAACATAAATAAGTTTGTTAATTGGGTTATTTGGAATAAGTTTAATGACTGTCTGATTGACAATTTTACTTATTTTCCATTAAAGACCACACTCATGTTATGAAAAAACTAATCGTATTTATTGGATTATTTGTTGCTGGATCTTCCCTGGGCCAGCAGTATAAGAGTTTTCCTATGTGGGATCACACGCTGCCTGTGGAGCAACGTGTTAATGATCTGGTTCACCGGTTGACGCTGGAAGAAAAGGTGGGGCAAATGGTCAATGCGGCTCCTGCTATCACCCATCTGGGTATACCTGCCTATGACTGGTGGAATGAAACGCTTCATGGCGTTGCCCGTACTCCTTATCACGTTACTTCTTATCCGCAGGCCATTGCCATGGCTGCCACCTGGGATACTGCTGCTTTGTTCCTGATGGCAGATTATTCGGCCACCGAGGGCAGGGCCATTCATAACAGGGCTACGGCTGAGGGAAAGGACAATGAACGGTATGTGGGGTTAACTTACTGGACACCCAATATCAATATATTTCGTGATCCCCGTTGGGGCAGGGGACAGGAAACCTACGGAGAGGATCCCTACCTGACCGCTAAACTGGGAGCTGCCTTTGTACGCGGACTGCAGGGCGATGATCCTATATACCTGAAGGCAGCTGCCTGCGCCAAACATTTTGCTGTACACAGCGGTCCGGAACCCAGCCGGCATTCCGATGATATTCATCCTTCGCTGCATGATCTCTGGGATACCTACCTGCCTGCTTTTCATGAACTGGTTGTGAATGCGGGTGTTGCCGGCGTGATGTGCGCATACAATGCCGTAGATGGTCAGCCTTGCTGTGGAAATGATCTGCTGATGACGAACATTCTGCGAAGGCAATGGAAGTTCACCGGTTATGTGACCAGCGATTGCTGGGCGCTGGATGATTTTTTCAAATACCATAAAACCCATAAGGATGCTACGGCAGCAGCAGCAGATGCCCTCATTCATTCAACAGATATTGAGTGCGGCACCTCGGTCTACTATTCGCTGATCAATGCAGTAAAAACCGGGTTGATCAGCGAAGCTCAGTTGGATACTTCTCTCAGTAGACTATTCACCATACGGTACCGGCTGGGTTTGTTCGACCCCGTATCACAGGTTAGGTATGCACAAACGCCCGCTTCAGTACTGGAAAGCCCGGAGCATGATGCCCATGCCCTGAAAATGGCCAGTGAATCTATTGTTTTACTGAAAAACTCGGAAGGCGTACTACCGCTTAGTAAAAAGATAAAAAGGATAGCGGTGATAGGGCCCAATGCTGATAATAAAATAGCAGTTCTTGGCAACTATAACGGAACCCCCTCCCGGGTAGTGACCGTTGTGGAAGGCATCAGGGAAAAGCTGGGCCCGGATGTAACACTTATCTACGAAAAGGCGATCAATCATACTAACGATACCCTGCTGAATTACCGGGATATTACTGCTATGCTATCCTTTAAAGGGAGTCCGGGGGTGCAGGCAGCGTATTTTGACAATGAGCAGCTGGAGGGTACACCTCTGCAGACCCTCATCGAAAAGGATATTGACCATTACTGGGCGGAAGGACAGACACCTGCACCTAACCTGAAGACCATCCATTATTCAGCGAGGTATACCACCTTTCTGAAAGCAGCAGCAACGGAGATAATGAATTTTGAGGTAGATGGAGATGACGGCTACCGCCTGTTTATCAATGACTCTTTGATCGTTGATGCCTGGACAAAGAACCGCTGGGGTGCAAGACCCTTTGTATTACCTGTCAGGAAAGACAGCAGCTACAAAATCGTGGTGGAATTTCATCAGAATGAGGGCAATGCTTTTATCCAGGTCAAAGCCGGCGACAGGGTAAAAACTGACTTTGCTGCTTTGGCAGGAAGGCTGAAGGATGTCGATGCCATCATTTTTGCCGGCGGTATCTCACCGCAACTGGAAGGAGAGGAGATGCCTGTAAGTGTACCGGGTTTTGACGGTGGTGACCGCACTACCATTATGTTGCCCAAGGTACAGACAGCGCTGCTGAAAGCCTTACAGCAAACCGGTAAACCGGTCGTTTTTGTGATGATGACCGGCAGCGCTATTGCTATTCCTGAAGAGGACGCGAAGCTGCCTGCCATTATCAACGCCTGGTATGGAGGGCAGCGGGCAGGTACTGCTATTGCGGATGTACTTTTTGGTGATTATAATCCTTCAGGACGCCTTCCGGTAACGTTCTATGCATCAGATAAAGATCTGCGTTCTTTCAAAGACTATTCTATGCAGAACAGGACTTACCGCTATTTCAGGGGGAAGCCTTTATACCCATTTGGATATGGATTAAGCTACACTCATTTCTCTTATAGTGAGCTAAAGGTGGCAGAAAGCGTCCGCAAAGGGACGCCAGTCAGTATTAGTGTATTGTTGACTAATACAGGGCAATTTGATGGGGATGAGGTGGTACAGCTCTATGTAAGTCACCCCGGGGTGGCAAATGCGCCTATAAGGGCATTAAAAGGTTTTCAGCGTATATCGTTGAAACACGGTGAAAGTAAAAAAGTATCATTTACATTAACGACAGAAGATCTTTCTCTGGTTGATGACAATGGAAAACGATATCAACCTGGAGGAAAAACAGTGATCAGTATAGGAGGAGGACAACCGGGGCAGGAGCGTGGTGATATGAATAAGGTGTTATTGCATACGGTGATGGTCCGGTAGGTTGAAAAATGTAAAATGAAAAGATGCTGTATCGTAAGTCCGATACAGCATCTTTTCTTTGAAAAAGGTTTTCATTACCGTTGGTGAATTCCCTCTTTCATGATTGTTTTTATTCGTATCCTTGATGGAGTCGGGTACCTGTTTAAGCAATTTTAATAAAGCAAATTTGTATGTTTTGCCAATATTAGCAGTAATTTTAGAGTGACTTTTTAAATCAGATAAATGGGTATTAAACAAAGAAATATCTCAGCCAGAAAAATAGAAATTGCGAATCAGTTTCTGTTTGAGCTTGACAAACATTTAACCGAACTGAAAACGGGACAAGTAGAAAAATCGATTGAACTTAATGAACTTGCTGAACTTTTGCATATTGTTCCTAATCACATGAGCGACACGGTAAGGGAAGTATTGGGTAAATCACCGTGCGAAATCTATGAGAATAAATTGCTGGAAATTAGCAAAGAAATGCTTGAGAAATCAAACAATCCAATTAGTGAAATCGCAAGAACATTGGATTATGACCCTTCAAATTTTACCAAATTCTTTAAGAGTTATACTGGATTGACGCCCTCTCAATACAGGAAACAAAAAACAGAACACCTCACCATTTAATCAGAATACCTCACCATTTATTGCGTTAAGGGCTTTCTAGTTTTGTGTCATCAAATAAAAAATTATGACAATAAACAAGACAGTCCTGATTACAGGCGCAAATCAGGGACTTGGGTTTGAAACAGCCAAACAATTAGCCGAATTGGGTTATTACATTTATGTCGGAAGCCGCGATAAGTCAAAAGGAACTGCGGCTATACAAAAATTAAATAAACTTGGCTTTAACAATGTGGAACTTATTGAAATAGATGTAACAGACATCAATTCAATAAAACTGGCAAAGCAGGAGTTAGCGACAAAAACAGGAAAATTAGATGTGTTAATCAATAATGCAGGCATCTCAGGGGGATTCATGTCTCAAAAAATGTCCACCTATTCTATTGGCAATTTGCGGAAACTATTTGACACTAATTTTTTCGGGGCGGTGCAAACAACGCAACAATTTATTGATTTACTGAAAAAATCAAACGAACCACGAATTGTAAATGTTTCAAGCGGATTAGCGTCTCTCGCATTTAGCACTTCTCATGACCTGGAATTCTATGCTTACGGATGCTCCAAAACAGCATTAAATGCCTTTACGGTAAGTTTAGCCAAAGAATTTCGGCATACAAATTTCAAAATAAACAGTGTTGAGCCGGGGTACACAGCGACAAATCTCAATGAATATCAAGGGGTGCAAACGGTAGAAGAGGCTGTTGGTATAATTGTAAAATACGCGACTATAGGGGATGATGCACCAACAGGAAAGTTTTTCTGGAAAGAAGGTGAATTTGCCTGGTAAAGTGCAGCAAGAGTGTTTGCAACAGCATGGCTGCACATGGTGCATTCTGCTACAAGCCACTACCCCCGGCATCAGGAATCGAACCACACAAGAATTCCAGCCCACGACACATCTACGACAAGCACAATTAACACATATGATTAATTAGTCCTTTTCGTTCCATGAGTTGAGAATTTTCTGTCTGTGATTTAAGCCCCAATCCTTCAACGAGTAAATTATAGGCGTTAACGTATCTGCATAAGGCTCTGACTTGTAAATTATCTTAATAGGATATTCATTAAGAATAATTCTTTTTACTAGCTTATGTTGTTCTAATTCCTTCAATTCCTTAGACAGAACCTTTGGCGTAATTCCTGGGATACTTTCCAAAATATCAGTAAATCGTTCATTACCAACCGAAACAGAAATAATAATCGGTAATTTCCATTTGCCGTTTATTACGTCAAGCGCGTCACGTACAGGTTTAATTGTATCAAGGCATTCACAATGTGGTTTCTTTGTAGCCATCCTATCTATTTAAAAAAAATACTTTCCTTCAGGAAAGTGATATACGAAGGAAAGTAATTTTTACTCAATTTTGCTAATATTTATTTTTGCTGCTGTTACAGTAGCTATACTAACTAAATTGGTTTAATATGAAAATAGGATTAATTGGAACTGGTGAAATAGGCGGTACTATAGCAAAAAAACTTACTGCTGCAGGACATAACGTTAAAGTAAATAATTCATCATCTCCGGAAGAACTCAATAAAAAAGCAGCAGAACTAGGAGTAATTCCAGCGACACTTAAAGAGGTAGTGAAAGATGTGGAAGTAATTATTTTCTCAGTGCCGACTACAGTATTTCCGACATTGCCCAAAGATCTTTTATCTGAGGTATCAAAGGACGTCATTATTGTTGATACGTCTAATTATTATCCCTTCCGTGATGGAGATATTGAAGATTTAAATAATGGAAAGGTAGAAAGTATATGGGTGTCTGAACATTTAGGTCGTCCGGTAATAAAGGCTTTTAACAACCTTTTAGCGCATACTTTAGCAGTTGGTGGTGTGAATTCTGCTGACGAAGAGAGAATTGCAATGGCTATATCTGGTGATGATACAAGCGCAAAAGAAATTGTTTCTTCCTTAGTTAAAGATGCCGGTTTTGATCCGGTTGATGCTGGAAAATTGTCCGATTCATGGAGACATCAGCCTGGAACACCAGCCTATTGTACTGAATTAAATGCAGCAGAACTAGAAAAGGCTTTGGATGACGGAATAAAGGAGAATGCAGGTGCATTGAGAAATAATGCCATTGCAAAGTTGATCCAACGTACAACGCCTCCATCTCATGAAGAAGTTGTTAATTTTAACCGTTCTATGTTTCCTGAAAATCCTAAAACCACCTAAGTCTCATGTGTTACTGTGACGGAACGTATTGTAAAGGGAGGTACAAATGAAGTGATTGCTACCCGTACAATGAATTTCCCAACATCCCAACAAACTTCAGGAACACTTCCTACAAAGAGTTTTGGGAAAATGTAATAACTTTGATAACGCATGATGAAGCAAACACAAAAAAATATCCTCTTGTTTTTCATGGGCGCAGTATCACTGTACTTAATCTGTGCATGTTGGGTCATCCCCAATATCACCACCCATAATTACAGCGAGGATATCACACCCGGATCTATCCTGCTGAATGCGTTTATTATTGGCGTATTCGGTTTTTTTATCAATGAATCAATAGAGCGTTATATAAAAGAAGCACCTGAGGTAGGCAGACCATTATTGATCCTGAATATACTGGCTATCCCCTTAAGTATGATAGCAACAGTATTGTATAATAATACACAAGCAAAAATTCAGGTAAGATTTCAGGCCCCACTAAACATGGCGGCAATGATCAGTACCTGTGCATTATTAAATCTACTCTTTATGATAGGGCGATCGCTTTATAAACGGCTCTTTCAATAAGCAAACATAAAAAAACACACAGGCCTTGCCTGTGTGTTTTTTTTATAACAGGGATTTTTCTTAAATTATATCCAACAGTGACACTATGAAAAAAATCATCCTCTGTTGCTTGTTTTCATTCGCATTTCTTTCCGGATATCCCGAACAAATAGAACCGCTCATGGATACCGCCTACGTTACAGGCCTTTCCGTTGGCATCATCACCAATAACCAGATCGCCGGTATTAAAGCATACGGATACAGTTCTAATGAGCAGGGTCCATTTTTTTGATGCTTCTCTGATTGTGGTAAAGTTAATGCGGGTGTTCCTAAATTAGTGGGCAATCAAGTTGTTTAAAATTAATCTTGATCCCTGAAACCCCCATCACCCGAAAAATTGACCCTATAAACAAAGTAATTCGGCCTTTAAAACAAAGTTGACCGACAAAATGTTCTCTAGTTTTGCCCTAACAAATTCTTTAGAAATGGAACAAAATAATTACAACGGAGCATTACAAAAACCGATAGGTTCTGGCTTCAACGCAACATCAACAACTAGAGACGTAATCAAGGGAATTGACCTTACAGGCAAAACTGCAATAGTTACAGGTGGTGACGGAGGTCTTGGTTTAGAAATCACCAAAGCATTAAATTTGGCTGGAGCAACAGTTATCGTTCCAGCTAGAGATGTGGAAAAAGCTAAGGAAAATCTAAAAGGAATTACCAATGTAGAAGTAGAAGTATTAAACTTGACAGAACCTGATTCCATTGACTCATTTGCTGAGAAGTTTTTGGATTCGGGCAAACCGTTGAATATGCTTATTAACAATGCAGGTATTATGTGGACGCCTCTACACCGTGACGTACGTGGGTATGAAGGGCAATTTTCTACCAATCATTTAGGGCATTTTCAACTTACTTCAAAACTTTGGGATGCATTGAAAAAAGCAAAAGGAGCAAGAGTGGTGAATGTTTCATCTTCAGGACACCATTACTCGCCTGTTATTTTTGACGACATAAACTATAACACAAGGGAGTACAACAAATTTGAAGCTTATGGACAATCTAAAACAGCAAATGTACTTTTTACAGTAGAATTGGATAAGAGGGCACAGCAATTTGGCGTTCGGGCTTATGCCCTGCATCCTGGTTTGATTTTGGAAACCAATTTGGGCAGGCATTTAACGTTTGAAGATTTTGTTGTCTTAGGTATCTTAAATCCTGACGGAACACCTAACCCTGAAGCTGAAGCCGCAATGAAAAAAATACAAAAAAGTAAGGAACAAGGAGCAGCAACCTCGGTGTGGGCTGCAACGAGTCCCCAACTTCAAAACATTGGAGGTGTGTATTTAGAAGATGTTGAAATTGCAAAATACGATAAAACTAATTATGATAGTGACCCAGCCTATAAAAGCCCTGGCGGATTTGCTGGTGTTGCACCTTTTGCATTGGATATGGAAGCAGCACAAAAACTTTGGACACTAAGTGAAGAATTGACTCAGGCAAAATTTGATATACAATAATCGAAACTAATAAGGCTCACATTGTTGAGCCTCTTCTTTTTTTTAACTTTGCATTATGCCAATAAGACAAGTAAATAATAACGCCGAAATTGTTTTCACCTGTAGTGAATCCGTACTCTACAATACCGAAATGATTGCGGAGGAACATTCTGTTGTGCGTGTATTGTCAGGCGAATTGAAAGTTATACAATCAAATAAAACCTATGTTTTTGGAGCAGGCGAAACGCATTTATTTCCGAGAAATCGGCTGGCTACATTAATAAAATCGGAAAAAGACGGACTGCCTTACAAAGCCATTGTAGTAAAACTTACTCAAGACGTTTTGAGAGCTTTTTACGAGCAAAAAAAAATGCAAACTGCTATGGTTTCTAAAACCGATTATATCATTCCATTGCCCAAAAGTCCTTTGCTGGACAGCTTTTTCAGTTCAATGTTGCCGTATTTCGACCTGGACTATAAATTGCCACAAGAACTATCCCAATTGAAAATTCAGGAAGCGATTACCGTTTTACGATCCATAAACAGAGACATCGACAACATTTTATCCGACTTTTCAGAACCGCATAAAATCAACCTTGTCGAATTTATGGAACGCAATTATATGTTCAATATGCCAATGGAAAAATTTGGTTACTTAACAGGGCGTAGTTTAACTACTTTCAAGCGGGACTTTAAAAAGGCATTTAGTATGACACCTCAAAAATGGCTGACAGAAAAGCGTTTAGAGCTTGCCTACTATCAACTGACAAAAAAAGGCAAAAAACCTATTGACGTTTTCTACGAAGTAGGCTTTGAAAACTTATCACATTTTTCTTACGCTTTCAAAAAACAATTTGGACAGTCGCCAGCAGAACTTGCCGCAACAAAAAAGTAATACCTGCCGCTAACAAAGCATTGGGAAAAGAACGGCTGACGGAAATATCTGCCGCTAACAGCTAAGTGTATTCGGGTGAGGAACGCCACGATTGACAAAACTGTGGACCAACCGTAAAGTCAAATTAGCCACTCAGCCTTGGAATCGAAGCATCTAAGCTATTTTGGATCAACGATTTGTAGATTGATTCGCCGGAATATGAAATTAATTGAAAAAAGAAAAGACCTCAAGTCTAATGACTTAAAGCCTTTTCTTTTTTCGTTTCAGTAGCAGAGTGTTTTCGAACATCTCAAGCATCATCATTTCCAGATACTTTTCAATTTACTAAGTTGCCATTGCCTGATAAGCAGTTCCTTATCGGCTGTGATACTTATTTTTTGCAGCGGCGCATTTGGGAAAAATATATCTGTCATAGTGATAACACCGTGATCGGCGAACATCTCTACCGAAGTTTCGTCTACTACCAACGTCAACTCCAGCCCTTTTCCGGTTGCAATGCGTGGCGCTGTATGCCTGGCCGCGAATTCCTTATTGAAACCATGCTCCCCGGTAGTGGTACGATCTATGAACCACGTATTGCTGGCTTTATCAAAACCAATAACCAATTCCGCACCCGCTCCGTAATGAAAGCTCATCGTGAAGTCTTTCAGCTCATCGGCCTTCATCGTTAAGTAGAGGGGAGCCGTACACATATATACATCACCGTTAGCTTTTAAATTCGTCCGGCGGCTCACGGTCGTGGCGCTGGCCTGAAGCTCTTTTACGGGTAGGGAGCTTACGTAAAAATGTCCGTTTTCTTTTACCAGTGACAGTTCGCGGGGGATGGTCATCGCATTGCGCCAGGTTTTTGTAGGCACTTCGTTGGCATACATCCAATTGCTCATCCAGCCCAGGAACACGTGGCGCTTGCCGGTATTACTCCAGGTAATGCCCGCATATTCGTCGGCACCATAGTCTATCCATTTTGTGATACTATCGCCAGGCGTAAACGTATGCCCATCAAAATCGCCGGTGAAATATTGCGTAGCCGATCCTTTGTTAGGTCCGCCGGGGTTGATGTTCACAATGAGCACCCACACTTTTTTACCCTGGTGATCGAAAGCCAGCAGGTCGGGGCATTCCCATACGCCACCGTGGGCGCCCAGCGTTTTGCCGAACTCACTTTCCTTTGTCCAGTTCTTTAGATCGGGCGATGAGAAAAAGGTAATGTGATCCTGCGTAGCAAGCGTCATGATCCATTTTTTTACGGTTTCGACCCAGTTCACCTTCGGGTCGCGGAAGTCGCGGATGCCCGGATTTTTCAACACCGGGTTGCCGCTGTATTTCGTCCAGGTTTTGCCTTCATCGAGACTGTAGGCGATGCTTTGATTTTGAAAATCGTTCTTGCCATCGTGCTCTCCTTTCGGATCGTGGTTGGTATAAATGGCCACCAGCGGGGTTTTACCGCCTTTGCCAAAGCCGGATGTATTGTGCACGTCAGCCACAGCGCTGCCGGAAAAAATATATCCCAGGCTGTCTGGATACAGTGCTACCGGCTGCTCCTGCCAGTGAATAAGATCTTTACTGATGGTATGGCCCCAATGCATAGGGCCCCAGGTGGTGCCACCGGGAAAATATTGAAAGAACAAATGGTAAGTCCCGTTGCTGTACACCATACCGTTAGGATCGTTAGTCCAGTGTGCCTTTGGGGAGAAATGCACCTGCGGGCGCCAGCGCTCGTGGTATACGGTGGTATCAGGTTGCGCGCTGGCCCACATTGTAGAGAGCAATATTGATAAGGTGAGAATGATCTTGTGCATAGAATAAAGCTATTATTATTTTTCAAGTTTCCAGGCTATAAAATGCGTAACTGTTGCCGTACCGCCTTTGGCGAATAAGGCGACACCAGTTTGTGTTTCCGAGGGGAAAGTAGTGGCGCTCAATACGATCTTTCCCTGTTGTGCAAACACTTCTACTGAAGCCGCGTCTACAAAGATGTGCAACTGCAATTGGCGGGTGTGCAACGGCGCAGACATGCGTACGGGGAAATGTGCGCTAAATGCTGTATCTGAGCAATTGGAGCGATCTATGTATAGCTGTTTCTGCTGTACATCATAGCCCACCACAAACGAGCGCCCCTGGCCCAACAGTACCTGCAAACCCGCACCCTTAGCGGTTTGCAGGTCTATATCCACTTCCAGTTCATAACTGTTGCTGCCAAACAGTGTAAGTGGCATTTGCCCGTTTACTTTTCGGCGTGGCAATACAATTGAATCGCGGCGCAACACTTTCAGTTCAGGCACGGGTTGTTGTACCAGCCGCAGGCCTTCTGGGAACGGTTGTAACGACAGGTCGCGGGGAATAGATTCAAACCCTTTACCCCAGCGGCTTGGTACATCGCGGGCATAGGTCCAGTTGCCCAGCCACCCCATCCAGGTAACGCGGGTGCTGGCTGTATCGTCTGCATTGCGCCAGCTGCGTGCCGCGTAAAAGTCTGGACCATAGTCTGCCCAAAGTGCTTCCGGCTGCGGGTCCGACACGAAACTACGGCCATCGAAATGCCCGGTGAAATATTGCATACGGTTCGGTCCCTGCCCAATGGTGAGCACCCATTTTCCATCCAGTGCAAACAGATCGGGCACTTCCCAATCGTTGGCTACCGCACCCATAGGGCCAAAGTCGCTGAGGTGCTCCCAGTGCTTCAGATCGGGTGACGCATAAAAACTTACCTTGTGCAGGTGCGGATGCGTAACCACCATAATCCAGCGCTGGTCTTTGGCATACCAGAAAACCTGCGGGTCGCGGAACGAATTACTGCCTATATCGAGTACGGGATTATGTTTATAAAAATGGAATAGTGTATCGTCGTTACTGTACGACAAAGCCTGCGCTTCGGGCACACTATCGTTCTTATGTAAGGTGTACACCGCTACCATCGCACTATCGCCAAAGCCCGCGGTGTTGCGCTTATCCACTACCACGCTGCCTGAAAAATAGGTGAAGGTGCCATCGCCTCCCTGCATGGGATAGGGCAATTCCTGCCAGTGCACAAGATCATTGCTCACGGCATGTCCCCACCAGAACAGGTGGTATTTACCCCGGAATTTTATCAGTCCGTCCGGATCACCTATCCAGCCATGTTTAGGGCTGAAGTGATATACGGGCCGGTATTTTTGCGCCGCCATAACGGCAGGGAAACATAATGCCAGCAGTAAGATGAGGTATCTTTGCATGAGGTCCGTTTTAAAAAGGCAGCGGCACACCGTCCGCTGCCTCAGCACATATTATTACAATTTAAACAACTGTACATTTTTGAAACTCACTGCCGCTTTGCTGGCGTACAATCCCCAGAAGTTATTGTTCGCAGCATAAATGCGACTGGTCAGCGCCACCTTATCATCTACATATACCACGCATACGCTGCCCGCTATCAACACTTTCAGTTGGTAATCTTTCCCCGGCTCCAGGTGCAGGGTTACCTTACCATCTACACCGACCGGTGAAATGCCGGACAAAAGATCGTTGCTGCTGCTGAAATCGATCTTATAAAAACCGGTGGTTTGCAAAGCCTTGTCCATCCCGAATACGAGGCCGCATGATGCACCTTCCTGCACATTCACGGTAGCCGTTATTTTCGTTTCGCCCGCCAGGCGGTCGTAGAGCAGGTAAGCCACATCGTTTGCCGCTTTGAATGAAACATTATTGCCACTTATATCAATGCTTTGTTGTTTCAGGGAAACGTTCAGCGCCTGGTTTTGTGCAAATGCATTTGCCACGTTTTCCGGTACGCCTATGTTCAGTGTACCATCACTGTTTTGCGACAGCTGGTGTACGACCAGGTTGCCGCCAAAGTCGCGGATACCGGCGTCGGTACTGCCGCCTTTCGTGGCACACCAGCCGAACAGGTAGGTGTTCTTCCCATCTGTAGCCACTTTCGAAGAATACATGTACTGGCCGTCCAGCTTATCGTTTGCCGGCGTGGTCCAGGGGCCCTTCGAGCTGGTGGCAATGCGGTAACGGGTGGTATTCTCCACGCTGTTCTCCGAAAACAAGAGGTACCAGAAGCTACCCCATTTAAAGAGCTGCGGCGTTTCGGGCACATAGTAACTGGTCGTTGTGTACAGCGGATCTTTTAGTGTCCAGTTGCCTTTCGCCGGATCGTTTGTCGTATAGAGTATTACCGCTGCTTTATCGTCTTTATGGCCACACACGAGCATCCAGTATTCATTTGTTTCTGTATTGAAGAACACGTAAGGATCGCGGTACTCCCAGAAATTGTAACCGTTTGTGGTTTCCGGCCGCATCAGGAAAGACGCATCTTTCGTCCAGGTGTTCAGGTCCTTGCTGGTGGCCAGTAGCGTATTGTCGCGGTACTTGCCGCCAGTGCCATTGAAGTTGGGGTTAAAGCCGGAGTAGTAGGCGTAGTAAGTATCGCCCACTTTTACGATAGAACCTGTACCCAATGCCAGGTCGTAATCGGTCGTTCCACCGTAAGGGATCATAGTGCCTTTGTAATCATAACTGGTAAAGTGCTGCGTCGTAAACTTCGCCCAGGGATGAAAGCCTGCTGCACCATTACGGGCATCGTGCAGGTAAAATACATGGAAGCTGTCTTTGTCGTAATACGGCATTACATCGCCCACGTAACCGGCCGCCACATAGTAGGGATGATCGCCGCCGAACCAGCGCGCTGGTGGGGCGGGATAAATGTCGGCGGCATTGGGTATATCCGCGGTCGTTATAGTGTCTTTATCTTTGTGGCAGGCTTGTAAAGCAAGTGCCAGCGCGATATATAAAAAAGATCTTTTCATTGCTACTGTTTTTTCAGGTATTCAATAGCATTCTGCGTGAGCTTCTGCACATTAGATAAATAAGTGTTTGCCGGACTGGCCGCATTGGTAGTGGGATTGGGCTCTGCATACCAATCGTAGCTACCCGGCGTGATCACGATGGTGGCGCCATTGTGATCGCCTTTCGGGAACTCGGCAATGGTTACATTCTGATTGGTGTTGGCGCTGCCATCGGGACCGGCAAGGTCTATCCCGCCAGTTTGGGCACGCCACCCGGCTGCATCACCGTAACCGCCCCACTCGTCTACTTTCCACCAGCTCACGTGGTTAAGGCGGAAGGCCATCTTATCGAGAAGGTAAACTACCGGGTAGGCCTTATCAGCAGCCAGCGGCAAGCCGTTAAAAATGGGATGTGCGATATGATCGGCGCTGACGGAAATGCCCCAATTATTGGTACCATCCTGGCTTTGACCGCCAAGCGATCCGCCAAATACATTGTTTGGGCCTTTATAGGCCGGCACCACACCCAGTGCTTCTACCCAACGCGATGCAAACGTGGTGAGCAACAGGTTACCCCCCGCTGCGCGGAATGCTTTTATATTTGTAACCACTGCATTGTCGTAAGCTACGTCGGGCAGCGTCTGGGTCGCATCTTCATGCCACCAGATTACGGTGTAGCGGGATAGGGCCACCGTACCGGCTTTAACGGCATCGAAGGATAAGTATTCTGCTTTGGGATACGTAGCAAAAAACCAATTAACGGCTGCCAGTTCATCGGCGTTGGTAATGGCGTCTTTGCTGGCATAGTTGCCCAGGAAAGCCACCGGTTTATCGGCATTGGCATCGATGGCCGTTACGGTATAGTTCACCGAGGCCAGGGCCGTTTTTACGGTGAAGGTTACGGGGTTGGTAAAATCCACCGTGGCATCCGATGCAGGTGTGATGGTGGCGCCTGCGGCCAGTTGTATGTTTACCCCGATGTGCGTCATATCGCTGCCCGCGGGTACAATCACTTTAATGCTGCGGGTAGGCTCGTCAATCACGCCAGTATCACCTGCTGCCTTGAACTGTAAGATGGCCGGCGTTTCATGTGCGGTAACTGTGTAGTTCTTATAAATGTTGCCGTTGATCACCTGGTATTGTACCGGATTTTTCAGGTTCACCATTGCGCCGGATGCCGGTGTTACCAAGGCTCCCGCGGGTACCATAATCGTGGGCAAAACCTTTGTAAAGTCGGAGCCAAAGGGCAGGCTGATACTAATGGTAGCTTTGCTGCTATCGATGAGGCCTTTGGCCGTGTCTACCGAAAAGCCGGTGATATCTACTGCGGCCGAAAGGTTTAGTGATATACCGCGGTCGCCTTTGTTGCAGGCGAAACAAAATAATAGAAATGCAAATGCAAAGATCTTTTTCATGCGGAATGTTTTAGTAGCCACGGTTTTGTTGATACACGCCACGGGCGAAATTAATTTGGTTCTGCGGGATGGGCAGATATTCATTTTTATGCTTGCTGAAGTTGCCGTTGTTCAGGAATGAAAAACGTGTTCTTTCTACACTGAAATAAGTGTTCAGCGTTTCTGCGGCTATGCCCCAACGCACCAGGTCGAAAAAGCGCTGTGCCTCCTGGCCTAGTTCCAGCCTGCGTTCAAAGCGTAGGGCCTTGCGGGCGGTAACCTGTGTCCAGTCTACATTTACGCCTGGCTGGTAAGTGCCTGTGAAATATTTTGCCTGGTAATCGCCGGTGGCATTTTTAAGTTTGCCGGTACTTTGCGCAGCACGACTACGCACCTGGTTTATGAGTGGCAGCGCTTCGTCCTGTCGACCCAGCTCTATCAGCGCTTCTGCTTTCATGAGCAGTACTTCCGAAAAGCGCAGCAGTATTTTGTTTTTACTGTTTGGAAAGAAAGGCGGCGTTTGTACAAAACAATTACAGTCGGGCGATACGTTTTCTTTCATAGATGCATACACCCCGTATACACCGGGATTTCGGTTCCAGGTGGTTTTGTAAATGTGCGTCGTTTCATATTTCCAGTTGTGTTCCGGGATGCCCACCGTATGGTCCAGGCGCGGATCTATATTGTCGGTATTGAAGTCGAGGTTCTGGCTGTTGTAAGTATCGAGGTAAGGCAATCCATTAACATCGGTGCGGAATGCGTTCACGAAGTTCTGGCTGGGCTTGTGAAAGTCGCAGCAGCCCAGTCCCTGCGGCACGCTCAATGCATCGCCATAATTCAGGCGGCCATATAGTGTGCCATCGTCCTGTGAATACTGGATGGCAAACATCGACTCCGGCCCGTTCTCAAAACTGCCGGGCAGGAAGTTATTGGCATAATCGTTTTCCAGGTGAAATGCAGATCCGATGGCCTTGTCGGCTGCTGCCACCACTTCGTTGAGGTGAGTGGTATTTACTCCGGTTACATTGTACTGATCGTCCTGCGTATAGGCCTGGAACAATCTTGCTTTGGCCAGGAAACCATTGGCAGCGGCAGCACTGGGGCGACCCACCTGTGTTTGCGTGGCGGGTAAGTTGTCGGCTGCAAATTTGAAATCGCCGGCAATTTTTTCCCATAGGCTATCATTACTCAATGTACGGTTGGAAATGGTAGCATAACTATCCTGCGGTACCGTTTCGTCGATGTAGGGGATGTGGTAGAACAATTCCTTGAGCAGGAAATAATAATACCCACGCAGGAAACGCATTTCCCCTTGCCGGGCCGCCTTTTGCGGGTAAGCCGTGGCGTCGATCTTATTCAAATAACCGAGGGCGATATTGGCCCTGGAAATGCCGATGTAAATGCGGTACCATAAATTATCGAGCTGCCAGAAATCGGCGCGCATGTTACTGAAGGTTTCCATAAAATGAAACTCCTGGCCATCACCTTCGTCGCGGCCACCTTTATAAGCATCGTCAGACATTACATCGCCATACTGCCAGAGGCTGAACGACACGTTGATGTCGCCATTGCCCAGCGGAGAATAAGCGGCGATCACGAAGTTGTCGATGTTCTCCGGGTTGGCCACCTGGTCGGGGCTTAGCACGCCTTTAGGCGCTATCTCCAACTGTTTGTTACAACTACCTGCCACAATCAGCAACAGGCAAAGTGCATATATCTTTTTCATGAATCGTGGAATTAAAAGGAAATGTTTGCGCCGGCTGTGAACACCGTCGGATTCGGATAACCATAACTTGGGCTTTCAGGATCGAGCCCGGTGAAACTTTTGCTTTTCATTACGAGTAACAAATTGTCGCCTCCGAGGTACAGCCTCACCTTTTGAATATGCATGCGCTGCAAAGTAGTGGAGGGCAACGAAAAGCCCAGTTGTGCATTGCGGATCTTCAGGTAAGATCCTTTCTCCACGAAATAGGTGGAAAAACGCGATTCGAAATTATCGTCGGTGGTAGTGAGTGCGGGAATATTACTGTTAGGATTTTGCGGCGTCCAGGAATGCAACAGGCGTGATCCCTTATTGGAGCCGGTTTCGGCCACACTCCAGAAGTCGGTATTGTATTTCACATCATTGATCTCATCGAGGCCCTGTACACCCTGGATGAAGATGCTAAAATCGAAATTCTGGTATTGCAATGCGATGTTGAAACCATATGTAAAGTCCGGGTGCGGGCGACCTATCCACGTGCGGTCTTTGTTATCTATCACGCCGTCGCCGTTCAGGTCTTTGTAGCGGATGCGGCCCAGGCCTTTGCCTTGCTGCGTGGCAGAATTATCCACCTGCTTTTGTGTTTTGAACAGGCCGTCGGCCACATAACCATAGAACGAGTTCACCGGGCGGCCCAGGATATTATCGTTTAAGCCGTTGCCACCGTAGTTGTTCACTACCGATTCGGGCAGGTTGGTGATCTTGTTCTTATACCCGGAAATGTTGCCATTTAGCTGGTATTGCAATGCGCCCACACGGCCCTGGTGGGTCAGGGTAAACTCCCAGCCTTTGTTTTGCATGGAAGCACCATTCACGTACTGGCCACCGCCTTCGCCCAGTACAGCGAGGTAAGGCGGAAAAATGAGAATGTCGTTTGTATTCTTGACATAATACTCGGCACTACCGGTGATCTTCTGGTTAAACAAACCGAAGTCGAGCCCAATGTTGCTCATGGTGCTGGCTTCCCACTTCAGGTTTTCATTGCCGCGCTGCGTAATGCGGTAACCTGATGGCAACGTACCGGAATGGGCACCGGCAATATCGTATGCCGTACCTGAAGTAGGCCCGTTCAGCGGATTGCCTCCGGCGTAGTCGGTTACATATAGCGTATATGCAGCCACGTTACTTATTTCCTGGTTACCCGTTTGGCCCCAGCCGTAGCGAAGTTTCAGATCGCTCAGCACGCCGTTACTGCTTATTTGTTTGAAAAAGGCTTCCTCGAAAATGCGCCACCCCAGCGAGAAAGCGGGGAAGGTGCCATAACGGTGATTGGCGCCGAAACGTGATGAGCCATCGCGGCGGATGGTGGCTGAAGCCAGGTAGCGATTGTTGTAAGAATAGTTCACTTTACCGAAATACGACATGAGCGCATTTTCTGCAGCGCCGCCCCCATTGTCTTTCGTGCCGGTGCCTGCATCGAGATAAGTGTAGTTGGTATTTTCAATGGCAAAGCCTTCGCGACTCGCATAAAAACTCTGGTCTTTTTCTTTATGAAATTCAGTACCGATAACGGCGTTCACCAGGTGTTTACCGATGGTGGTATTGTAGTTTAAAGTATTCGCCCAATTGATCTTTGAATTGTTGGAGTAGTTCATTGTAAGCTTGTTCACATCGTTTACCAGGTAACCACTCTGATAGGTTTTCAGGAAATTGCTGAGCACATAGTTGCCGTAGTCCAAACCTACGCTTGTGCGCAGGTTCAGGCCTTTGATAATGGTGAGGTCTGCAAAGGCGTTACCGAAAATGCGGATGTAGCGATACTTATTCTGCTGGTTATCTTCCAGCAGGCGAACCGGGTTTTGCCGGTCGTTCATGCCGCCTACCGGGCCGCCCCATCCCGTACCATCGACCGTGTGTACGGGAATGATAGGGAGAGCCTGCAAAGAAAGGTTCAGCACACCGGGATCGGTTACTTCGGCGGTACGGTTGATCGTAAAATTTTCGCCCACCGTAAGGCGGTTGGCCAGCAATTTATACGTGGTGTTCATACGCGCGGAAATGCGGTTGAAACCAGTGGTTTTCATGATGCCTTTATTATCGAAATAACCGAGCGAAAACAGTGAGGTGCTGTGATCTGTGCCATTGCTAATGGACAGGTCGTACGATTGAATAACACCGGGCTGTGAGATTGCGTCGAACCAATCGGTGTTGGCCGTTTTCATGGTGCCCGCAGCATCGAGGTATTGGGGCAACAGTATTTTATCAAGCACGGGCGTGCCATTGGCATCTGCATGCCAGTTAAAGCGGTAGTCAATGTTGTTCACATTCGGATCGCGACCGGTGTTCACCGCGGCCTGCCAGTAAGCCTGGCCATAGCCGCCGGCATTGAGCAGTTTGGGTTTGGTAAGGTACGACTGCATGCCACGATAAGCATTGGCGCTTACCTGCATTTTGCCAACACGGCCTTGTTTGGTGGTGATGATGATCACTCCGTTTGCCGCGCGCGAGCCATAGATGCTGGCGGCGGAGGCATCTTTCAAGACCTGCATGGTTTCGATGTCGCTGGAATTGAGTTCCTGCATACCAGCTTTGGTGGGCACACCATCGATCACGAACAGCGGATCGTTATCATTGAGGGTACCGATACCGCGGATGCGAATAGTAGCGGGTGCACTGGGCGATCCGCTGGACGTGACCACGACGCCTGCTACCTGGCCTTCCAGGGCTTTGATCGGGTTGGCCACCGCCTGCTTTTTCAGGTCGGCCACACTTACCACCGATACTGCGCCGGTAAGGTCTGCCTTCTTTTGTGTTTGGTAACCCGTTACAACCACCTGGTTAAGGTCGTTCACGTTTTGCACCAGCGATACGCGCAAAGCTCTGCTGGCAGGTACGATCATTGTAAGTGGCTCCATGCCCATAAGGCGGAAAGTAATGCTGGCGCCAGTGGCAGCGTCGATGGTAAAGTGGCCCAGTGTGTCGGTAATAACGCCTTTGGCGCCCGATTGAACCACTACACCAGGTAGCGGTGCCTGGGTAGCCCGGGAAGTGACAGTGCCATTTACGGGCCGCTCTTGCGCAAACGCGCACGCAGACCAAAGCACTGCCAGTAGTGTAAAGATCTTTTTCATAACATCTGGAATTTTAGAACCGCTTACACGGATGCATTCAATACCGGCAAGCGATAAATAGCTGATAACTGATAATCGGAACAAGCGCCCTTTTGTGTAGTGACAAATGCGGCCAGCTGATTGGCGAAGGCCAGTGTATCGCGCAATGGCGCGCCTTCGGACATTTTCGCGATAATGCCCGCCAGGAAAGCATCTCCACTGCCTACGGTATCTGCTACCGGTACGGATATGCCCTCGCAGGTAACGTACTCCGCGCCATGGTTGAAGATAGCCCCGTCGCCGCCGCATGTTACAACGATCGTATCGATCTCAAATCTTTCTTTTAAAATTTTAATGCGGTCTATCTCGTTCGACAACGGTGAAAACCAACCGGTGATCAGTTCCAGTTCGGCCTTGTTCATCTTCACCATTGTAGCGGCGCTGAGTAGCGTCTCGATGATGTTGCGGTTGTAAAATGGCGGCCTTAAATTGATGTCCAACACTTTGTTGCGGGCAAACGGTAGTAGCTGGAAAAGCGTATCCCGCGTGGTTTTGCTGCGGGTGGACAGGGTGCCGAACACAAAATGACGGGCCTGCGCCACCAGTGCTTCGAGTTCAGCATTGCAGGCGATGTAATCCCAGGCTACGTCTTCTACGATGTTGTACACCACTTCGTGGCCTCCACGGATCTCGGCGGTTACAACGCTGGTGGGTTTCACCTCATCCATCTGGAAAAATTCCGTATTGATCTTCTTTGCCTCCAGCGTTTCTATCAGCTGTTTTCCCAGCTCGTCGAACCCGATGCGGGAAATCACCGCCGGCGTTTTTCCTAATTGTTGTAAATGGTAAGCCACGTTCATCGGTGCGCCTCCAGCTTGCCTCCCATTGGGCAAAAGATCCCACAATGTCTCCCCGAAGCAAACCACGGGGTAGCGGTTAGATGTATCCATCTCAAAAAATTTATGAAAATTGTTAATGTATTACCAGTGTTGCACCCAGTTGTTCCAGGGACTTGCCTTTGGTCTCCGGCATAAGTTTCCATACGAACAACAGCTGTAACACCATCATCACGGCAAAGAATAGAAAGGTGTTACCGCCGCCTGCTTTCTCAGCGAGGTAAGGAAAGGTAAAGGCGATGATCGCCGCCATGAACCAGTGCGTGGTGCTGCCCAGCGTCTGGCCCTTGGCGCGTACCGAGGTAGGAAAGATCTCCGAGATAAAAACCCAGATCACCGCACCCTGCGAAAACGCGAAGAAGGCAATATATATAAGAAGGTAAGCCGGTACGGCAAAATTGGCTATCGGGTGACTACCCTGCGTGTAAAACGAGAACGACACCAGGCCCAAAGTAACGATAAGCCCGAAAGAACCGATAATCATGAGGGTTCTGCGGCCAAAACGGTCGATGAAGTTCATAGCCAGCAAAGTGAAGCAGAAGTTGATAAAACCTAGTCCCACAGACGATAGCAGCGAAGACTTAGTACCGAGCCCCGTCATTTCAAAAATGCGTGGTGCATAATAAATAATGGCGTTGATGCCCGACACCTGGTTGAAAATGGCGAATAGCATGGCAAGCATCACCGGTGTTTTGTGAGGGGAGGAAAACAGCGGATCGTTCTGCGTTTGCTGTTTCACTTCGAGCGCACCCTGCTGGATGGCCGTTACAATCGTATCGGCAGTAGCGGGATTGATCAGCCGCAATATGCGCCGGGCCTCGTCCACATTACCTTTGCGCTGGATAAGCCAGCGTGGGCTTTCCGGTACGAAGCGCAGCAGCACCAGGAAAATGAAGGAAGGTACTGCCTGCACGCCCAGCATGAGGCGCCATGGCTCGTTGCCTATCTGGCCAATGAGATAGTTGGATAAATAGGAAATAAGGATACCCAATACGATGTTGAACTGGAAGAGCGCCACGAGGCGGCCCCGCCGTTCGGCCGGTGCGATCTCGGAAATATAAATGGGCGCCGTTACCGATGATGCTCCTACGCCCAGTCCGCCGGCAAAGCGGAAGAACAAGAACAAATACCAGTTGGTAGACAGGGCGCTGCCCAGCGAAGATACCAGGTACAGTGCGGCGATAATGTAGAGCGTGTTCTTGCGTCCCAGTTTATCAGAAGGCATGGCGCCCAAGAGCGAACCGATAACCGTGCCGATGAGGGCAATTGAAATGGTAAACCCATGTTCAAACGCGTTAAGCGCCCAGTATTTTTGAATTAACTTTTCTGCGCCGGAGATAACAGCGGTATCAAAACCAAAGAGAAAACCGCCCAAAGCAATAACGACCGACCAGCTAAAAACGTGATTTTTGTTCATGTGGAATGTGATGTGGAATTTTTATAGAGCAATGATAGTGAGCTGCCGAGGAAAACCTTTGCAAAATGAGGTGAAATGCTTTTGAATCCAGTATGAATATCTAATAAATTAATTATCAATAGATTGAATTAATGTATCGTCATCATAAACCCGGCCCGTTTTCGAAAATGACACATCGGTTTCTAAAATTAGAACATTCGGCCCGGGCCTTGCCTGGAGACCGGGCGTGGCAACAGGTGGATTTTAAAAAATAAACCACCGTTTTATAAATGCCTTATCTTAAGGGCTGCTAATTTTGTCATGGTCTTTAATGCCGTTACACACTTGTTATGAAGTTGCTATGTAATTTCCTCCTTGCCGCATGTAGTATTATATTATTGGGTGGTTGTGTTGCGCAAAAGCAAGAAAGAAAATTCCGTATCGGTTTTTCTCAATGCACCGGCACCGACAACTGGCGGCGGATGATGCTGTCCGGCATTCGCCGCGAACTGGCTTTTCATCCGGGTACGGAACTGCTATACAAAGATGCCAACGACAATAACCAGTTACAGATACAGCAGGTGCGCGAACTGCTGACGCAAAACATAGACCTGCTCATGGTATCGCCAAATGAGGCGCAGCCGCTTACGCAGGTGGTGGAAGAAGCCTTTACCAAAGGTATTCCCGTGATTGTGATAGACCGGAAAACGGCTTCGCAGTTCTATACCAGTTTTGTAGGCGCCGATAACTTCGGGATTGGTAAAATGGCCGGGGAATATGTGGGCCGCACTCTACATGGAAAGGGCAAAGTGATAGAAGTGATAGGCCGCCCTGGTTCCACGCCGGCCATTGCCCGGCAGCAGGGTTTTGCAGCAGGCCTGGCACAGTACCCGGGCATTACCATGCTGGCCCAGGTATATGGCAACTGGCTGAAAGATGATGCCAGCAAACAATTGCTCACCATTAAAGAAAAGTTGCCCGGCGCAGACCTGGTATTTGCCCACAACGACCTGATGGCCATGGGGGCACACGAGGTCTACGAAAAACTGGGCATTGGCAAAAAAGTAACGTTCATCGGTGTAGATGGGCTGCCGGGCCCTGGAGGTGGCATGCAGTTCGTGAGCGACCAGCTGCTCGATGCGACCCTACTTTACCCTACCGGCGGCGAAGAAGCGGTGCAAACGGCGTTTAAGATCTTGAACGGTGAACCATTCAATAAAGAAAATATCCTGCAAACGCTGATTATCGACTCCAGCAACGTACACCCGTTACAGCTACAGGCAGATAAGATCAATGAGCAGCAGCGCGATATCGAAAAACAACAGGGCTTACTGGAAGCGCAACAGGCCACTTATAAAAGCCAGACGACCCTGCTTTACATTACCGTAACGGCTTTCGTACTGGTGCTGGTGCTTGGCACCGTAGCGTTCTTTGCGTGGCGGAACAACATCCGGATAAACCAGCGCTTGTCGGCTAGCCGGAACGAAATAATGGTGCAGCAGGAGCAACTGATCGCTATGACGGCTACCGCCAAGGAAGCCACCGATGCAAAGTTCAATTTCTTCACCAATATCTCCCACGAGCTCAGAACCCCGCTTACGCTTATCCTCGGGCCACTGGAAGATGCGCTCACCTCTCCCCGTCTCCATTTTACCCTGAAGAACGATTTGGAGCTGATGCAGAAGAACGCCTTCCGTTTACTGCGCCTCGTAAACCAGCTCATGGACTTTCGCAAGATCGAACATAGCAGCATGAAACTGAAGGCATCGGAAAACGACCTCGTGGCGTTTGTAACCGACATTACGCATGCCTTCCGGGAGATTGCAAAGAAGAAAAACATTAAGCTGGACGTACATTACCGGTTAAATGAATTGCCGCTTTGGTTCGATACTAATATGCTGGATAAAGTGTTGTTCAACTTACTGTCGAACGCATTTAAATTCACCAAAGAGAACGGCTTCGTAACAGTAGGCATCGGAAAAGACGGGCAGCAGGCGGTGATCCGCATCGAGGATACCGGTGTGGGTATGACGCAGGAAGCCCTTGCGCATGCCTTCGACCTGTTTTATCAGGAGCAGGGAGCAGCCTTCAAAGGCACGGGCCTGGGGCTGGCGCTATCGAGGGAACTGATTGCTTTGCACCACGGCCGCATTACCGTTCAAAGTGAAAAGTGGAAGGGTACAACATTCGAGATCACGCTGCCGCTTGGCAATGCCCACCTTTCGGCAGCAGAAATGGTGAACACGGCCAATCCCGCCACTACTATGCGGGAAGACATTCATCTGTATGTAGCCGACAACACCCTAACGCCATCGGAGCCACCAGTAAATACCGGTGCTGCCCGGGAATCCTCCATCCTGGTCATCGAAGACAGCGACGATCTGCGTAACTTTTTAAAATACCGGTTGTCAGCCCACTTCGACGTATACGAGGCGGCCAATGGCAATGGGGGAATCAGCATGGCGTACGAGATCGTGCCCGACCTGATCATCTGCGACATTGCGCTGCCAGGCAACGATGGGCTGCAGGTGACCGAAACGCTGAAAGCTGATATCCGCTCTTCGCATATTCCTATTATTATTCTCACGGCTAATTCGGGCATTGACAAACAGATCGCCAGCCTTCAACTGCGGGCTGATGCTTTTATTGCCAAACCGTTCAACTTTCAGCATCTTGAAGAAACTATCAAATCGTTGCTTGATAACCGGAAGTTGTTGCGGGAGCATTACACAGCGGAAGTTCCGGCAGAAGCCAAAGCCGGCGCACCGAAGAAGATCGACCGCAAATTTGTGAATGAGTTTACCGCGATTGTGGAAAAGAATATTGCTAATGAGAATTTTTCTGTGGAAGATATCTGCCGGGAAACCCAGATCTCCCGGGTGCAATTGAGTAGAAAGATCAAGGCCTTGCTGGGGGTGAATGTGAATGATTATATCCTGAATGCACGCCTGCAGAAGGCGAAGTATTTGCTGACGAATGAGGATCTGACGATTGCACAGGTAGCGTATAGGGTGGGGTTTTCGTCGCAGGCTTATTTTGCTACGGTGTTTAAGTCCCGGCTTGGAAGCACTCCTTCGGAGTATAAGGAGAAGGGGAAGGGATGAAGGGCCAGCCGGTTTGAGATCGAATTTGCCAGTCATGTCACAAATGATTTTGGTTGTTACTGTAAATAAACATTAAACACTTTCAAGTCATTGATCTGATGGCGTTTCCTCTATGATACCTGCGTGTATGACCGGCCTTTTGGTATAGTCCTTATTTTTGTGTGTATGATATCTTGCAAACAGATGTGCGCTGAGAGCAATAAATCTCATTAAATAGGGAAGTTCATCACTAAAATATCAGGCAACTAAAGAAATGTTGCAAATTGAGGAATCGAACTTATACGATCATTTGCATTTTTATGTCTGCGGCCCAACATGATACGATCATCGAGTTTTATCGCGGAAAATCAAACAACAGCGCGGAATTGCTTTTCAGGATTGAAATTATGCGGCCGCGGGTAATGTATCTGATGTATTTAGAGGATCATCTCTTTCCCCCAAGAATTTGACTTGATCCGTTTTCAACTTGATCCGTTAAAATCAGTGATTTATTGACAAGCATAAATTAAAAATGGCCCTGTAAATCAATTGATTACAGAGCCATTTTGTGCCCAGAACTGGATTCGAACCAGCACACCCTTGCGAGCGCTGCGACCTGAACACAGTGCGTCTACCAATTTCGCCATCTGGGCAACTGATTCCGTGTTAAGGGATTGCAAAGGTAAGCACTTTTCCCACTATTCCAAATTTTAAAAGAAAAAAAATCACTCCTACCGTAAATGCCTACACAAAAAGAAAGGCCGGCCTGTAGTAGGGCCAGCCTTTCTTGTAATAAGTATTCCAGCCTATACAGCCACATTAAACTCTCTCAGCGTATCATTCAAACTAGTCTTCAAATCCGTAGACGCCTTACGTTGACCAATGATCAGCGCACAAGGCACCTGGTATTCACCAGCAGGGAACTTCTTCGTATAAGTTCCAGGAATCACTACACTACGTGCCGGTACACGACCCTTGTACTCAATAGGCTCAGGACCACTTACATCAATGATCTTCGTAGATTTAGTCAATACCACGTTCGCTCCCAGTACGGCCTCCTTCTCTACTATCACACCTTCTACCACAATACAACGGCTACCCACGAAACAACCATCTTCAATGATCACCGGACTAGCCTGCAGTGGCTCCAATACACCACCAATACCAACACCACCACTCAGGTGCACATTCTTACCTATCTGTGCGCATGAACCCACCGTCGCCCATGTATCCACCATAGTACATTCGTCTACATACGCACCAATGTTTACATAAGAAGGCATCAGGATCGCACCTCTGCCAATAAATGCACCATATCGTGCAATCGCATGAGGTACTACACGTACACCCAGGTCTTTATAGTTGGATTTCAGCTTCATTTTGTCATAGAACTCAAACGGCGCGAGATCTATGGTTTCCATTGGTTGGATGGTGAAGTACATCAGGATAGCCTGCTTTACCCATTCATTGACTTTCCAGCCTTCTCCTGTGGGCTCTGCTACCCTGAGCTTTCCTTTATCTACAGCTTCAATAACAGCTTTGACAGCATCGCTGTATGTAGATTCCTGTAGCAGGCTGCGGTTTCCCCAGGCAGCCTGGATGAGTTCTTGTAGCTCCATTGTGTATCGAAATTTTTCACAAACATAGTAAAAGAGGGGGGAATTTTTTATTTCTTACCTTTAACCCCCTTTAAACCACTCTATGAACATTGCCTTCGATGCCAAACGGGCTTTCCAGAACAACACAGGTCTCGGTAATTATAGCCGGACCCTGATCAGTTCTCTGGCTACCTACTACCCGGAGCACCACTACTACCTATACGCACCTAAACTAACGGATATGTACAATCCTGCTGCTTTCAGCAATATGACCACCATATTGCCCCAAAAGCCGCTACATCGCCTGCTGAAAGGCCTGTGGCGAAGCAAATTTGTAGTGAGTGAACTGGCTCAGCAAGGCATCAGCATCTACCATGGTTTAAGCCATGAAATACCTTTCGGCATTCATAAAAGCGGCGTGAAAAGTGTAGTCACTATGCATGACCTGATCTTTGAACGGAATCCGGAACAATATAACCCCATTGATGTGCAAACCTATCGCAAAAAGGCAAAGTATGCCTGTCAATATGCAGATAAAGTCATTGCTATCAGTGAGCAAACCAAACAAGACCTGATTACGTATTATAACACACCGGCGGACAAAATTGCAGTAGCTTACCAAAGTTGTGATGAGTCTTTTGCTGTGCAACACAGTGATGCGGAGATTGCGCAGATGCTGGGTAAATATAACTTTCCAAAGGAGTATTTTCTTTATGTCGGATCATTGATTGAACGTAAGAATCTTATCGGCATCCTGCAGGCAATGGTATTGCTGAAAGGCAAAGTGGATATTCCACTGCTTGTCCTGGGCGGAGGTAGCAGTTATAAAAAGAAAGTGATGGATTTTATTGCTGCCAATGGTTTGCAAAAGCAGGTAATCCTGGTGAATGATACCGTGAAATTTGCTTACAATGACCTGCCACTTTTATACCAGGGTGCAAAGGCTTTGATCTATCCATCCTTCTTTGAAGGATTCGGTATTCCAATCCTGGAAGCCTTGTGGAGTCATACACCAGTTATCACCTCTACCGGATCCTGTTTTGGTGAAACTGCCGGAGATGCAGCCCTCTATATCGATCCTGCAAGTGCAGAGGCGATTGCAAAGGCAATGGAGGAAGTGGTGAATAATCCCGCGCTGATAGAAGCACTAAAAAAGAAAGGAATTATCCAGGCACAAAAGTTTACCAGGGATAAATGTGCTGCTGAAGTCATGAAGGTGTACCAGAGCCTGAATCAATAAGACAAACATAATAAGCCGCGAAAACGACAATTTAATGACGACTGATTTCGAAAATGATGTAACAGCTGCTCTTGCCGCCCTTAGAACCGGAGGACTCATCTTATACCCCACAGATACCATCTGGGGTATAGGCTGCGATGCCACCAATGAAGAAGCCGTTAAAAAAGTCTTTGCCCTTAAACAACGCCCTGAAAAGAAAAGCCTGGTCATCCTCCTGGCAGATGTAAAAGATCTGCTTAAATATGTCGCACATCCCGATCCGGCAATTGCTGATCTGATCGCCAGCTTCGACAGACCAACGACCGTTATATATGAAGGTGCCCTCGAACTGGCCCCCAGTGTGATTAATGAGGACGGCACAGTTGCTATCAGGCTTGTGCAGGACCCTTTCTGCCGCCACCTGGTAAAACGTCTCCGTAAACCATTGGTATCCACTTCTGCCAACCTGAGCGGCCAGCCTTCCCCTGCATTTTACGCAGATATTGACCCTGCTGTAAAAAATGGAGTAGATTACGTTGTATCCTACCGCCAGGATGATAATACCCCCAGGCAGCCTTCACGGATTGTTAAGTTGCTGAAAGACGGTACTTTACAGATCATCAGGGAGTAGCACTCATTTTTGGTCAGACTCCTCCTCACCCCCTCACCATTACCCCATGGACTATCAACTAAAAAAAGCTACTTTTGCCGTTTTATTTGAATATGATCAGCAGAAAGCCTATTGACATACCCTGTACCTTACAGGAACGTAAAGTGTTGGAGCAGATAGCTTTAGCCGCCCATGAGCTGGGCGTGCCCTGCTATCTGATCGGTGGCTTCGTGCGCGATAAACTGCTGAACCGCCGTACCAAAGACATGGATGTGGTGTGCGTAGGAGATGGCATCACCCTGGCACACAAAGTGGCTACTTACTTCGAAAATTCCAAAGTAAGCTTCTTTAAAACCTATGGCACCGCCCAGGTAAAATGGAACGAATTCGAAATCGAATTTGTCGGTGCACGAAAAGAAAGTTACAGACACGAGTCCCGTAACCCGGATGTAGAACCGGGTACCCTCCAGGACGACCAGCTACGCAGAGATTTTACCATCAATGCCCTGGCTATCAGCCTGAATGAAGAAGATTATGGCAGCCTGGTCGACCCCTTTAACGGCCTCGCGGATATGGATGCTAAAATCATCCGTACACCCCTGGCCCCTGCCCAGACTTTCAGCGATGACCCACTTCGTATGATGCGGGCCATCCGCTTTGCCTCCCAATTGCAGTTCACCATTGCCGACGATACCTTCCAGGCTATCAATGAGCAGGCAGAACGCATTAAAATCATCTCGCAGGAGCGTATTACAGACGAACTGAATAAAATCATGTTGTCCACAGTACCTTCCGTTGGTCTGAACCTCCTGTACAAAAGCGGTATCCTGAAGATCATCTTCCCGCAACTCGTGGATCTGGCCGGCGTACAAACCGTAGATGGCAAGCGACATAAAGAGAACTTTTCGCATACCTTGCAGGTAGTCGACAATATCTCCAGGAATACCAAAGACCTTTGGTTACGCTGGGCAGCACTGCTGCACGATATCGGCAAACCCGCCACCAAAAGATACGAACAGGGCCATGGATGGACCTTTCACGGACACGAAATGGTAGGTGCCAAAATGGTACCCCGCATTTTCTCAAGATTGAAACTGCCTACCCATGAACCCTTGCGCTTTGTCAAAAAACTGGTTGAACTGCACCAGCGGCCTATCAGTCTGACAAAAGAAAACATCACTGATTCTGCCATACGCCGGCTGCTCTTCGAAGCCGGAGAAGATGTGGAAGCCCTGATGATGCTCTGTGAGGCGGACATCACCTCTAAGAACCAATCCAAGGTGCGCAGGTATCTAGATGATTATGAGATGGTAAGACAACGTATGAAGGAAATTGAGGAAAATGATCGCCTGCGTAACTGGCAGCCACCCGTTACAGGAGAGATGATCATGGAAACCTTTAACCTGACTCCCTGCAAAACCGTTGGAGACCTGAAAAGTGCTATCCGTGAAGCCATCCTGGATGGGGTTATCCCCAACACCTTCGATGCCGCTTATGCCTTCCTCCTGGAAAAAGCAAAAGAGATGGATTTGACACCAGTTAAATAAAAATGTTAATTTAGTAAAGTGGTGGTGTTTCTGGTTTTTAAGGTTTGATGTTTGATATAACACTAAAACCCGGAAACGGACACACCCAATTATTCAATAAAATCCTTTATTGTCATGCCTGTTTTGAAATTTAGAGTTTATTGGGAAGAAGATGAAAGTGTGTACAGGGATATTTCCATTAAACCAGACCAGACATTTTTACAATTCCACCAGGTTATTTTACAGTCATTCGAATTTGACAATAAACATAAAGCGACTTTTTTCCGTAGCAACGATAACTGGCAACGGGGAAGAGAGATCATTCTCGAAAAAGACAATGTAGCCCGCAAGGCAGAACCATTACTGATGGAAGATACTGTGATTGGGGTAGCTGTGAAAACACCTAATCAGAAGTTTATTTACCTGTACGATTTTGCTAAAAACTGGACATTCCTGGTAGAACTGATCGGCGTCTCCAAAGATGAGAACTCAAGAGTAACCTATCCGCTCTGCGTAAGAAAAGAAGGCCTGGCGCCAAGCCAGTACGGTACCAAAGGACTGGTAGGTGATAAGCTCGTAGAGATGGAAGAAAAATATGACCTGAATAAGGAAGGCATGAGTGAAGACGGATTTGGCGAAGAAGGAGAGGAGGATGATAACAGTGAAAGCGAAGATGAAGGAATGGAGGATGGTGCCAATGAAGACATGTATTAATATACATGAGCGATAAGAAGGTTATAGTAATAGCAGGTCCTACAGCTGCCGGTAAAACCGCGATGGCTGTACAGGTGGCGCAATATTTCAATACCGCGGTAATTTCGGCAGATTCCAGGCAGTGCTACCAGGAAATCAGTATCGGTACAGCTAAGCCCGGCCCTGCTGAATTAGCGGCTGTACCCCATTATTTTATCAATTCTCACAGCATTCGCGAAGAAGTGAATGCTGGCATCTTTGAGAGATTAGCATTACAATATGCGGAGGAAGTATGGAGGAACAATGATGTGGTCGTATTATGCGGCGGCACGGGGCTCTATATAAAAGCCTTTTGCGAAGGGATTGACGATGTTCCGGCAGCGCCAGCTGCTGTCAGACAGCAGATTATTTCCCAATACGAACAGCACGGATTACCCTGGTTGCAGGATGCACTCAAAACCAGGGACCCACAGTTTTATGCAGTAGGTGAGATCCAGAATCCCCAGCGGCTGATGAGAGCCCTGGAAGTGTTCGAAACTACCGGAAAATCAATTCTGGAGTTCAGAACCGGGAACAAAACTAACCGTGATTTTGAAATTATCAAGACAGGGATTGAGTTAGAAAAACCTCAGCTTCATGCAAATATCGAAACCAGGGTGCGGCAAATGATGCAGGATGGCCTTGTAGACGAAGTGAAATCAGTGGAGGCATTCAGATCGCATAATGCTTTGCAAACTGTAGGTTATACGGAGATCTTCGATTACCTCGACGGTAAGACAACCCTAAAAGAAGCCGAAGAACTGGTCGTCATTCATACCCGGCAATATGCCAAAAGACAAATGACCTGGTTTAAAAAAGACAAAGAAATCCAATGGTATAATAAAGGTGAAGGCCTGTTAGAAGATATGAAAAAAAAGGTTGGGCGTTAAGCCCAACCTTTTATATTTTCTTCAGCAACACCTTCTGCTTCGTAAAATCAGCCGCTGCATCCATAAACGCCATCATCTGATCCCAGGTAGCTACCGCCTCATGCGGGTGATTATAGCTCTTCGAAATCTTCAATACCAGCTTATTCCCCTCCATCTTCGTACTGCTCACAAACTGTCCGGCAGCATTGATCACTGACTTATTCAAACTCTCCGCACCTTCCAGCATATAGCCCTCCGGAATATTCACCCACAACTCATAAGACATCGTCCGCGGAAATGCCATATTCACATCATACGTACGCTTTCTCTCTTCCTGCGTCAGTTCTATCTGCCCCGTGATCAGTTTTCCAATATCCAGCATATAATTATTCCCTGCCTTCTTCACAAACCCATCCATCGTAAATGACTGATGCATGGTAAACGGCTTATTCTGTTTTTCCAGGCCCTGCTCTGCTATCTTATAATATGTCACATCCGTAGGCTTCACACTATAATCCGTAGCAATATTATCCTTCACCGTTTCATCCATATCCTTACGCGCCTTCGCAAATGCTGCAGTGTATTCGGACAAACGTTTCCGGTCTGCACTCAGATCATCTTCAAACGTCGTTTTGGTACTTACCGTCTTCCGCTCTTCGGACAACATATCTTCATACAGTAGCATGTCTACATACTGATATCGATACTGCCCCTTGGCCATAATCATCCTGTCTATTTTCAGCTGTTGCAGGTTATCCGCATTAAAAGTAATATTCAGCTTCTCAGCTTCCTGGTTCTGCGTGGCCGTGCTCATTGGCAGTATGATCTTCTTAAAACTGGCCTCTTTCTCACTCTTACTCCCCGTCACACTCACCGTATACGCTTCCTGACCTTCCAGGGAAGTCGGCAACTCATCGGGATAACTAAACATAGAACTGATATAACAAATTACCTTTTGATCATCCGGTTTAGCGATGATGAAGTACTCCAGGTCATCCAGTGACACCGCATCCTGCAGGGTGCCTATATGGCGTGGTACTGCCGCCGCCAGGTCTGTTTCAATATCATACTTTAACAGTAACTGACGAAATGCATTGGCCACAAAATGCAGCCGCGGTGTATACATTTTCCTGTTCTGTCCTACTTCTATATCAGCACCCAGACCAGGCGTCTCACGATACAGCGATGCATAGCGAATGTAATAATACGCCAGGTCCGTGATCTCCTGCTTCGTCATATCTTTTTTGTCATGCTCCTTTTTGTAATTGTCCAATACTTTCCCAAACTCTTTCAGAATCCCCGGCATCGCTGCATACTGAGGACCCACACTGATAATCTGGTAAGTCAGGTATTGTTGAATATCCTTTTCATTCACGCCATTTACAATGTCTCTCGCACCATTATAAGTGAGCCGCAATGTAGGCAGACTGCGGTTGGGATACAACCAACGTTCATCTGTAATTTTCGGAACATCTTTTTTATGAATAGCAAATACGTAATCCTCATCTTCTTTTGAACGCTTTAATGCCGTTGAATCATCATTGAGGTATCTCCATGATACACCCATTTTTTTAAAGATCCTGATGTCCAGCGAAAAGTCCAGCATAGGATATTTCTCACCAATGCTGTAATCCAGCGGATCCGGGTTTGTAAACCAGTTGGCCGCATCTTTATTGATCCGAACATAGTAGTCAATGATATCTCCTACCTGTAGATCAGCAATGGCGATCTTCTGCTTTTTATCATTCTTTTCATCTTTCACACTCACCGCATCATTCATGTCAATGTCTCGCTGCTGGCCACTGGGCTTGATCACCCGGATCCCCATAAAGGATACTAATTTGTAACCCCGTGCCCAGCTGCTGCTCTTCAGTTTCTGGATATTGAATTCGGAATACTCTTCCAGCGCTGCCTTATCCTGGATCTTGACACGCTCATGCAGAGTCATGGTAATATGATCTTTGCGACGGCTGTGATCTGCATCCAGAGAGAATTTCAAGGCGAGGATCACTGCCGATTCATTCTGGTATTTTTCGGGAACTGTAGTCTGTGCAAAGGCAGGATCTTTCACATCCTGTATTTCTTTTTTTACCTGGTCAGCTTCTTCCTGATAGGCTCTTTCCTGTTTTGACTGTGCCTGTGCATACAGGCCTGTGGTGAATAGCAGGGCCGTAATGACGATGCTTTTATACATAGGTGGTTCGGATTTTTACTGTTGGGTAAGGGTTATTTGTTCCAGGTATTTTTTTGATAATGCAGCTACTGCCTTATTCCAGTCTCCGAAAGCAGTCTTTTGCAAATAGGTGTTATTTATCTGCAATTGCTTACGGTAATTGATTTTATTGCCGGTAGCTTTATAGCTAATGTCAAACATGAAATTAGGTGTAGAGATGTGCAGGTCCTCAGGCAGGGATGTAATTTTATATCCTGCCGGAATGGCCAGTTCGGTCTCCGTGATGTAATTATTTTTGCAGTCGAGACGAATATCCGTTTTACGTTTTACTGTATCTACTACTGCGTTGTTGTACTCTTTGTTGTAGTCGATATCGATGTACATATCTTTCCCAAAAGCAGAAATTGCATCGGGATAGAGCAGATCAAAACTTACTTCCAGGTCTCCATCCCGCTGATCAAGCTGGGTCGTTTTAATATTGGAAATTTTATAGTGACTATTCTTGTTCGTGATGTAAGATTCGAGTGCGGTCTGTAGCCTGTCTTTTTTCGTTAGGTTTATGTTGTACAGCAGGTCAGACTTGCTTTCTCCATTGTATTTATACTGGATCTTCCCGGTCATATTATTACCCTCGATAGCCAGCGATTCTTTGAAGATACGGGCATTCTGTGCTGCAGTGGTAGCCGGGATGCTTTCTAAGAGTACGTCCTCTCCATTTTCGATCATGACCTGCCTGCCGGCAATGCGTTCTGCATATATGCCCGGCTGCATATATTTTTCAGTGGCATCGAGGAACCACCATTTATTATTGTATTTCACGGCACAGATCATGTGGTTATCTGCGTTCAACGAAGGAATGCTGTGATCGTACATAATGTGGTTCGTGCCTATCCAGCAAAGTCTTGCATCCAGGCCACAGGCCAGCAGCAGTTCTTTGGTCAGGTTCGCCATACCCTTGCAATCTCCGTATTTCTTGCGCATTACTTCGTGGGCTTCGTCCGGACGAAACCCTGCCAGACCGTCTTCAAAGGCAATGTAGCGGATGTTTTCCTCTACCCAGTAAAAGACCGCCTTGAGCTGATCAAATTTATCCGGAATGCCACTTGTAATTTCCCTGGCCCTGGCTCCCAAAACAGCGGTATCCGGGTGTAACTGAGTCGCCAGGTTACGGCACCATTTATAAAGATCATTGGTAGTATTGAAATAGACTGTCTTTTCACCTTTGTAATCGGAGCTTTTGCTGCGGATCAGCAGGTGAGGATAGAGCCAGCTGGGGCCAGGGCTCATCGCGCTCTTCTTCATAGCCGGCATGTTAACGGCGGTATAAGTATAGATATCCGCATCCCGGTCCTTGTCGTAAGTCTTTTCCTTCCTGATTTTTTGATTCTCAAAATGAAATTCGTGGATGTCGATGTCCATCCAGCGGGGTACAATGAGTGTGATCGTCTTTTGTTTGGAAGGGTAGTAGTCGGTAAGATAAACAGTAGTCAGGTAGCGGGGGTCATGAATGGCCTTTTCGATTTTTACTTCATTGTGTGCCCCCTGCTTATAGAAGGGGAGGTTGAAGTAACAGATCTTTTGGTCAGAGAAGAAGTATTCGTCTATGTTCAGGTAGTCGTATTTAGGTGCAAGCTCCTTGTTTTTCCGGCCGTCTGTATAGATCGTGAGATCTGTTATTTCCTCCTGGTTATTGTATGGTTCGGAGAAAGGGATGGTAGCCCGGAAGCTGTTACAGACAAAATCTTTCTGAATAAGCTGTTTGACAGAGACCTGCTTTTGTTTGTATTGAAATTCGAAGGTTTCAGAAGAGGAGGCCAGTTCAATATTGTCAGGGTCATCCTGTGATTTCGCATAAATGGATTGAAACAGCAATAACAATAGAACGGTATAGCAACGGGTATTCATGTGTATAAGGAAAATAAGTATAGGGCTAAAAGTAGCCCTTTTGGGTGAAAACAAAAAGCGCTTCTGCTATTAACAGAAGCGCTTTCCCAAATTTATAAGAAGATTTAGAATTTCCAGCCGAAAGTAGCTAATCCTGTATAAGTATGCTTATCAATCTGAGCCGCTGTTGGATTAACATAATTCATGTTATTAGGAAGAATGGTATATGGCTGTAGATAGTAGGTAGATGTACCATACACAAATGCAAGGTCCATATAGAAACCATTGTTACGATAACCGATGCCACCTGAGTAGTAAGAACGTGAAGCATCCAGGCTGCTTACTTTGTAAGGGCTGCCATAGTAGGAATAACCCAGACGGAGTGCAATTGTATGCAGTTTCAACTCACCACCTACACGGAAATTAGAGGCTGCCTGGTAGGTATTCTTAATACTACCATTCAGGTCCTTTTCAGTAACGCGGTCAAACCCATCATTGTTTTTCATCCGGAAGTGCATGGAAGCATAATCTACATATTCATAATCGAAAGAGATGAACCCTGTAGGCTTACGTGTATCAGCTGATGGAGCAAACAGGTAAGTCGCACTCAGGATACCTTTCCATGGCGTACGGACGGTGTATTTTGACTCATCGTCCAGACCATCATAACGGCTATCACGGGAAGAGAAGGAATAGACACCCATGCTCTTTGTAGAGGTTGTCATATCATCAGAATACTCATCTGTGAGCCAGAGCCAGGATGGTGAATGTACGGTTGCACCAAGGCTTAAGGAACGAACAGGTCTGTAAATAACGCCCAGTTTCGCATTCAGACCGGTACCGTATGTTCTCAGCATTTCTTTAGTCGTGAAGTAGTTCAGATCAGTAGCTACTGTATTGGTATTTGTTTCAGTCCAGGTCATATCTCTTCTGTACTGGATGTTTGGAACACCTATACCACCACCAATGTAGAACTTATCGTTGTAGTTAGCGCCAAAGGTACCAGCAAATTCAGTATTACCTCCTCTTTCAAAAGAGGTGCTTTCCTGGCGAACTCTCACACTGTTGTCCGTTGCTTCAGCAGCGGAGTAGAAAGTACCTGCAAAAGACTGATCTGGATTTTTAACCGGATTGATCAGGTATGTCTGGTAAGCAAGTGCGGAGGAATGTGCCAGGATGGTTTTGTCCGGATTACCGCCCAATTGTGCATTCGGATCGGTGATGCCTGCTGCATCTGCCGCCAGGTAATAGTTTAAAGACAGGGAAGAATTGCTGATTTCGCCGGTATAGTAAGTACGTTGATTAAAGTTGTATGTACGGTTTACGCCGATACCACCGCTGAAGTTCTGCCATTTGCTGCCTGGTTTCTTTCTTTTGCCACCCCAGATGATGGTTGCATTAGAGATATTCAGGTTTGTTCTGGAATCACTGGCGGATTCTTTCTGGTATAATCCGGTGGTTGATATAGAAGGAACACCAACGGTAAAGGAGAAGTCACTTGTTCTGAAAAAACCTACGGTAGCAGGGTTAACATACATAGAGGAAGCTTCCCCGCCCAATGCGCCCTGGGCTCCACCTACAGACTGTGCACGGGCAGATCCTGAGGGGGCGCCACTGCTGAACCGTAAAGCGTCCTCGATATGTTGTGCTTGAACTGAGATACAGGCTCCTGTCATAGCAATGGCTATCACCATTCTTTTCATCATATGGTAGAATTAAATAAGGGTTAAAAAATACCCCGGCCTATTTGACCAGGGTAGATTTTTAAGAATATCAATGATCAAATCATTTATAGTAAAATTAGTTACGGCCTCTGCCACCGCCTGCGCGGGTACCACCGCCGCCTCCGCCACCGAAGGAACCACCACCACCGCCGCTTGAACGGCTAGGGGTATAAGATGGAGCTGGTGAATAAGAGCGCTGTGGCTGATAGCTAGGCTGAGACTGTTGTGGTGGTGAATAAGTTCTCGCAGGAGTATAACCGCGGGAACCACCGCCATTGTCTACTGTAGTACGTTCTCCGGAGGAAGGGGAGTAGGTGCGTCTTGGCTGGTAAGCGTTATCGCTGTTTCTACCACCGTTAGATACACGGCCACCACTGTTACCGGAATTGTCTACCACTCTGCTTGGACGGAAGTCCGTACTTCTGGTACGACCACCACTTGGAGTGGTACCTACCATACGACCACCAGGTGTGCCGGTATTAAATGCTGTATTACGTGTTGAACGTCTATAGCCTGGGTAGTAACCGCCACCGTGGCCATAATAACCACCACCGTAGTAGCCACCATAATATGGATAACCGTAACCATAGTAAGGATAGTAGAACGGATCATAGAAACCACCATAATATGGATAACCATAGCCGAAGCCAAGACTGAATGAAGAACCATAGTAAGGATAGCCATACCCAAAGCCTAAGCTAAAGGAACTACGGTATCCATAGCCATAGTATGGATTGGCATACATACTGGAATAAACACCAGGTGTGCCATAATAATCATAAAAACCACCGGAATAGTTGCTGTTAAACAGATTTAAGCGGCGTGCATAATCCCCCTGGTCATCGTCGTAATTAACGTATGTACCCCCATCTTCACTATCGGTATATGAAACATTATCATCCCGGTTATTATTATCTGAAGAAGCATATGTGGGTTTAACTCTCGGAGAATAATAAACATCATCCGGTGTTTGTGTGGTTTTATATGCTGACGAACAGCTACTTAATATCATTAGCGTCAGTACAGCAAGGTAAGGAGCTGATTTCATTGTCGGAATTTTTAGCCTGAATTACACTATAAATTTACACTATTTTAACGTTCAAATGTCGGTAAACGTTACAAGATTAATCAACCGCTCATAATATTTTACCAAACTATTTGCACGTTTCTGATTTTCATGTAGGTTTGTGACATTTTACCTTTTGGTAATATATTTAGTGCAAATATTAAGCCAAAATATTAAATTAATATAATGTTTTGGACAAGTATGCCTAATGTGTTGTAATTCAGTAAAATAATCGACATTTATAAAATGAGTAAAGAGATCACGGCTCGTTCCGAAGACTATTCACAATGGTATAATGATTTGATTCTGAAGGGCGGTTTAGCCGATTATTCTGCCGTAAGAGGATGCATGGTCATCAAGCCTTATGGTTTTGCGCTCTGGGAAGGTATGCGCGATGTATTGGATAAGAAGTTCAAAGATACAGGACATCAGAACGCCTACTTCCCCTTATTCATCCCTAAAAGCTTCCTGAGTAAGGAAGAAGATCACGTAGAGGGTTTTGCAAAGGAATGCGCGGTGGTAACCCACCACAGGCTCATGAAAAATCCTGATGGCCCCGGTGTGGTAGTAGACCCCGCTGCAAAGCTGGAAGAGGAACTGATCGTTCGCCCAACCTCCGAAACAATTATCTGGAATACATATAAAGACTGGATCAAGTCTTACAGAGACCTGCCATTGCTCATCAACCAGTGGGCAAACGTTGTACGCTGGGAGATGCGTACCCGTTTATTCCTGCGTACTGCAGAATTCCTGTGGCAGGAAGGGCATACAGCCCATGCAACTGCTGAAGAAGCAATTGCAGAAACCGTACAGATGCTGGATATATATGCTGACTTTGCAGAAAACTACATGGCACTGCCGGTAGTAAGAGGGGTGAAATCTCCTGCTGAACGTTTTGCCGGTGCCCTGGATACCTATTGTATCGAAGCACTGATGCAGGATGGTAAGGCATTGCAGGCAGGCACTTCTCACTTCCTTGGCCAGAATTTTGCTAAGGTTTTTGACGTAACTTTCACCAACAAGGAAAATAAACTGGAACATGTATGGGCCACTTCATGGGGTGTATCTACCCGCCTGATCGGTGCCCTGGTCATGGCGCACAGTGATGACGATGGTCTGGTCCTGCCTCCGCGCATTGCTCCGTTACAGGTAGTAATCGTACCCATATATAAAGGTGCAGAGCAAAAAGAAAGGATCGATGCGAAAGTGAATGAAATCATGAACGATCTGAAAGCACAGGGGATCCGCGTGAAATACGACGATGCTGATAACAACCGTCCGGGCTGGAAATTTGCTGAGTACGAAATGAAGGGCGTGCCTGTACGTATTGCAATCGGTGCAAGAGACCTGGAAAATAATGTAGCTGAAGTAGCCCGCCGCGATTCAAAAGAGAAATCCAGCCAGTCACTGGATGGCCTTGGCGCATATATCGGCACATTGCTGGAAGATATCCAAACGCAGATGTACAATAAGGCGAAAGCCTACCGTGATGAACACATCACACCTGCCAATACGATGGATGAGTTTGAAAAATTGCTGGACGATAAAGGTGGTTTCATCTCCGCACATTGGGATGGTACTACTGAAACAGAAGAAAAGATCAAAGAGCGTACAAAGGCGACCATCCGTTGTATTCCTTTGAACAATCCTCAGGAAGCCGGTACCTGCATCCTGACTGGTAAACCTTCTACACAGCGTGTATTATTCGCGAGAGCTTATTAATCGATGAGTTGATAAGGCCGGATTTCTGCCTGTTAACTCCTCTGCTCAGAGATATTCCGGGAACAGGGCTGATCCTTTAGATCAGTCCTGTTTTCCTTAGGATAAATGATCCATAAATCTGACCTTATTCATGCCTGCAGTCCGTTACTTATTATGTTGGATACTGTTGATCGCGTGCTCATGCAAACTCGCGTCGGCACAGGGGCTCATGATCCGCAACTATAATGTAAAGGATGGTCTGGCCAATGCCACTGTATATGCAGCCGTGCAGGATAAGGAAGGTTTTATCTGGTTTGCAACACCTACCGGCGTAAGTAAATTTGATGGGAAACGCTTCCGCAACTACGCCAAAAAAGATGGCCTGACAGATAATGATGTTGTCAGGCTCTCCGCCGATTCAAAAGGGAGAGTATGGTTTTCTACCCTGAACGGATTACCCTCTTTTTACTTCAATTACCAGATCCACTCGGGCGCCAATGATTCCTCACTAATCATGGACCCGCACGGGCAATACATGCAATACATGTTTGGCGGAATAGCCGGATATACCTGGTTCCTGAATACAGACAACAGGATCATTGGTTACAGTGGTTATAAAATAGATATAAAACCCGGACGTGCCGACCTTTTTTACTTCCTCCGGAACGATACCATTTTTAAACCCCTTCAGAATTATTTTAACCTCGCCAGTCTGAAAGACATCAACAACGATAGTCAAAAGATCTTCTTATCTTCTCCTTACCCCATCGACGATGAGGTATTTGTAGAAAGAATCCGCCGTCATCCAATCATCATCCTGAAAAATTCATTGTATACTTATAGCCAGAAAGAAGCCACCTGCTTCTTCAACGGCCCTGAATGGGGAATCAATGAAGAGATCAGCAATGTATGCCTGGACAATGATAACCTGTGGATAGGTACACCCAGAGCCTTATACTATGTAAAGGACTTTTTCAAAGGGGCACATCATATCACCAAACTGCTGGATAATCATTACATCACCTCCGTACTGAAAGATAAAGATGGCAATATCTGGATCACCACCTTTGGTGACGGTGTGTATAATATCCCATACAAAAATTTTTACTTTAATTATCTTGATAATACCAACGGACTTTATTCTCACTCCATTTTCAGCATTTGCAAAGACAGGAAATCCGGTATCCTGCTGGTAGGGCAGAATGCAGGTGTGCTGAATACTATTGATAGCAATCTTGTGATCCGGCGCTTTAACCTGGATACCACAAGCGGTCGAAACAGTATCCTGAGTATCTTGCCTTATCAGGAAAATGAAATATTAATAGGTGCCGATAATGGCCTGTTCACATTCAATACCCAAACGCAGAAAATATCTGTATTGCGTTCTATCAGGAACATGAAGGACATGGACGTAGGGCCTGATGGCAGAGTCCGGGCAGTGTCTAAAGACCAGGTGATAGGAGATAACTATTCCGTGGAAGTACCGGATGTTCAGATCACCTCAATAGCCAGTATCAATGATTCTGCTTACTATATAGGTACAGGCTCCGGTTTATTCTACGGTAAGGACGGATCTGCCAAAGTAGTGATACCCGGTACAGAAGTAGAACTGCACCAACCCGTAAAAGACCTGAAATACATTGATGGCTATCTCTGGATAGGCACTGCAGATCAGGGATTGTATGTACTCAAGAACAACCGGGTCGTAAAACATATCGGCTCTGCCGATCAACTGGTAAGCGACATCTGCCAGCAATTATATTATGATGGTGTGGGCCGCTTGTATGTATCAACCAATAAGGGCGTATCTGTAATAGATGCACATACCCAGACCCTGATCCGGAATATCACCAGCAATGATGGCCTGATGAGTGACGATACCCGGGGGGTATACTACCAGCATGGGGTACTGTATGTGGCCACCTCCAATGGCCTCAGTTATTTCAATGACAACAATATGCCGGTGGATACCGTGCCACCCGCGGTATACCTAAGTCATATCAGGTATGGAGATAGCACTTACCTGCCATCAAAACAGATTACCTTGCTATACCAGCGCAAGGCATCGTACGAAGTCGAGTTTGGGGCGATCGTCTATGATTTGCCGGATCTGGTAGAATACCAGTACAACTTTTCCAGCGATACGAGCAGTGGATGGATCACCACGATGTCGAATATCGTACCTTTCCCGGATCTGCAGCCGGATACTTATGAATTGCAGATCAGGGCCCGGAAATATAAGAGTGAATGGAGCCAGCCGGTAGCCATTACGGTAACGATCCTACCGCGGTGGTACCAGCAATGGTGGGCCAGGGGAACCGTGATCCTCCTGGTATTTCTGCTGGGGGCCTTTATACTCCGTTATATCTTCCTGCGCTTCAAAGACGGAGAAAAGAGAAAGACAGAATACAACAGGAGGATCGCTGAACTGGAGGCAAAAGCCCTGACAAACCAGATGAATCCTCACTTTATATTCAACTCCCTGAACAGCGTACAGCACCTGATCATGGAGAAAGAGGAAAAACAAGCACTCAATTTTCTCGCGGATTTTGCTACCTTGATGCGGCAAATGCTCAATAATTCCAGGAAATCCTATATCTCCCTGGATGAAGAAATCGCTTTCCTCACACGTTATATTGAGTTGGAGAAGATTAGATTTGCAAATGTATTCACGTACAATTTTGCACTGGAAGATGCATTGAAAGATTATACGATCTATATACCCCCTATGATTATCCAGCCGATTGTGGAGAACGCAATCAAACATGGCCTGGCGCCAAGGAACGGCAGCGGGCACCTGGAAGTGAAACTCATGCTGAAGGGAGACATGTTATACTGTTCTGTCGATGATGACGGAATTGGGTGGGACAGGGCAAATGAGCTGAAGAGTGGACGCCTGATAAAACACGAATCTACAGCGCTGAGCGTGATCAGGGAGCGGTTGCAGATTATAAAATCTTTTAATGGAAATGTTGGAAATTTAGAAATTATTGATAAATTTAAATCAGGTTTCGGCAATAAAGAGGGTACGCTCGTTGAAATTCTGATTCCCATTGTTAAGATGTTATGAGTAATATAAAAGCTGCGATCGTAGACGATGAAGTCCGCAACATCCATATTTTGCGAAATATTCTTGAAAATTACTGTAAGGATGTTACGGTAGTAGGGGAGGCGCAGAACATCCATGACGCGGCGGAGATGCTTAAAAATACCCAGATCGATGTATTGTTTCTGGATATTGAAATGCCGCCACATAATGGATTCCAGTTATTGGAAATGTTCCCTGTGCTGAACTTCGAAGTCATCTTCATCACCGCGTTTCAGGAATATGCTTTGCAGGCAATTAAGTTTGCCGCATTAGATTACCTGCTCAAGCCTATCAAGGTGAGTGAGGTGGAAGATGCATTGGAAAAAGTAAAGAAGAGCAAAAAAGGAAGATTGAATGAACTGGCATCTATCCTGAAGGATTATGTCAAGAACAATGACAATGCCTTCTCTAAGATTGTGATTCCTGTGAATGATGGATATAATGTAATTGACCTGAAGGACATTATTTACTGCGAAGCATTCGATAGTTATACCAAGATCCAGTTGATCAATAATGTGTCGCACCTGATCTCCAAATCACTGAAAGAGTATGAGGAGATGCTGAGTGATAAAGGATTTTATAGGGTACACAAGTCATTCCTGATTAATATCCATCACATTGTGAAGATTATTAAAGGACTGGGAACGGCGGTTGTGATGAGTGATCAGAAGAATATACCGATCAGCTCCAGGAAGAAAGATGAGTTCTTCGCACAATTAAAAGGAGTAATCAACTTATAAAAGAAAAAGCCCGGCGAATAGCCGGGCTTTTTCTTTCCTTAACTTATAAACCTATATGAAAAACAATTAAAAGTCTGCGCCGTTAGTGAGATCAATAGTATAATAATACACGCCATTCAACTCTGGATACACACCTTCCAACTGCACTTTCTTCTGTTTTTCCAATATCCCTCTCAGCTGCTCTACTGAAGTCACCGCCTGATCACCTGCTTTCATAATAATAAAAGAAGGTTTCATATTCGTCTGCTTCTTCAGAATACCACTGCTGATATTATCCACATACACACCACCACGGATCCCGATCTTCGCAGCATCACTTTTTTCCAGTGTCACCAGGTCCGCGCCCAGCGCATCAATCACAGTCGCTTTCACAATATTGGTATTACCATCTATATTCTTCAACACCGCATTCGCAGTACGCGCTTTATCATCACGCAGGTAACTGATACTGATCTTATCGCCTGGTTTATACCTTGCAATCTGCTCCGTCATCTGGGGAATAGAAGGCGTATTGATACCATTGATCCCGGTGATCACATCTCCTTTCTGAATACCTGCATCAGCGGCCGCGCCACTCGCTACCACATCGGTTACGACTACCCCATTCACATCTCTTCTCACACCATATTCTTTCCATTTCTCCTCAGGAATACTGTTAGGATCCTGGTACCTGATACCGAGGTAAGCACGTTGTACGTTACCATACTTCATAATATCATTCACCACTTTCTTCATAATGTTTACCGGAATCGCGTAGGAATAACCTGCATACGCACCGGTAGGAGAGGCGATAGCGGAGTTGATACCAATCAGTTCACCTGCGGTATTGATCAATGCACCACCACTGTTACCCTGGTTCACAGCAGCATCCGTCTGAATGAAGGATTCGATCGCATTTCTTTTTGCCTGTTTATTGATACCGATAGAACGTGCTTTTGCACTCACGATACCCGCTGTCACAGTTGTTTCCAGGTTTAATGGATAACCGATAGCAAGTACCCACTGACCAATTTCAACATCATCAGAGTTGCCATACAGGAGGTAAGGCAGGTTCTTCGCGTCTACTTTGATCACGGCAAGGTCTGTGTTTGGGTCGGTACCAATCACTTTTGCTTTGTAAGTCTTGTAGTCGTTGAGCGTAACGGTAATTTCGTCCGCATCGTCTACCACGTGATTGTTGGTTACGATATAACCATCGTCGGAAATCAATACACCGGAGCCGGAAGCCATCTGGCCGGGAACATAATATTTACGTCCGCCACCCTGGCCCTGAAATTCGTCACCGAAAAAGTCATCGCCGAAAAGATCCTCAAGAACACTCCTTCTTCTTTGCAGGTTATTTGAAACCTGTCGCGGATTAATTTTTGTCTTAATGTGCACTACACCCGGAACTGCTATTTTAGCTGCCTGCGAAAAGTCAGTAGGTGGGGTAATGTTTCTGTTTTCTGTACCAGGCATGTAGCTGGTATAGTTTACTGGGATGTTGTCTGATCCATTTTGATAGGGACCTGCCTGCCGGGGCTGAAATTTGCTGTAAACAAATACGCTGGCAAAGGCAGTGGCCGCGCTGATTAGAACAGTTGCCGCAATTTGCCGGAATTTCATATTTCTTTTTGTTTAAGTTTTTTGAAAGTAAAAATGTTGATGTAAGGAATATAACAATTTTAGTGCCTCTGATACAAATTTAAGGGGGTAGGTGATTCATTCAGCCAATGCTGGTGTTACTTTAACAGATTATTATATGAAAGGTTAATGTCATCTTAAAGAATGGGTGACAAAGTAACGGAGGTTACTGACAATTTAACGATGGAACCGGACAAAATGTTATAAAATTAAAAAGATGGCGCTCTTAGAGCGCCATCTTTTTAATCATTTCTTATAATTTACTCAAAAAATCCAGCGTATCCACCCCATCCGCATAGTCCGTTAACGATGGTTGCTGTGCCATTCCAAACGGCGTAAATCCTTTTCCCACCAGGCATTGCAGATCTTCATTCCCCTGCAGCTCTGCCACCAGCGCATCTTTATCAGTATAGTACCCATAATTCAGCATACTCAGCGGGGAGAACATAGGCGTCGCCTCCTGCAGTAATATACTCTCATTCGTCATGAACGGGCTATTATTAAGCAGGATCAAAGCCAGGTTATAATCATAATTATTCTTATACTTATGATGATCCGCAAAGTAACTATACTTGCGAAGCGCCTCCAGCAAAGGACTGAAATCATAGCCTCCGGGCACATACACCTTGGTTACATTCCTGCAACCCAGCCCAAAGTAAATACTGATATCATCAGCCAGGCCTTCCAGCTCCGCAGGCGTTTCTTCACCCGTCAGGATGGCTACGGAAGTCCGGTTCCGGCGAATGATATGCGGATACTGGGCAAAATAATACTGGAAATACCTGGAAGAATTGTTACTGCCCGTCGCAATATAGGCATCACAGTTCTTCAGCATATCCTGCACCGTAGTCTGCTCTGCCCATTCCGGATGCCATTCCTTCATCTTATCCAGCACGTGTTGCATCAGGATCACGTCTTTCGATGACAGTTTGAGGCGAACATTATGGCCGCTCACGAAACCGCAGAGCCAGTCATGAAAGCCAACGAGGGGGATGTTACCAGCGGTAACAATGCCCACTGTACGGGCAGGTTTGCCATGGATCAATTCCGGGTAGGCATTGATCCAGCTGTTGAGGTGGGCGGCCTCCAGGAAGTTGTCAGAGATCTGGCGAAGGGCCAGGTTAATGAATTCCGGAGTAAACCAGCCATTTGCCTGAAAAGCCCTCTCCTTAACTGTTTCCAGCGCCGGATCTTCGCTTGTCAGGTATTGACCTAAACGTACCAGGGCGGCTACTTTTTCTGTACTGCTCATGAATCTATATAAATAATTAACTTTTTAAAGCGAGATATTCTATTTTTGTCTGCAAAATTAATGGCTTACTTCTTAAACAAAAAGTTTATAACATGGCAATCAAAATAACAGATGAATGTATTAATTGTGGAGCTTGTGAACCTGAGTGCCCAAATAACGCGATCTATGAAGGTGGTGTTGAGTGGGCAATGGCTGATGGCACTACAATTAAGGGTTCTTATGTGCTGATGGATGGATCTTCTATCGATGCCGACCAGCGTAACGCTCCCATAGCTGTAGACAGTTATTATATAGTTCCAAATAAATGTACTGAGTGTCAAGGCTTTCATGAGGAGCCACAATGTGCGGCAGTATGTCCGGTAGACTGCTGTGTACCAGACGAAATGTTCCAGGAAACTGAAGAAGAACTGCTGGCTAAGAAAGCTAAATTACATATTTAATCAGGAAGCATAAGGAATTATCGGTAACTGGTCGCCATATGTAAATCACTGGCACGCATGCCGAACCTAACCGGGGAGAAAGGGCTAATTACCTTTTCTCCCCTTCTTTTTGGGGCAAAAAAAGATTACATACCCATTTTTCTATTAACTTTAACCGCTTATTATTAATTATCATATGAAAAAGAATATCGCCCTTGTTGCCGGCGGATACTCAGGAGAATACGTAATCTCCGTACAAAGTGCCGTAACAATTGAGAAAAACCTGGACAGCAGCAAATACAATGTGTATAAAATAGTTATTACAAAAGATGGCTGGAATTATACATCGGCAGACGGGCAGGTAATAGCGGTTGATAAAAATGATTTTTCACTGACCATCAAAGGAGAAAAGGTAACTTTTGATGCTGTTTTCATCGGCATCCACGGTACTCCCGGCGAAGATGGCCGCCTGCAGGGATATTTCGAAATGCTGGGCATTCCATTTACCAGTTGTGGTATGGTTACCTCCGCCCTCACTTTCAACAAGAGCTACTGCAATAAGGTAGTGGCAGCCCTGAACGTTGTGAATGTTTCCAAATCCGTGCATATCTTCAGTAATCAGCCATACGATCCCAAACAGATCCTTGCGCAACTGAAACTGCCGGTATTTGTTAAGCCTGCAGAAGGCGGCAGCAGCATCGGTATGTCTAAAGTAAATACTGCCGAAGAACTGCAACCCGCTATCGACAAAGCTTTCAAGGAAGATGCACAGATCCTGATCGAAGAATTTATCAAAGGCAGGGAAATAACCTGCGGCTTATATAAAGTAAATGGGGAACTCACGGTATTGCCCCTGACAGAAATCGTGAGCAGCAAAGAATTCTTTGATTACGAGGCCAAATACACGCCGGGCATTACCAAAGAAATCACCCCTGCACCCGCACCTGAAGAAGTATGTGAACTGATCAGGAATACTGCCAAAGAACTTTATAACAAATTGAATTGCAGAGGAATCGTGCGTGCAGACTTTATCTACGAAGAGGCCAATAACCGCCTGTTCTTCCTGGAGGTGAATACCATGCCAGGCCAGAGCGATAACAGCCTCGTACCTCAGCAGGTAAGAGCCGCCGGCAAAACCCTGCAGGAGTTTTACGGCACATTAATTGAAGAGTGCCTGAAGAAATAATAATGCGGTATAAGATTACGCTATCTTTAAGTTAAAATATAATCTGTGTTCAATCAAATTACAAAACGCTCCTTTGGGTTTAACCTGGCCGTAGTGGTGGGGTTGTTCCTGGTATTGGGGCTGATTTTCTTCATGCTGTTGGGGGTGATAACAAAGCATGGAGATACCCTGACCGTGCCTGACGTACATCGCAAGAGTGTGAAAGACGCTACCAAACTGCTGGAAGATGCAGGATTCAACGTAGATGTAAGAGACTCCATTTTTATTGATAGCCTGCCTGCCCTGGCAGTATGGGAACAGACACCCGGTAAAGGTGCGGTAGTAAAAGTGGGAAGAACTATTTACCTGACTATCAATAAGGTAGTGCCTCCAATGGTAGAAATGCCTGACCTGGTAGGCCTGACCTTCCGTAGTGCTGAAATGACCCTGCACAGCCGCAGGCTGAATGTAGGAGATACAATTTATAAACCTGACTTTGCTACCAATACCGTATTACAGCAGTTGCTGGGCGGTAAACTGGTTAAAGCTGGCAGACAGGTTCCCGAAGGTAGCAGCATCACACTGGTACTGAGTAGCGGAACTGGTAGTATCGAGAACCCGGTTCCGGACCTGATCGGGATGACTTTCCAGGAAGCGAAAGTAACCCTGAGCGGCAGAAACCTGAACCTGGGTACCGTAATGGTGGATCCTTCCGTAACAGATACCGCCAATGCATTTGTGATCAAACAGGATCCGGCACCTAAAAACAGCCTGCAGGAACTGAGCATGGTCAGAGCTGGTGAACTGGTAAGTATCTGGTTGTCTACCAACCCGCCGGCAAAAGGTGGGGGCGATTCGACCTCAGAACAATAACAACCCCATATTCGTTTAACTTATAAAAATTACAGCAATGGAAAATATTACTGCTGAAGAACTGAAAAAACGTATAGACAGTGGTGAAACCTTGCATATCGTCGATGTAAGAGAGCCGCATGAGCACGCGGAATTTAACATCGGTGGCATCCTGTTGCCCCTGGGCGAAATCAGAGCCATGCAGGTGGATGAACTGGAAGATCTGAAAGATGAAGAGGTGATTGTATATTGCAGAAGTGGTGGCAGAAGCGGCCAGGCAGCGATGATCCTGGAAACAATGGGCTTTCAGAATGTAAAGAATCTGACCGGTGGCATGTTAAACTGGGAAGAAAAGTTCGGAAGATAAAATATTACGAAAGAGGTTGTAACAAAAGTAAAGTTACCCGGATTTAGTTCGGATACCAGGAGGCGGGTGTTTTTGTTTATAAAATGCTCAATGCCTTCAAATTACTTTTTGTACAACCTCTTTTTTCTTATAATTCAAAGAAGGCGCAACTGCCACCTACCCAGGTATCTGATTTATCCTTCGTCACCCCGATCATTTTACTTTTACTGATCCTTGCCAGGTTATGCACCAGCTCAGGACGTGGTGCGCCATCCTTCCACAGGTACATCATCCTGATCTCACAATAAGCCGGCCCATCAGGCGTTTCAATTGCAGGTGCATATTTCACCTTGCGCTGCAAGATCCAGTTCTCCGGATCCTTAATACCATTTATATCTTCCTGGCTAACGTCTATCACTACTCCCTGACCCGCAAAAGAAAAGAGTGGTTTCAATACATAGTTCTCCAGGTCTGCAGGTAATGCCCGCGTATGCAGGAACCAGCTCTCAGGCGCAAATTCACTCTTTATAAATGGCAGTATAAATTTACTGATCCGGTAAAACCAGTTCGGATGCGTGATCCACTCTACGTCGAAGTCCTGGAACAACGATACATGTGCCGGTAAATAGGCCGATTGTTTCTGCAAATCATCGAAGATAACGCGGTTGTATATACGCTTCACCAGCCTGCCCTTATAAAATAACTGCTTAGCCCTCTGCTCCAGGTCTGTAATGCAGACCACGGGAATCCCCAGTACTTTCTCTGTATAATAAAAATCGATACGGGTCTTTTGCTCGTGCGGCTTTACTTCCAGCAGGACTACCTCTTCGGGCTGATAAGGACCTACAATGATCTCTTTCAGCAATTGTAGATAACTGCTATCAGTATACCCATTGAAATAATTGTTGACCGTATCAGGGATCTGGAAATGATGCTTAAACTCCCGCGCCATCAGCTCCTGAAAGGCATACAGTGAAGGGAATCCCTGTAGCTCTATGAGCTGAGGTTGCAACACACCTGCTTCATTCTTACATACTGCAAAGTCAATGATCACAAAATGCGCATGCTCATTTTCTCCCGGCACTTTCATACATGGAGGAAAAGATGCTTCGCTATCGGCTTTGAAGTCTGGTTGAGTAATGATATCAATGATCGCTTCGCTGGTATCAATCAGTTGCTTCGTCAGTGCCGCAGGCACAAACACAGGCGTTTCCGCCACTTTAAAAGCAGGCGTTTCGCCGGCTGCAGCCGCCATAGATTGAATAAATGCCGTGTATTTCTCAGCCGTAAAATGCTCGTTATAATATTTGCGTAAAGAAGGAATCATCGTTTGGAGGATAAGGCGTGGTCCAGGAATGCTGGAATAAAGGTATCGTAGGTAAGCGTAATTTTATCAGGATCAGAAAGCTGTTCCAGCATGCTGTAATATTTTTCAGCACCATAGTTGGTGAGCACCTGGTCTTTCTTTTCTTTTTGTAACAGGTACATCCGCATACCAGTAGCATCTGCTTCAGGATGGAATTGCGTACCAATCATGTGGGGGCTGAAACGGATGGCCATCGTGGCTCTTTCCAGCGGTACATGCGGGCGTTCTTTTTCAATAGCCAGCACAGTAGCACCCATGGCCGCCATGCGTTCATGGTCCAATCCAATCACCTGCCAGTTACGGCTATCAACGATATAGAAAGGGTCAGGAAGCTGTGCAAAGATCATTTCTGTATTAACCGTTGGATGAACAGGAAATACGCCAAAGGCCGGAGATCTTCGCCTGCACACATTTCCCAGTTGCAGATAGCGACACATCAGCTGAAAGGAATGGCAGATCAGCAGCACTGGTTTAGCCGCAGCCATCAGTGCTTCCATCGTTTCAAAATAACGTTGTTCCCATTCACTCCCCTCGCTATCCAGCGGGGAGCCGGGGCCACCTGTAGAAATATAAATGTCGTAAGAAAGATCGGGTACCCGGGCTGCAATGCGCACTTCATACTCATCACATTGCAGTGTCAGCGAATTGCGCACAGCATATGCTGCGAGTATTTCCCTGATACAGCGCATCCCTTCGTTCGGAACTCCTTCATACATGTCAAGTATAGCTACCTTCATGTGCTAGCAGTCTTTGAGGAATTGTTTAATAATGAAGTCAGCCACACTGTGGAGATTTTTATTTTCTTTGAATACGGCCAGCTGTTTGTCAGCTCCCGTACCATTTAGCAGCATTTCTTTTGTATACTCGATATAAGAACGGCTTCCCAGTTCATCCACCACATCATCCACGAATTCCAGCAGCTCAAAAATAAGTGCACGGGTATTCACTTCTGCCTCTTTCCCAAAGTCGATCAGGTTGCCATCAATCCCATAACGGCTGGCTCTCCATTTATTTTCATTGACCAGTGCACGGTTGTAAATAATGAAATTCAGGTTCTGCATACGCAGTTTATAGATCTTGGCACAAAGCGCCTGGAAGATAGCCGCAATGGTACAGGTTTCCTGCAGTGTGAGGGGCACATCGCAGATCCTGAATTCTACCGTATCGTAGAAAGGGTGTACCCGCAGATCCCACCATACCTTACGTGCATTATCAATACACTTGGTTTTCACCAGCAGTTGGATATAGCGGTCGTATTCTTCGATACTGGCAAAGTAATCGGGAATCCCGGTGCGGGGAAACTTATCAAATACCTTTGTTCTGTATGATTTAAAGCCCGTATTCCGGCCCTCCCAGAAAGGGGAGTTCGTACTAAGGGCAAAGACATGTGGCAGAAAATAACGCACAGAATTCGCGATATGCAGGGCCATTTCCCGGTTCTCCATTCCTACATGCACATGTAGCCCAAAGATGAGGTTAGAACGGGCGGCATCCTGCATTTCATTCACGATTTCGAAATACCGGGGATGATCAGTGATGAGCTGGGCTTCCCATTTGGAAAATGGATGGGTACCGGAGGCGCCGATATTATAACCCATGTCACCAGCTATCTGTGCTACGGTCTTGCGAAGGTAAGCTACATCGGCACGGGCCTCATCGATATTGCTACAGATGTGGGTGCCAACTTCAACAACAGCCTGATGAAATTCAGCTTTTACTTTTTCCGGGATGATTTTGTGGGCCTGTTCTACAATTTTCTGTTCATGGGAGCATAGTTCGAGTGTGCGAGGGTCCATGACCATGTATTCTTCTTCAATGCCGAGTGTGAAATTCCGGAGCATAGCTGGTAATTAGGGCGGCAAGATAAGAAGAATATGGAAAATGCCCTGCGGCGGCAATGAAGAGGTAAATCTCTTTTGAAGGGAATGCGGTAAAAACAAAAAGGCCTGCATACCGGCTGAGGGGAGAAAGCGGGTAATGCAGGCCGGTTGTATACAAACAAACAACCTATTCTTTGGCCTTTGCTTTTTTAGAAGTCGTTTTTTTATCAGCAGGCTCTTTCTTCACTGCCGCCTTTTTTTCTGCAGGCGCCGCCTTCTTCGCTCCCGGCGTGGCTGATTTCTTCGCCGCTGTCTTCTTCGCTCCCGGCACAATTGCCGTCTGGTTCCCGGGTACAGCATGGGTCATAAACGTTCCCCAGGTCAGGTTATCCGTTCCGGGCAACTGCCTCAGGGCTCTCTCTATCGCATAATTCGCGGCTGTCTCCACTACCCACTCAAAATTCTCTGCACCAATGGTCGCCTCATCTGCTTCCGGCGCCGGGTTCCAGAAATCAATCACATAAGGGATACCACTCCTTACGGCAATTTCCACCGTATTAAAATCATACCCCAGGTACCTGTTTAGCTGAGCGACCTGCTCTATGATCACACCTTCCAGGTCATCATCGCCCTGTGATTTATTCAGGTAACGCTGATAAGGAGCCTCGTATGGATCGTAAGGAATCACCCGCACGTACTTGCCACCAATACAATAACAACGATAATAAGAATCGTATTCAATCGCTTCCTGCAGCATCATTACCAGCTGGCCGGTGTGTGCATGTTGTGCAAAGAATTCCTCAGCGCTATTGACTTTGTAGACATGTTTCCAACCTCCGCCATTGTAAGGTTTCATATAAGCCGGGAAGCCAACGTGCGCGAAAATGGTCGCCCAGTCAAATGGATAAACGAGGTTTCTAAACGATTGCCCGGTCGTGTTTTCCGGCAGATCCCGGGTAGGCAGTAAAGCTGTTTTGGGAACATTGACACCCGTACGTGCAGCCAGTTCGTTGTTCACAAATTTATCATCCGCGCTCCACCAGAATGGGTTGTTAATCACTGCTGTTCCTTCCAGGGCAGCCTGTTTGAGCCAGGTTCGATAGAAAGGTACATCCTGCGAAATTCGATCCAGGATCACAGCATATTCATTGGGAATACCCTGGATCACTTTATCAATGGATACAAATTCAGCAGAGATATCGTTAACATTTTTAGCATTTATGCGATCAAGCAATGCCTGGGGGAAACTGTTTTCCTGACCATACAGAAGGCCTATTTTTTTCATCCTGAAAAAGGTTTTACGTTGAGTGTATCAATGATTCCGTTTGTAGTAGAAGCGGTTGAGGATCAATATTCGCGCCAATGGATTCGCCTTATAACCCTGATTCGATTTTAAACAGGGTGCAGGCCCATACTTTCAAAAAAATAATTCTCATTTAATAAGCGACAGATAATACGGCAACATCTCATTCCACACCGGCCAGTCATGCTTTTGATTAGGTCTGATATCCAGCCAGTGGCTGATGCCTTTATTGGCAAGTATCCCTGACATCCGTTCATTTTGCTGGCGGCTGATGTCTTCATCAGCTACCCCTAAAATAATCCCCATACGCCAGAGGGCTTCGTGCAGGTTGTCGCGCATGTAATCCATGGGATTATGGAAATAAACATTGTCATCGTAATGGCCATCCAGGCGGCCGGTAATATCAAAAATGCCGCTCAGGCTAAAGAGGTAAGACACTTGCTCCGGGTACCGGAAGGCAAAATTGGCGGCATGGTATCCACCAAAACTGCAGCCGGCCACAGCGACACGTTTAATACCCGTTTCGTGTATCACTCTTTCCAGCACCTCATGGCGCAGCATGTTGTCATAAGAAATGTGGTTGAGGGTTCGTTGGGCAGGGGAGACCTGTGTATTATACCAGCTACGGGCATCTATACTATCGGGGCAGTAAACCCTTATCAGCTGGTGATCTATGAACCATTGTAATGCATGAATAAGGCCGCGTTCCTTGTGTTCATAATGGCGGCCCATAGAGGTGGGGAAGAGAATGAGGGGATAACCTTCCTCTCCGAACACCAGCATCTCGAATTCGCGGCCGAGATGTGGGGATGACCATTTGTAATGTTGTTCATGCATGTATATAAATATAATAAAAAAAACGCTTCGGCTTATACAGCCGAAGCGTTTCCTTAAATTTGTTTATACTCGGATTAGAAGTTATAACGAACACTCAACTGACCTCTCCAGCGTGACAGGTAGTCATTCACTGTATAAGGTCTCAGTGTACCATTGATGTTGTTCATCAGAGTCTTGTTGAATGTATAAGTCGGAGTTTTGCTCTGTGACGTTACTGTGAACAGGGATACTGACTGGTTGCTCAGGTAGTAAGACCATCCCCAGTTACGGTTCAGCAGGTTAGCAACGTTCAGGATATCGAATCCAACTTCAATTCTGTGTGTATTTTTCAGGATGAAATCCTGTGCAATCTTCAGATCGAAATGGCTTTCCCATGGCATTCTAAGTGCATTACGCTCTGTATTCTGACCCAGGTGAGCATTCAGGTACTTGTTATTTGCTGCAAATTCCTTGAAGTCTGCTAACTGTTGGTCAGGAGTTACCACAGTACCACCAGACAGGGTCAGCGTGCTGAACTGGCTTGCATCTGAAGGCAGGTAAGCTAAGCTGTTTGTACCAGTTTTACCGGAAGCATCATCACCAGTCATGTTATTGTTAAACATTACAGAATAACGCTGACCAGTGTAGCCCTGGTAAACCAGGCCTATAGTGGTAGAAAGATGGCCTTTAGCATAACGGAAAGTTTTGCTTGCATTCGCTATTACACGATGTCCCGGATCGAAGTTAGCACGAGCCAGGCTCAGGTTGTTCATACCGTTGATGTTATAAGCAAAGCGCCAGCTGGAATAAGCAGTAGAGCTGGTACCATCATTCATAGAGTAAGAAGCACCATAAGTATATGCCAAACTACCAGACCATCCATGGTCCATTGGTTTTTGAACCTGTGCAGTGAAGTTATATGAATAACCCTTGCTGGAGTTAGTCAGGTAAATAACGTCAGTATAAGAAGAGTTTGCACGTGCAAAGTTGTACCATGGGCGGGTAGTATTACCTAAAGTAACGTTGCCTGCCTGAGGACCAACGTTCAGGTTCTTATACAGGATGTTATTAAGCGTTTTGGTATACAAAGCTTCAATTGTACCAATTAAACCCCACCATGGCAGTTTCTGGTCGATTGCCAGGTTACCACGCAGTACCTGAGGATATTTGAAGTTCTTGTCAGTAACATCAATCTCAGTAGGAGCTGCTGCAGTAGTAGGAATATAAGCACCCAGATGAGTATCGTTAGCATTGTAATTGAAACGTACTGATGGATCAGGTGTACCACTGAATGATGTGAATGCAACACCGGTCTTGGAATAGGCATTGGAGATCCAAACCAGCGGAACACGTCCGGTGAACAGACCTGCACCACCTCTCAGCTGGGTTGTACCATCTCCATTTACGTCCCAGTTGAATGCAACTCTTGGAGCCCACATCAACCTTGTTTTTGGAACAGTATTGTTCTGAACGCCATTAGTAGTGGCAATGTCAGAAGAATTGAAACCACCGTTAGCATCAGGTTTGTTGAAGAATACAGGCAGGTCTACACGCAGACCGTAAGTCAGTCTGAACCTGTCATTAACATCCCATACATCCTGTCCATATAAGCTGAACTGACCAGCACTGATCTTACCGGGAGCAAGGTCACTACCACCTTTATTGGAATAACCAACTGCATAAGTTGTAGGAGCAGCAGAATTATTCAGGAAGTTGTTCATGTTTTTATAAGTGTAGTAACCATAGTAGTACTGCAGAAACACGTTGTTAGTGTGGAAGAACTGGTTATCAGTACCTACAGTGATTGTATGCTTTTTCTTCTGAATAGTCAGGTTATCTACGATGGTGAAGTTGTCCTGATCCAGTGAGTTACGTGGAGAGGAATAATCAGCACCCAGGTTGTAGTTCAGACCACCTTCAGTGATATACACAGAAGGGAATTCAACAGTAGAACGTCTGTCGCGGATACGGTTGTATGTCGCACGCAGTACGTTTGAAGTAGTAGCATTGAAGCTACTGTTCAATTCAGCTACAGTAGAATTAGTAGTGCTGAGCATATAGTAACCGCTGTTAGCAAAAGTCATAGTAGTTGCACTACGGGAAATGTTGTACAGGCTACCATCAACATAGCTATGACGGACAGTTAACTTATGCTTTTCGCTGATGTTCCAGTCAATACGTGCAAACACTGAAGTTGCATATGACTCAGAGTTGATATCAGTATAGCTACCTGGATCAAATCCATATGAATTTTTTACATAATTACGGATTGAATCCAGTCTTGTTGTGCTAAATTTAGAACCAGAACCAGCGTCAGCAGGATTGTAACCCAGTGGCGTTTTAGTATCGTTCCTTTCAGCATTTACGAAGAAGAACAATTTATTCTTGATGATGGGACCACTCAGGCTGGCACCCCATGTTGTATTATTATAAGTAGGGTATTTTGTTTGACTCTGAACATGTTCACCTACGAAACTCTGATTTTGTTTCAGGAAGTAAGCAGAACCATGGAACTGGTTAGTACCACTCTTGGTTACAGCATTGATACCACCACCAGTGAAGTTACTTTGAGTGATATCATATGGAGACAGCACGATTTGTACTTCCTGAACCGATTCCAGTGGTACAGCATTTACATTCGCCTGGCCACCGTTCGTACCGGTAGCTGTCAAACCAAATGCATCGTTTGCATTCGCACCATCCACAGTGAATGAGTTAAATTTGTTACTCTGACCAGCAAAGGAAATACCTAATGGAGCACCACTGGTGTTGCTGTATGATGCAACAGCCTGCGGTGTCAAACGGGCAAAATCCTGAATGCTACGGCCAACAGTAGGCAGTTCGTTCAGCTGGCGCTGGCCAATATTAGTCTGCGTACCAGTACGGTTTGAGCTGATAATGTTGCTTCTCTGACCAGTAATAGTTACCTCGTTCAAAGATTTGCTACCATCTTCCAGTTTTACGTTTTGGGTCAATGCATTACCCAGACTCAGATACAGGTCCTTGAAGCTTTGCTCCTGGAACCCAACATAGGTAATTGTGATGGTGTAAGGACCACCTACTTTCATATTAGGGATGGTGTAACGTCCTCCCTCTTGTGTTGTAGTACCATAAACAGTTCCTGTTGGAACGTGAATGGCTTTTACTGTGGCGCCAATCAGGCCTTCCCCCTTTGCATTTTTCACCAGACCGGTAACAGCACTCGTTGTTACCTGTGCAAATGAATAGCAAACGCTAAGCAAGACAATGAATGTTAACAGTAGTTTTTTACATCCCATATTTGAGCAGTTTGATAATTTGAGCGCAAAGGTTATAAAAAAATACGTAGGAAATTTAACTTCAAATTAACAAATTGTTAAGCCATGTTAAAAACGTGAGTATAACGCTACGTAAATTTGAAACTATATGGGAAAACAGCCTTTAAATCGAGTTTGTTCAACTAAAGGGGGTAGAAATTCTAATATTTCGAATAATAAATAGTTAAAATACTTAAAACTCTGCGAAGCAAGGGGCATTTTTATATTAGTTTTACCTCAAATATTTATATGATTATTTTTTACATGTGATGGCTGGTTGATGGGAATGGAGGGATGGTAGTGTGTTTGAACCCAGGCAGATAAAAATGGACTTAACAAGACCTTTTAAAGATGATTTTTTGTCCTGTCAAAAGGGCGTAAAATCCGGGATTAGTCCAACGATTAGTGCGTCTTTTTACCCTAACTTTGCCATCAATATAACAACAGTGATATGCTAGATACAATAGAATCAGCCATAGAAGATATAAAGAAGGGTAAACTGGTCATAGTAGTAGACGACGAGGATAGGGAGAATGAGGGCGATTTCATCACAGCTGCGAGAAATGTCACCCCGGAGATCATCAATTTTATGAGCCGTTACGGCCGTGGATTAATATGTGCACCATTAATTGAAGAAAGATGCGACGAGCTCGGACTTGAAATGATGGTACGTGATAATACAGCTTTACACCAAACACCTTTTACTGTTTCAGTAGATTTACTGGGTCATGGTTGTACCACCGGTATCTCCGCACATGACAGATCTAAAACGGTACAAGCTTTAATCGATCCTAATACCCGTCCCGAAGAATTAGGTAAGCCAGGACATATATTCCCCCTGAAAGCAAAGAAAGGAGGCGTACTGCGCCGCACCGGCCATACCGAAGCTACTATCGATCTCGCCCGCCTGGCAGGGTTTGAACCCGCCGGTGTCCTGGTTGAAATCATGAATGAAGATGGCTCCATGGCCAGACTCCCTGAACTAAAGGAAATTGCCATCAGGTTTGACCTGAAACTGATCTCTATCAAAGATCTGATCGAGTACAGACTGGCAAAAGAATCCCTGATCGAAGAAGAAGTAAGAGTACAAATGCCAACTGAATACGGTGATTTTGAACTGATTGCGTTTAAGCAACTCAACTCAGGAGAAACCCATATGGCATTGAAAAAAGGTACCTGGGAAAAAGGTGAACCAGTACTGGTAAGAATCCACTCCTCCTGCGTAACCGGCGATATCCTGCATAGCCTGAGATGCGATTGCGGACCACAGCTACATAAAGCCATGCAAATGGTAGAATCAGAAGGGAAAGGCCTTATATTATATATGAACCAGGAAGGAAGAGGGATCGGCCTGCTGAATAAACTGAAAGCTTATAAACTCCAGGAAGAAGGCAGAGATACCGTTGAAGCCAACCTCGAATTAGGTTTTCAGATGGATGAACGGGATTATGGCGTAGGTGCACAGATCCTCAGACACCTGGATATCACCAAAATGAGACTGATCTCCAATAATCCTAAGAAGAGAGCAGGGATGAAAGGATATGGACTGGAAGTAGTGGAAAATGTGCCGATTGAAATCCGCCCAAACCCGCATAATGAAGTATATCTTAAAACAAAAAGAGATAAAATGGGTCATGAGATCCTGAAAGGATAAAAACAAAAAAGGGGTTTGTCATAGACAAACCCCTTTTTTAATGCGTTGTATCCTTCCTGGGTTTCACTATTGACGAATCCTTCTCCTCCTGTTTAATCAGCTCCGCCCGCCTGATACTATCTATCAACCGCTTCCTCGCCCGCTCATTAAACAACTCCGCAAACTTATTATACTCACGTACATAAGAGATCCCCAAACCCGCCTTATTCCTGTTCACCAAATTATATACATCATAATCCGATTTACTAAATGCATTGATCCGAAGCCTGCCCTCCGGCGTCAGTAAATACTCCGCCCTGAAGTCACCTGCCAAACGATTCGCATTCGCCGAAGTCGATGCCTTCCCCCAGTCATAATCACCCCCCACATACAAACGAACCCTGTTGTTATAGAAGTTACTGGTTATACCCGCACTCACCTGGTTCCTATCCATCGCAGTATTGTCCTGGTTTCCAATATTATAAGCCCTGTAGTTCACATTCACACCAATACCACTGTTCTTTAACAAAGCCCCCGTAATATTATTCAGGATCGCCTGCGCCTGCGCACTCAAAGCCTGGCCCACACTGTTCTTACCCGTTATCGCCACATTCGCCCCCGCCGCATTCGGATCCTCCGGCAAAAACTGGTTAAACAACAGCAAACCCGCCATCTGCTGCAATGCCTTATTCTGATCCTGGTTAATTTCCTTCAGTTTTGCCGCCACCCCACTTTCATACGCCAGCGAACCTACCTCTGGTAAATTGATCTCATAAGAGATATCCGGTTTCATTAGTTCCCCTCTCAGGTTAATGAGAATGTCCACCCGCTCTGTACGCGTAGCCAGTTTATCAGTAGCAGTCGATGCCGTTCCCACCAGGTTGTACAAACTCACTTTAGGCAGGGAATACTTTGCATGAATATCCACCTTCGCCGCCTGCGGATCCCCGTTCCAGGTAATAGAACTACTCTTATCAATATCAAACTTCCAGCTGGTCAGCCGCTGCAAGGTAAAGTTGTAACTACCCAGGTTGATCTCATAGTTACCAAACATGGTAAAATCACCATCCAGGTTCACATTGATCTGCAAATTACCCGTACCATTCGCTGAGATCATGTCCCCGGAAGCCGCATCCATAATCACATCGATCTGTGCATCAGGCGTTGCAGAAATATCCAGTTTCACATTCAGCTTCACGTTGTCTTTCTTTTTTTTCTTTTCTTCCTTCATGACCGTACCATAGGTCTTGAAGGTGATGTAGTCCGATTTCCCGATGTCTTTACTGTCTGACAATGGCAGGTAGAAGTGTGTACCCCTGGCCGGCCTTGCCTGCACTCTCAGCAACATGTCTTCCATCGGCCCCTGGAAATAGACCTTTCCATCCGCAATCACATCCCCATAAAAGAGATCACTATCCGCCGGACCCGTACCCAGGAATACAAAGTTCCTGGCAGTCACATCAAAGTCGAAGTTCAGTTTATTGAAATGGTCGTGGGAAATATACCCGCTACCACTTGCCTTACTGCCATTCTTATCGATAATGCTGAAGTTGCCAAATTCAATGAGGTTATCGTCTATATTGATATTCAGTTTCGGAATCGTATAATTCGTACCCAGGTACAACACCTTCACTTTCGCACTATCCACTTTCAGGTTCCCCTTTACAGAAGGCAGATCCGTGGTACCTCCCAGGTTAATGGTGCCGTTCACCTGGCCTTTCAGATCAGTTACATAGTCCTTTACAAACCTGTCTACCAATGCCAGGTCCATACCCTTCAGGTTAATGGTACCATCCAGGGTTTTATCCTCCTGGGTCAGGCCCACACTGCCTTTTGCATCCAGGTTCCTGCCCGCATTATCGCTATGTACCTCCAGGGTAGCCCTGCCGGTACCCTGGCTATAACCACCCACAAAAGATACGAGCCCAATAGAGTCATTATCCAGTCGCAGTTCTTTCGTCGTAATATCCGCATCCAGGTCCAGGTGGCGCATCGGATCCGTAATCAGGATCTTGCCATCCGCCATTCCCTCTATACGCATCGGTGTCAGTTGCGCCGGAATTACATCCGCCAGGTTCAGGTTCTTCAGGGTGACCATAAACGTAGACTCATCCGGATTGTATTCATTCGTTTCTACCGTCACGCTCTGCTCGTTACGCGTCACCTTCAGGTTATGTACTGTCAGGAAGTTCTTGCTCCAATAAATCTCATTCCCCGGAGTTACATTCCATTGTCTTTCATTCACGGTAAAAGCACTGTTCAGGAAACTGATCTTCACCCCATCCTGTACGGTGACCACTCTTGCATAGAAACCATCCAGGGAGGAGGTGTCCTGCGCCTGCAGATCGACTTTCAGGTAAGAAGTATCCCTGCCGGAGCTGGCTAAGATGAGGGGATTCTGTAAGATCACTTTATCACCGCTGGTGACCCTGCCTATACTGGTGCTGATATCTATCTTGTTAAAAGTACCGGAGCTCTTTAGTTGCAGATCGTTCACTGAATATGCCCCGTATCCTGCCTGCGGCACAAACACATTCAGTGACAGGCTGCCATTCACCGTATTCAGTGAGCCATCTATTTTAGACTGGTCAAAGCCTGTGACCTTATCTGTAAAACCCCTGATCAGTTTATCCACTTCTCCCATCTGGAAAGCAAAGGAGAAATCCTGCTTTATTTCCTTGGTAGGAGCAGTTGGGAAATAGCTGGGGTAATATTTATTAAGGAGGAGTTTGAATGCATCCGGCAGGTCCATGAAACTGTAATCCCCCTTCACAAAACCGCTGATCTCACTACCCTTAATTGCCAGCACCTTGGTATTGTTCTCAAAATGTGTAGATACATTCAGGGAGTCAAATTCCAGCCTGTGCAGCTTCCTGTACAGCGAAACATCATACACACGGGCAGAACCATCGAAGTTATCGATATTACTACCTGCAAAGTTCAGGTCCATTTTAGCCTGGAAGGTGAGCGAATCATCCGTCAGGCGCATGGCCTTCAGGTTACTATGCCGGATATCAGAATCGAACCGGAACACAGGCACCGGGGTATTAAAATCAATCGTACCGGCAAAGTCCATATCCAGGTTTGGATCATTGACTGTGAGGGAACCATTGAAGAATTTCCGGTTCATTTCACCTTTTGTCCTGATATTCGTGTAGCTGTAATCGTAGAGCGTGATCTTCTGTACATCCGCATCTACGGTTGCATTCAGAGTTTTAAAGTTGAAACCGGCCCCGTTTACTTTTGCACTCAGCGAAACCGTTGAAAGCTGAGGTACATTCAGCAACGAGCCTACATTGAAATCATTCGTGGTCAAACTACCGGAATATACCGGCACATCCTTACTGGTCTTGAAGTTAAGGTCAGAATTCAGGTTGCCCAGGTTAGTCTGGAACTTACCATAGGCCACGAAGTCATTAATGAACCCTGTAAAGCTCCCCTGGAACAGGATGCTAGTCAGCTTGTCGAGGCGCAATGGATCTACATTGCGCAGGGAAGAGGCAATGCTCAGGATCTCCGCACCATTTGTAGTCAACTCATCGGCATGGAAATCAATATAGGTTTCTGCAATATCCGGCAGGCCACGCATTTCAACCCCTCCTTTCAAATGAGTACCTGCATTATCAGCGAGTTCTATATTGTTGGCCTTCAGGTTAGAAACCGGGCCACGGGCATCCCCGGAAATGGTCACTACCTTTTTCCAGTCCGCCAGTTGCGGCGCAAAGAAAGCAATATCGTCAGAGGATAATTTACTGTTTACAATATGTGCACGCATGAATACCAGGTTGATATAATCATTCATATCACTGATATCGGCATACTGCATGGTATAATAATCACGGAGATGGCTGTTGTTTGTAAGGAGGTCCATGTGAGAGAACTCCATTTCAACGGGCGACATCTTGAATCGGGCAGAAAGCTTCTTCACTTCAAATCCACTCCGCTCCTTCGTACTGAATGTAAGGTCGCCAAGTATACTGTCTTTGACCAAAGTCGTATTGGTCAGCTGCAAATTTATTTTCTGGAAACGGATATGGTTCGGCGCAAAATAACCGGCTGTAACTGCAGTCGTATCCTCCGGATCATCCACGCCAAAAAGACCATCTTTGATCGATACTTCTTTCACCAGCAGTTTCCAGTTTGCACTATTCCAGCGAAGCGCAGGAATAGCACTGGTATCTGTCAGCTCTTCCTTTTCTGCCTTCGGGCGTTTGCGCCGGAGTGGGGATGACTTATAACTTGAAATAATAAACGAAGGTTTATCCAGTTTCAGTTCCTGTATGTCAATATTATGCTGCTGCAGGTCCAGGTTCTTGGCATCCAGGTAGATTTGTTTGGCGGCCACATAGTAGTCTTCCCCAATCCACTGGTCTATCTGGTTGATCCTGACATTGGTAAGGTCAATCTTACGAAGGTCCAGTGATACCCCGGCAGACGGCTTCTTCGTCTTCGAAGTATCAGGTGCACTGCTAAATTCATCGATTATGAAAGAATAATTCCAGAGAGAATCTTTGCGGGTTCGTACCAGGTTGATGGTTGCTTTATCAAGGCCAATATACTTAAGCACCGGCTTATCCTGGAAGAAGAACCAGTCGGTGATCTTCACCTGTGCAGTTCCTGCATACAGGAGCGTATCTTTATTTCTGTCTTCCACATATAGCCCTTCAAGACGAAGGCTGTTGAAAAGACGTATGTCTACATGTTTAAGTTCCACTCTCGTTTTCAGCCGGTCTGAGAGGCGACTGATAGCTTGCTGAACAAGGAAATTCTGCACTACAGGGATGTTGACAAGGATACCCAGAAGGATAGCAAAACCCAGTATACTCAGGAGAACAATCGTGATTATTTTACGTACCTTTTTCAGCGAAGCAATGTTTAAGCGGCAAATTTAATTGAATAAGTTGAAAATACCGGGCTCAGGGAGCGATCAGGTTAGCAAATTTTCTCAAGCGACAATCCCATTTTCTCCTTCACTTTTATAAAATAGAAAATCAAAGTAAACCCCCGCTCATTCTACAAGTTTAATTAATACTAAGTTAATACACCTGTTAAAGTTTTTCCGGCAGCACTGATCACTCTATCACCGGTTCCACCCTGTATCCTTCTTCCCGCAGTAATGCAATCACCCCTTCTTTACCACCTAAGTGCCCTACACCACATGCAAAGAAAGCAGGTGCCTGCTGTATTTGTTTGGAAATAACCGGTATCCAGTTACGATTACGGTTATCCAGCATAACCCGTTTGTACCGGACAATGAATTCTTCTTTTGTGACCAGGTCAAAGAGCCGGTTGATGTCTGCTGAATAATACGCCTTCAGTAATTCATCGTAATCCTCCCTGGAGGATGCCATTGTCTTTACCGTTTTTACAAGCGCTGCAGCCTCTTCTTTATCCGGAATGCTATCAAAGATTGCGACCTGATCTTCCGCTCTTTCCAGGCCGTGAATGCTCATCCCATGTCCTTTCGCCAGGTCCAGCAGCATTTGTTCACAGGACACCGGGTGCTCACAGCTCACAGTATGCTGAAGCAAGATAGAAATGATGACCATGGGTTTCATCCTGTCCAGTGTCTCCAGCGTTACGCCCATAGAATCAAGAAAGTAATCCCTGAGCAGTGTATAATCTTCAGGGGTAAACAAGGATTTGAATGAATAATCAGGCGGCATGATCATCTCTCCGGAGATGCGCTTCAGTGCTTCGGCATCATCCAGGTTAAATTCCGTATAGAAGGCTTTCGTCTCTTTCATGGCTTTCCCGATAGAAACAGAAAAAGGAAGATCATCGCTACAGATCATATGGATAGTACCGAAGAGATAGGATGGTTTTGAAAGGCCATGCCCAGAAATCTTCCAGAGAAGAGAGGAGGAATCTTTGGGTGCATCTCTTTGCGCCAGGGGTAAAAAAGTCGTTAGCAATCCAAGTAAAGTCGTCAACATAATCAGTCAGTTTGTTTGGATGAAAAAGCTCGCTGTAATTGCAGGTGCAATGTTTGCAGCTGTGGCGTTTGATGCAGTGCGGTAATGACAATCCTGTTAACAGGCGGGCTATCCGGATTCGGGTAACCAAAAGAGGAGATGATGATACCTTTGTTTTCCAGTACTTTTTCAATACCCGCATTGAGTACGAAAATAGGGAGTAGAGAAGGATTATGTAGCTGGGCCATGCCGGCCGTTAAAGTAGAAAACTCAGCAATGCGCTGATGCATGATTTTCCGTTGATGCCGGAACAAAGTCCTGCTTTGCAGAAATGCCCATGCGCTGGCTGGCATCAATGAAGTACCTGCCGTAAAAGCAGGCATTTTTTTAATTGCAATAACATCTTCCAGCCTACCCGAGACTACCCCTCCCTGGATGCTGAATGCTTTTGCCAGTGAGGCTGAGAGCAGATAGCGAAGGGGGGGATGGGAGGGCAGGGAATGGATGATACCGCCACCATCTGTACCTAATACCCCAAAACCGTGAGAATCGTCAATCACTACCATCACTTCCTTATTGATTTCGCTGAGCCAGCTAAAATCGTTGATGGTACTGGTAAGTGGATTCACCCCATCAGCGACGATCACAAAGGTATTGTCCGGCCAGGCGTTTATTTTTTCAATCGTTTGTGTGGTCCACTCCTCCCAGCTCAGGTTGGGTAAAATTACTTTGCCTAAGCGTAACGAGGGATGTGTGGTAGGAGAGTAGCATAGTTCGCCTTTGGTAGCCGCATATTGAATAGCTGCCTGCGAGGCCAGGTAGCCGGACGAAAAAGACGCCGCAGCGGGTTGCCTGAGCATCTCAGCCAGGGTATCGTCCAGTTCCTCATATAGATCCAGGCGTAAATTGGCAATGCGGGAAGACACAAATACGGTTCCGTACAGGTCGATGCCGTTACGGAGCGCTTCTTTGTATTGGGGATGCGCATGCAGGCCCAGGTAAGAGAAGCCGGAGAAGAAAAGGTATTCCTTTCCGCTGACATGAGTGATCTTGTCAGGAGTCGAATTTGTGTGCAAATGCATTTATTCTGCCTTTGTTTTTAGAATAAAATAGTAGTCGCCGGATTTCACTTTCATATCAAAGTGCGTGTCGTCCAGTGTCATTACACTCACCAGGTTTTCGTAAGTGCGGTCTCCGTTGTTGGCCGTGATGGAGATGACCTTGCCACCACTGAGCATCTTGTATTTGCCGGAATCGGGCTTATTATCAATGGTTGCAATAAAGAGATTGTTATCCAGGAACTGGTAGAATACATTGGTGTAATACCCTTTCTTCAGTTCAGCTGCCTGATTGATCTGCGTGATATCATAACCGGAGCCGGGTGGAACTACAACGTCATAGACTCTCCATTTTTTATGTAGGAGCTGTTGGTCACCAGCGCCGCAGGAGCAGAGGAAAAGAAGTATTCCCAGGGTAAAATATCTGATCACGGGTCGTATTTTTTTGGGAACAAGTTACGGGAAATTGCGTTAGCGGCGGCTGCCGCTAACGCAATTTGAGTTATTTCATCATCCTGTCATTAAAAGCCTGTGAGCCCCCTTTTGGAATACTCAGGCTCAGCCACTTTTCTCCTTGCAGGATCTTACCTAAATACACAATCTGTCCTACATGATACGGTACATGCATCAGTTGCCTGTTAATAGCATCTACCACTACATGCGGCTCACTTCTGATCAGTACCTGCTTCTCCAGGTCTTCCGGTGTCAAGCTGCCTATCGCATCCAGTATCACCTGCCAGCCCTCATTCCACAAACTGATGATGGCTGCCTTAGATGCTACCCCATTTTCAAACTCTTCATCCCTGTTCCGCCATTCCTTTTCCCCGTCTGAGCTCAGGAAATCCGTCCAACGGGAACGCATATTGCCACTTAAGTGTTTTACAATCAGGTAAATGCTGTTAGGCTCACCTTCCGGTTGCCATAGTAATTGCTCATCGCTTAACCGGGCAATGGTTTTGTCACCCAGTGATTTGTAGTAGGACAGTCTTTCCAGTGCGCTGTCCAGGTAAATCTTTCCAAGCATAATAGTATGTATTAAAAACCAGCTGCACTGTCATCACCACGTTTATCGCCAACTGCTTCCAGCTGACCATTTACATTTCTGATGACCTCAGTACGGCCTATATGTCCTCTTGATGTAATCTTATATCCCATTTTTTCCAGGCCTTCCAGGGGTGCTTTCTCAAAGTCTTCTTCCACCACCACTTCATCCGGCAGCCACTGATGATGAAACTTCGGTGCATCCACTGCTTCTTTTGGAGAAAGATCAAATTCCAGCAGGTTCATAAGTGTCTGGAAGACAGAAGTAATAATAGTTGAGCCACCCGGGGTACCCGCTACAATGTAGGGGATTTGATTTTTCAGTACAATTGTCGGTGTCATAGAACTCAGCATTCTTTTACCCGGCTGAATTGCATTCGCTTCATTGCCCACCAAACCATACATATTAGGTACGCCGGGTTTAACACTGAAGTCGTCCATTTCATTATTCAGCAGGAAACCCGCACTGCCTACTACCACCCTGGAACCATAACCCCCATTCAGCGTAGTCGTCACAGCTACTGCATTGCCGGCTGCATCCATTACAGACAGGTGTGTGGTTTCATCACTTTCATGCACGTTGCCCGCCTTTACCGCCTGGCTGGAACCTGCTTTGGTAGTGTCAAAATCATTCATGCGGGATCTGATGTAAGCAGCATCCGTCAGTTGCTTAACAGGTACTTTTACAAAATCAGGATCTCCCAGGAACTGTGCCCTGTCAGCATAAGCACGTCTTTCAGCTTCTATCATCAGCTGCATGGATTTCACGGAATGGAAGCCCCATGCAGATAACCGGTAAGGAGCTACCATGCCCATGAGTTGCTGTAAAGCCACACCACCACTGCTTGGCAGCGGCATCGTCACAATCTGGTATTGCTTGTAGTTAAATACCACAGGAGTTCTGTCTACCGCACGATATGATTTCAGATCCTCCAGTGTGATCAGCCCATCGGCTCTCTGCATTTCATCAACGATCAGCCGTGCTGTTTCACCTTCATAAAATCCTGCCAGACCTTTATCGCGAATCCTTTTGAGGGTGTTCGCCAGATCTTCCTGGATCAGGATATCACCTTCCTTCCAGGGAGTATCCTTCATAAATGCGTTGTCCTCTGTGTTGAGCTTTTTAAATTGTGCCTGTGTCGAATTGAGACTACGTGCTTCCGCTGCAGTTATGGCAAAGCCTTTCTCCGCCAGCCGGATAGCTGGCACAATGAGTTTCTTCATAGGTAATTTGGCATAGGGAAGAGAGGCGAAAAGGCCAGCAACAGTACCCGGCACACCACAGGCAAGGTGACCATCAATACTCAGGTTCCTGATAGGATTGCCGGCAGTATCCAGGTACATATCTCTTGAAGCCCTGGCCGGCGCGGCTTCACGATAGTCAAGCGTAACGTTCTTACCATCTTTGAGGTGGGCCACCATAAACCCGCCACCACCGAGATTCCCGGCAGCGGGGTATACAACCGCCAAAGCCAGCTGCGTGGCAATAGCAGCATCAATGGCATTACCGCCCTGTTTCATTACTTCAATTCCTGCCAGGCTGGCAAGGGGATGGGCAGAGACAACTGCACCTTGAGAAGCTTTTACTTCTTTTTCAATTTTGTAGTGAAAAGCGTCGTCCTGCGCAAAAACATGGAGGCAGGAGCATAGCATAAATGCGAGTAGTACTGTGCGCATCTGAAACGGGTTTTTATTCTTTTGGATCTATTTAGTATTTTGGTTAACAGCCTATAGTCTATCGCCATATTCGCCAACTTCAAAGAACAAATCTAAATATAAAACCCAAAATCCAAGGTCCTTTATCCCCGTTTTGTGTTATGTTAATTTATATAAATTTTGTATATGTTTGTAATGGACAATATAACCGATGACAACAGCTTTGAAATGCACAGGCACTTTATTGCTGTTTATTATAGCAGTGCACTGTAACAACCCGCGCCCCGACAATGCGACCTTGAAACAGATTATGAGAGATGAAGACGGCACCGTATACAAGCGCGTATTTACCTTATCAATGGACCCCAACAGGGAACGGGTGGAGATCTACTTCAAATCCGGCATCCTGAAGGAACTTTATTTCCGCAAAGGTGATAGCCTCGATGGCCTGCGCCAGCTTTTTTACAATAGCGGTATGCTCTCAGAATCCGGCAACTGGCACAACGATCGTCGTGTAGGGGAATTCCGTTACTACCGTGAAGACGGGCAACTCGACTGCGTACAGTACTACGGTTTATTAAGCGACGGTAGCAGGTGATCCTGATATTTCTTATCTTCATGTAGTAATGCTACAACAGATGAAACACCGCTTACTGACACTGGCTTTTGCAGTCCTTGCCTCAACGTTTTCCCTTTCCGCTCAAACACTGCCTTCGCCGGATCAGTTTCTTGGATACCCACTAGGCACACAGTTTACACCACACTACAAAGTGTTGGATTATTTCAGGGCCGTAGCTGCCGTTACGCCCAATATGCAGTTTGAACAATATGGCACGACCTACGAAGGAAGGCCGCTGATGTTGGCTACCATCACCTCTCCTGCAAACTTTGCCCGCCTCGACCAGATCAGGCAGCACAACCTGCAGCTGGTTAATGGCGAAGCAAAGACCGCCGCCAATGATCCTGTAATAGTATGGCTCAGTTACAATGTACACGGCAACGAAGCTGTTTCCACAGAAGCAGCCATGAAAACCCTGTATACCCTGGCCAATAAAAGCAATTCTTCACAACAACAATGGCTGGAAAATACTGTAGTCATCATCGATCCCTGCCTGAATCCGGATGGCCGTGAGCGTTATGTGAACTACTACAACCAGGTACATACTTTAATCCCTGATCCCGTACTCTCCGGCAGGGAACATAAAGAACCCTGGCCAGGTGGCAGGGCAAACCATTATTACTTTGACCTGAACCGTGACTGGGCCTGGCAAACACAGACCGAATCACAGGCCAGGATGGCGCAATACAACCGCTGGATGCCACAGGTGCACGTGGACTTCCACGAACAAAACATCGATGCACCCTATTACTTTGCACCCGCAGCAGAACCGCTCCATGACATCATCAAACCATGGCAGCGAAAAATGCTGACCATGATCGGTAAGAACAATGCAAAATATTTTGATAAGGAAGGCTGGCTATACTTTACAAAAGAAACATTCGATATGTTCTACCCAAGTTATGGTGATACATATCCTACTTATAATGGCGCTATTGGTATGACCTACGAGCAGGGTGGGGGCGGCCGAGCAGGTATCATGGTCCTTAAACAGGATGGTGATACACTGACCCTCACACAGCGCATCGCACATCACTATACCACCAGCATGTCTACCATAGAAGTTGCTGCTGCACAGGGTGCACAGTTACTGAAAGATTTCTCTGATTACTTCTACGAAGCAAGTCATAACCCGGATGGTCCTTATAAAACCTATGTGATCAAATCCGGCGGTAATACCGAAAAACTAGCGGCATTATCCCTCCTGCTGAAAAAGAATCATATCCGTTTCGGCTATGGTGCAAACGGTGCAAAAGCTACTGGCTTCAACTATTTCAATGGTAAGACCGAAAGCTTTGCCATAGAAAAAGAAGACATGGTGATCAATGCCATGCAAGCCCGTTCAAACCTGCTGAAAGTATTGTTCGAACCGGATAGCCGGCTCACAGATTCCGTAACCTATGATATTACAGCATGGGCATTACCCTATGCATACGGACTACAATCTTATGCAGTAAAAGAACCCCTGAATGCAGAACGCGATACCTTATTGATCCCTGTCGCGGCCCCTGTCAACTCAGAACGTAGCTACGCCTATCTTGCCAAATGGAACAGTGTCAGGGATGTGCGTTTCTTATCTGCCTTATTGAAAAGAAAAATCAGGGTACGATTAGCAGAAGGACCCTTCACTGCCGGTGGTAAATCCTATCCTGCAGGCACACTCATCATCACCAGGGCTGGCAATGAAGGAGCAGGAGAGGGCTTTGATGTAATGGTGACCGGATTGGCAAAAACAGTAGGCGTAACACTGGATGTGGCCAATACAGGTTTCGTAGATAAGGGCGTAGATTTTGGATCAGAAAAAGTACATTATATCAAACCGATGAAAGTAGTATTAGTCACAGGTACCGGTATCTCCTCCTTAGCTGCCGGTGAGATCTGGTATTACTTTGAACAGCAGATCGGCTACCCGCTTACGATCGTAGATGAAGCGAACCTGGAACAACTGAACTGGAAAGATGTAGATGTATTGATATTGCCCGATGGTAATTATAAATTCCTCTCAGAAAAAGACAAAGCAGGCAAACTGAAAGACTGGGTGAGCAATGGCGGTAAGCTGATTGCCTTGCAGGATGCTTTGTTCCAGGTAGGGCAGCAGGATTGGGGCATAAAAGTGAAGAAGGAAGTGCCCGGAGTGGATGAAAAGAAGGAGGAATATGCAGTGCTGAAAAGCTATGCAAACAGGGAACGTGATGGCATCAGGCAGGCAATTCCCGGCGCTATTTACAGGGTGCAGTTAGATAATACACATCCACTGGCATTCGGTTTTTCTGATACCTACTATACCCTGAAACAGGACGATCGGATTTATGAATTCATGGATGGAGATGGATGGAATGTAGGTATCCTGAAAAAAGATAATTACCTGAGTGGATTTGTCGGTACAGAAACGCGCAAGCGCCTGAAAGACGGGGTACTGTTTGGCGTGAAAGAAATAGGTAGCGGTAAGGTCGTGATGCTGGCAGACGATCCATTGTTCCGCAGTTTCTGGGAAAACGGGAAATTACTCTTTGGAAATGCCTTGTTTATGGTATTTTAAACAACTAACCCATTTTAATAATACAGCCGGCCGCAGGCCAGGCTCCGAACGCTGATGCCAAAGGCATCAGCGTTCGGCTTTTTAAAACCTCTTAATATTACATCCCAGTACCTGCGATGAACTCACCTTTGGTGCCTTCTTCGCCAGCAGGTCATTGATCGCATTATTCAGGTGCCGGGTTTTCACAGCATCCGCATTACCCGGACTGTCATCAATCGCACCTTTATAGACCAATGTACCGCCAGTATTAAACAGGTAACACTCCGGTGTATGCGTTGCCTGAAACGCCTCCGCAATAGCAGCAGCAGGATCTGCTACATAATACCAGGTATATTGTTGTGAACTGGCATAGGCCTTCATGGCCTCCAGGGTAGTATTCGCATTTGAATTGACCAGCACCACACCAATCTGGTTAGAAAGTGCATAACGGCATATTTCAACCGTCCTGACCTTATTTCTTTCGATGTAAGGACAGTCATTGCCTGAAAACATGACCAACAGCCCATTGGCCTGTTTGGCTTTGCTCAGTGTAATTTCTTTTCCGGAAATATCTTTCAATGCCTGGTCGCTCTTCGGTATAGGAGCTCCAATCTCCAATGGGAGTTCTGCCATTCGCATGGCGATGAGGGCAAGACATAGTGCCAGGTAGTGTGACTTTCTCATAAATATAGGTTTACAGGGCTAACAGCTGGGGTAAAGTTAATACTTATGTGGTTAATTATTTTAATCTATTACATAAGTGGAAATAACCCATTCTTAAATATTAAAGCCAGCCGCAGGCCATCAACGGCGGCATTTTTTAAATTTAAATTCAGGATGAGTTATTTACAAATAACTAAGCGTGCTTTAACTCCTTCAAATACTTAATACTCGCATTCAGCTCAAAACCAATCAATAAGGTCAGGGAATTTAAATAAACCGCAATCATCAATATCAGCAACGTACCCACTGACCCGTAAATCTTGTTATAGTTACTAAAGTTATTGACAAACACTGAAAAACCAAGCGTAACTAAAATCATTAAAATCGTGGCCAGTGTACTCCCCGCTGTGATGAATTTCCACCTTTTATTAGTAGCGGGTACAAACCTGTATAATACAGAAAGAATAGAATAGAACAGGAAGATAATCAATACCCAACGGGTCATTTCTGCCAGGGAAATCACGGTCGTATTCGTTATGCCCAGGGTGTCAAAAATATAGTGCAGCACCGTACCTTGTGCGATGATTAAAATCACCGTCACCAATAATAAAAATACGAGGATCGCTGTCAGCTGCAAAGCCAGTAACCTTTTCTGCCACCATTTCCGCCGCCTGAACCCCGCTTGCTTCCTGTTAAAAGAGCGGGCAACTCCCATCACGGCGTTGGACGAGGCAAAGAAACTCATACCAAATGAGATCGATAACAATCCATTGTGATGGGTATAGAGGAAATCATGGATCATATCCCGCACAATGATATAGGTATTGTAGTTGGGCGTCACGTCTTCCGCCAGCTCATATAGGGTAGCCTCCACATTACTCATGGGAATATATGGCACCAGTGTAAAGAGAAAGATGAAAAACGGTGGTATCGCCAGCAGGAAGTTGAAAGAAATAGCGGCAGCACGCTCCCCCAGGCTTTTATTCCTGATCTCTCTGAAGAAATAATGAATCACATCATACAGGGGCAATCCCTCAAATCCTGGCAATACGATATGCTTGCTCCGCCGGATGAGGAAACTGATAGGTTTGATCGCCAGTATGGTAGACTCTATTTTTCTCATTATAAAGTAGGTCCGCCACTATATACCTCTTGCATTGAGTGCCGCCTGATATAAATGGGCATTTTTCATGTGTTCTGCGTAGGTGGCCGCAAATGCATGATAACCGGAAAAATCATATTTAGCGCAAAAATACAGGTAATCAGTCTCCGGTGTATTGAGCACAGCTTCCAGCGTTTTTACAGAAGGGGTACAAATGGGTCCGGGTGGCAGACCTTCGTACCTGTAGGTATTGTAAGGGGAATCGAATTGCAGATGTCCTTCCCTGATCCTGCGCAGGCCAAAGTCCTGCAGGGCAAATTTCACAGTCGGATCGGCCTGCAGTCGCATCCCTTTCCTGAACCTGTTCAAATATACACTGGAAATCAATGGTTTCTCATCATTCTTGTTGGATTCTTCTTCTACAATAGAAGCCAGGATCGTTACCTGGTCAATTGTGAGGTTCAGGTGTTGTGCCTTTTCTTTTCTTGCAGTGGTCCAGAAATCCTCCCTGCCTTTTTCAATTTTCTTAAATGCATTCTCGGCAGAGGTGTTCCAGTAAAACTCATAGGAGTTCGGCATAATGGCGCACATCACGGTATTGGTATCCAGTCCATATTGCCTGAGGTATACATTATCACTGATCAGCGCCAGTAAGGTGGCAGAATCCGCCTCCAGGTTCGCACAGATCTTATGGATCAGGTCTTTCTTCGTTCTTAGTTTGGTGATGGTTAGCGTCACGGGTGACTGACGGCCGGAGCGGAGGATCTTGACGATATCAAAATTGCTCATGCCCCTGGTTATTTTATATTTACCAGCCTTTACGCGTTCCGGGTATCCCAGTTCCCGCGCCACCCAGTCAAAGCTGTTGCGGCTGCGTATAATCTCCTGGTCTGTCAGACCATTGAGTACATCGGTATAGGTGCTGCCGGTGCGGACATAAAAGAATTTGTTATCGCCAAATGAGCGGGTATTCGGACCAAACAGACGATATCCAAAATAAACGAGCGTACCGGCGGCCAGTGCAATCACGATCACGATAGCGCGGCGGATCCAAAGGCGTTTTTGTGGCTGTTGCTTTGATTTGCTTCTCTTTGTCTTTGCCATAATGGATAGGTAACAAAAAACCCCGCTTGTGGCGAGGTTCTATAATAGCTTTGTAGTCCAGATTATTTAACTGGCTGAGTATTTGGTAATTGTGCAGGAGCTGGCGGTGTTTGTTGCATAGGTGCAGTAGTTGCATTACGTTCCATTACTGACTTGTCCTGTTTTACAGTACCTTTTGAAACAAACATTGAAGAGGTCATGCACAGTACAGCAATGAGCGCAGCAAGGATCCAGGTTCCTTTTTCCAGTACATCGGTAGTCTGGCGCACACCCATTACCTGGTTACCAAAACCGCCGAAAGAGCCGCTTAAACCGCCGCCTTTAGGGTTCTGTACCAGCACGAAAAAGCCTAAGAACACACAGGCCAGGATGATTAAAATACCGAAAATCAATAACATAATATATGTGTTAATTTTTGTCTGTTAGAATTTGTAATTCTTTGATCTTTTGCGCAAAATAAGCGCTTTTGCCGGGATTAAGCAAACTTAATTTCTGATAAATAAGTATGGCTGTATTGTACTGGCGTTGCTTCGCCCATACCTCTGCCAGTGTCTCTGTCACCATATCATTATTAAGTGTGATGCTGCTCATCGCCATTTTCTCTACCGCTTCAGAAACTTCAGGATCTGCATCCTGGTAGCTCTGGTTGATCTGCTGACGGTACCAGTCCTTACTGGCCTTATCAGCAAAACTGGTTTTCATATCTTTCAGCCAGGAAGTGAAGCTCTTCATTTCTGCCCTGCCTTTTTCACTCAGCTCATCTGCCTTTTCAGGATCTTTTAAACGCTTATAGGCAAAATAATCATCTGTGTAAAGCGGCTGAAATGTCAGGGTGGAACTATCTTCCAGTGCCGGCATTTCCAGCGGGAAAATCTTGAATGGCTTTTCTACTTCTTCACCTGTGATGGTTGCCGGAAGGTCGGACGCTACAATAATCGGTTCAGGTACCATCTCTTGCTCTTCTTCTTTTATTTGTTCTTTTATAACTTCAGGTTCAGGCTCCTCTGGCGTAACTGTCACATTATCAGTTCCAATGTGCAGCTCGTCGTCGGAGGTAAATGTAGTTATTTCTTCGGACTCTTCCACAAAAGGTGCTTCATAAACATCCGCAGGCGTTTCTGCAAGCGCTGATTCATAGGCCGCCCCTTCTGTCACTTCAGCCCCGTAGGCCGGCTCCTCAGTAATTGTATCTCCGTAATCCTGCGCTTCATAAGCGTCCGCTTCCGCCGTTTCAGCTCCCGACTCATGCGGTGCTGCCACTACCGGTTCCACCACCACCTCATCAGTTGTGATAAAGCGGTAGAAATAATGCATATTATTACTGAACTGCTGTGCCTTCTTTACGGCTGGTGCCAGCAGGTTCTTTTGTTCGCAATATTGCTTCCGGGCAAGTAATAGCCTTGCCGCCGTAAAGTACGGATATTGTGAAATAATCCGATCTATACTGTGCTCGTCTACCTGCTTAATATCAGGCAGTTGGAAAATATGCTGAATGATCTTGTTTGCAGTCATATAGCTGCTAAAGTATGAAAAAAATTTAAATACGAAGGCTACATTTTACCAGTTGGCAAACGACTTATTGAAAATATCATCCACAATCTGCGGCAGTATATTATTTTCTAACAAGCTGTTTTCCACTGCACTCGGCAATTGCGTAGCCGAGAAGTCAGCCGAACGGGTAAATGCCTGTGTCCATCCTTTTTTATCACCCACCCGTTTTACGAAGGTGACATTAATGGTCACTGTCAAACGGGAGGTAGCCGCCTTATCCACATTGGTCACGGCAGCATTGCTGAATGCATACCCCGTTATATTCCCCCTGAACTCATAGTCAGTATTGTCTTCGTTTACCTGTACCAGCCTGGTTTGTGACGTTACTTTCGTTCTCAGTTTCTCCGTTACGTTCTGGCTCAGGGTTGGGTTATTGATCGGTGCCCTGTTGTCAATGAATCGTACATTCACCGTTTTGGCGCCCGGATCAATACTGGCTCCGTTGGCAGAGTATTTAACGGTGCATCCACCCATCAGCAACAACAGTCCGATGGTCATTATCCCCTGAAATAATCTGGTCATTGCCATACTTTATTCGTTAATGTTGTATTCCTTCAGTTTCCTATACAGCGTTCTCTCTGAAATGCCCAGATCCAGCGCGGCATCTTTTCGCTTGCCCTTGTGTTTTTTCAGCGCTTTTACAATCAGTTCTTTCTCCTTGTCAGCAATAGAGAGTGTCTCCTCTACTTCCTCGTGCAGGTCTATCTTATTATTGTCCTGGATAATGATCGGTTGTTGCGGTGCCGCAATAGCAGTTGACGTTACATTCGTAGTCACTTCCGGTTGTGGATGAAAACTATGCAGCACATGGTTATCCTGGAAGTTAGACGAAGATGCATGCGCCAGGTTAGGGTTCTGCAGTACCTCAAAGAACATCTTCTTCAGTTCTGTCACATCCTTCTTCATGTCGAAAAACAACTTGTAGAGGATATCCCTTTCATTCGAAAAATCCCCGTTAGCCTTCGGCTGCGGTGCTGCCAGCATAGGCAGGCGTGGTGTTTCAGGCTGCTCCGGCAGGAATCGTCTCAGCTCCCGCGCGGTAATCAGTTTATCATGCGCCAGTACGGAAATCTGTTCTGCCATATTCTTCAGCTCACGCACATTTCCTCTCCACAGGTAATTCACGAGGATATTACGTGCTTCTTCATCCAGCTGGATGGAAGTCGTCTTATATCTCTCGGCAAAGTCAAGGCAGAACTTGCGGAACAGGAGGGGAATGTCTTCCTTCCTGTCGCGTAATGAAGGTACCCGGATAGGCACGGTATTCAAACGGTAGTACAGGTCTTCCCTGAACTTACCCTGTTGTGTATAATCCAGCAGATCGCGGTTGGTAGCCGTGATCACGCGTACATCTGTTTTCTGCACCTTGGAAGAACCCACCCTGATAAACTCCCCTGTTTCCAGTACACGGAGCAGGCGGGCCTGTGTGCCTAATGGCATTTCACCAATTTCATCGAGGAAAATGGTACCGCCGTTCACAGTTTCAAAATAACCTTTACGACTATCCAGCGCACCGGTAAATGATCCTTTTTCATGTCCGAACAACTCGGAATCGATTGTTCCCTCGGGAATAGCACCGCAGTTGACAGCGATGAAAGGGTTATGTTTACGGGCACTTAATGAGTGGATGATATTGGAAAATGCTTCTTTACCAACGCCGCTTTCCCCGACTATCAATACCGTCAGGTCTGTATTAGCCACCTGGGCGGCCACCTGCAGGGCATAGTTGAGTACCGGTGAATTTCCTATAATGCCAAACCTGTTTTTAATGGACTGTATGTTATCCATATCCTTAGTTTACGAGGCTGACCATGTCAGTCCCGGCTGTGATCCAATTTATTTTCTCTTATGCCATTCCTGTTGCGGTACCGATCAGGGTGCCGGAGGTACAGCTATCTACTTTCACCCAAACGTAGTCACACTTTTTGTAATTCTCTTTAGGAAAAACAATCACCTTATTATGCCCGGTTCTTCCAAACAGCTGATCTTCTGATCTTTTGGAAGTACCTTCTACCAGTACCTTGAAAGTTTTGCCTACATCCTGCTGCATGCTGGCCAGTGATTGTCCCCGGTGTAGTTCCACTACCTCAGCCAGTCTTCTCTTCTTCACATCATCCGGTACATCGTCCTGGTAACGGCGGGCGGCCAGGGTACCCGGGCGCTCGGAGTAAAAGAACATGTATGCCAGGTCATACCGGGAATACGCCATTACTTCCATCGTTTCCTGGTGATCTTCTTCAGTTTCTGTACAGAAGCCGGTAATCACGTCGGTAGAGATCCCACAGTCAGGCAGTAATTCACGGACGCGGTCTACTTTCTTCATGTACCATTCACGGGTATAAGTACGGTTCATGAGCTGCAATATCCTGTTACTGCCGCTTTGCAACGGCAGGTGAATATAATTACAGATGTTCTCGTACTTTGCCATCACATGCAATACCTCGTCCGTAATGTCTTTCGGATGACTGGTACTGAACCGTACCCGCAGCAATGGACTGATCTGCGCTACCTTTTCCATCAGGTTGGCAAAAGTTACCGTCTCATTATCATTCACGGGGTTTACCCAGTAGTAGGAATCTACATTCTGGCCCAGGAGGGTTACCTCACGATAACCTTTCTGGAAAAGGTCGGTGGCTTCCTGGAGAATAGAACGGTAGTCACGGCTGCGTTCACGACCACGGGTAAATGGTACTACGCAGAACGAACACATATTATTACAACCACGCATGATGGATACAAAGGCCGTTACGCCATTTGAATCCAGTCTTACAGGGCTGATGTCGTCATAAGTTTCCTCACGGCTCAGCAGCACGTTCACTGCTTTCTGGCCGGTTTCGGCTTCTTCAATCAGGGCAGGGAGGGTACGGTAGGCATCTGGTCCTACAACCATGTCCACCAGTTTTTCTTCTTCTAACAGTTTGGCTTTCAGTCTTTCTGCCATGCAGCCAAGTACACCTACCAGGAGTTCCGGATTGCGCTGCTTTACCTTTTGGAACTCAGTGAGCCTTTTACGCACAGTCGTTTCCGCCTTTTCCCTGATGGAACAGGTATTGAGCAGCACCAGGCTGGCCTCCTCCACATTGCGGGTAGGGCCATATCCTTCCTCTTTCAGGATGGAAGCCACGATTTCACTATCATTAAAGTTCATCTGGCAACCATAACTTTCTATGTAGAATTTCTTGGTATAAGTCTGAATATCTGCAGCCTCAGGAGCGTAAGCCTCGCCCTGCCGGTTTTCGTCATGCACTTTTGTTACCTGATCCAGCATTCTTTTCTTATCATTTTAGGAAAGCAAAACTAAGCAATAAAATCCGAAAATGACAGAATGGCATGGATGAGTGAGTATAAACTTCATGAGAGCCGCCGGGGTCTTGAGTTGAAGTTTTTTCATAATGTTTTTTCGGTGGGTCTCAATGGTATATATACTGAGGTGCAGGTGATCGGCAATCTGCTGATTGGTATGTTGCCGGCTGATGAGCAGGAGGATCTCCTTCTCCCGCCGGGTAAGGTTAAATTGCTGCAAAAATGCATTGTCCGTTTCAAAATTCTGAACGGGCAGGTGAGGGCGGAATGGAAAACAGGTCTGCCCCGAATGCACCAGGTGAATAGTATGATACAGGTCTTCTGCATTGCAGTCTTTAAGCAGGTAGCCCCTGGCGCCGGCATCTATGGCCTGGTCAATCAGGTGGGCATCATTGTAGCCGCTCACAATAATCACTTTTACCCTGGGATAGCGATCCCGGATCAGGCGGGTGGTATCTAACCCATTCATGACAGGCATATTGATGTCTATCAGTACAATGTCGGGGAGCCGGGCACAAAGCAGTTCCAGGAGTTCCAGGCCATTGGCCGCAACGTGGGTGACATGGAGGGCCGGATCAGCGCTGATGAGATGGCGGATGGCGGAGGTAAAAAGCCGGTGATCATCCGCCAGCATAATGGTAACAGGCATATTAGCAGCTTACAGGTACATGAATGATAAAGGTAGTACCACCCCTTCCGCTGTCTATGTGAATTTTTCCTGCCAGCGATCTGACCCGCGAATGTACACTGTTAAGACCAATGCCTTGCTGAATAGCAGGAGGAAGCCCAATTCCATTGTCCTCTACCATAATTTCAAGGTAAGTAGGGCAGAAGAGGAGCTGTATACTGGCTTCCGAAGCCTGTGCATGCCTGATAATGTTATGGGTCAGTTCTATGACAATCCGGTAAATCAATAGTTCCTGCCTGGTGCTGAAACAATGCTGATAGGCGTTGCAATAATACTGAAAGGCAATAGTGTTCCCGGAATCGAGGGAAGAAAAATAGGATTGTAATATAGACGTAAAGGGAGTGGTTTCAAAATGAGGGGGAATGAGGTTGTGCGTAGCCCGCCGCACATTCTGGCTGGTCTGGTCTACCAGTTTCAATAGAGAGGTGGCCCGCTGTTCATCGTGCACTGAGTTGTAGCTGAGGCTTTGCAGGTTCATCCTGATGGCCGCAAGACTACTACCTATTTCATCGTGCAGGTCTTCGGCAATGCGGCGGCGTTCCGCTTCCTGGATGTCAAGTTCATGTTCCTGTTGTTCGTGAATGCGGTTGAGAAGCATGAATTCTTTCTTTTTGTAGCGCTCGATTTTGTATAGCATGAAAATGAACACAGAAATGATACTCCACATGCCAATCAAAGGCAGCATACTGATAATGTCCCCTGATTCATAGTTATAAAAATGCATGACCGCCTGTAGCGGAATTGAGGGGATAAAGTTCGTGAACAGATGAGTGCTCATAGTTACAGAGAATAAGGGGTCAGATCCTGTTAATTATGAGAGAAGTAGAAAAGGTTGTCCCTATTATTTTACAATGCTAAGGAAAAAAAGGGTTGCAACATGAGTTTGAATGAAAATAATTTTTCTGAATTCAGCTATGTGAGATTGTTTATATTTATAGTTATAATCAATTAATAATTAAACGCTAATGCGGGAAAGCTAATTTCGTACAATTTTCTCCCAACCCTATCTTTTACCTTTGCGTTATGACAATCAGAAAAATACAAGCCAGAGACAACCAAATGCTCGGCACAGTCATCCGGCAGGTATTCAAAGAATTCGGTATTGACCGCCCGGGAACCGCTTATTACGACCCTGAATTATTTTCATTGTCCACCCTTTTTGAAACACCTGGTTCCGCTTACTGGGTCGCTGAAATCGATGGCGAACTGGTTGGCGGCGGTGGTATCTTCCCTACCAAAGGACTGGATAGCACCTGCGTAGAACTGGTGAAATTCTACCTGCTACCCAAAGCAAGAGGAAAAGGATTTGGGAAGGAATTACTTTTACATTGTTGCGCCGGTGCAAAAGAAATGGGCTACCAGTCCATCTACCTGGAAACAATGCCTGAATTAACCAGTGCTGTACCCTTATACGAAAAAACAGGGTTCCGCCATTTATCAGCACCTTCAGGCTGCTCCGGTCACTTTGCATGCAGCATCTGGATGCAAAAAGAACTGGTGTAATAACCCGCCTTTATTTTTTAAAGGTATTTGAACGCCAGTCTGCAGGCCGCACAGGTATCGTATGCTTAAACTCAATATTATCACTCAGCTCACCAGTAATGCTGGTCACAATCTTATTTGCGGGTGTAATGAACTGCACATCCTGGAAAGTCACATTCCTCGTATCAATAAAAGACAGCAAGGTGTCCGCACTATAGATCTTTGCATGTGCAATACGCAGATTCATGGCATCTGCACTTTGAATCACCTTCGCACAATGTACTGTTGCATTTTCTAATGAGAAATCGGTCATCGGTGATTCCGGAATACCATCAATCCGCAGCAAAGCCCTGGCGCTGTCAATCACAATATCCTTTGCATGAATGTTCCTGTAAACAGGCGTTAATTTATTCACGGCCAAAGCAGGCAACCTGTCAGCCAGTGCACCTACATACATCCTGGTGCCCAGCATATCCCACCTGAAAGCATCCTGCTGAATACGCATCCGAATTCGTTCATAATAGAGATGTTCACCACCACCACCCCGTGGTCTTCTTGTTTTAAAACGCAGTCCTACACCCGTATCATCAAATACTGCATCGTGTACATACAGGTTCCTGATCATCGCCGCCGTTTCACTCCCTACCGTGATCCCGCCATGACCCTGGCGCGCAAGACAAAAACGTACCACTACATTTTCTGTCGGTTTGCCGATCCGCAACCCATCTTCCCCTCTGCCTGCTTTCATCGTAAAACAATCATCTCCGCAGCTTAGGGTACAGTATTCAATCAGCACATTCCTGCTGCTTTCAATATCGATCCCGTCGCCGCTTGGAATGCCCACAGAATTGACTGTAACACCCCTTATAATTACATGGTCGCAATAGATGGGTACAATATTCCAGAAAGGAGTATTCTCCAGCTGTATGCCCTCAATAAATACGTTTTTACAATTAATGGTTGAGACAAAGAAGGGCAGGTAAACCGGTCCTCCATCATGCCCGTCATATACTCTTTCTGCCACAGGTCTGTTGGCACTGATCACGTTCTCCACCACATCCTGCCGCATCATTTGTTTGCGCACTGCACAATCCTTTGGCGGCCCCACGATCTTCCCTTTTCCTGTCAGCGCAATATGTTCCTGTCCGTTCGCATAAATACAGGCACCCAGTGACATCACTTCCACGCCTTCTGTACGTGTAAACACCACCGGTTGATAATCTGCAATTTCCCCGCTGAAATTCAATACCGCATGTTCATCCAGGTGCAGGTTCACGTTAGAAAGCAGGCTGATACGGGGTGCATGCCAGTTGCCCGCAGGGATGATCACCGTGCCGCCACCATGAGCATGAACGGTATTGATGGCCTGCTGAATCTCTTTGCTGTCTTTAATGGTGATGGTATATTTTGGAAAGGCCGGGATCTTAAAAGCCGGCATGGGAAATGGTGCTTTCACAGGTGCAATAGTAGCCGGCATCCTGCCTGGCCCTACTTCGTCAATCGTGGGAACATGGGTTTTTACCTGGGCATTTAAGGAATGGGTTATACAGAGGATAAAGGCTATCAGTAATGGTTTCATATGTGGAATTTAGGGGAAGATAGGGATTATTATTGTTTAATTGACACTATAACTTCCTTCCGTTTTTTTAAAATTTATGATGCCGGCCCGGGGCCTTTTCCAATCCGCCAGCAGTTGCGAAGGGTAACCGCTGGCGGATTCGGCTGATTTTGGAGCAAGAATTAAAATTGATACAGGTCAATTCCTCCGATTCTTGAATATTAAATATAATTTACATATCTTTAAAGGGTAAATATTTATACCAATGAATTTAGGAGATAAAGGAGAAACGCTGATAAAGCATTATGAAAAGTGCCGCCTGTCGGCATACCAGGATAGCAAGGGTGTGTGGACAATCGGTTGGGGCAATACCCGCTATATCGATGACTCCCCTGTACTGAAAGGCGATGTACTGACGCAGGACGGCGCAGATGAATTATTCTTAGTAATTGTAAAAGGGTTCGTAAACGATGTAAACAAACTGACTAAAGGCGTTGTGCTGAAACAAAATCAATTTGATGCATTGGTATCTTTTGCTTACAACGTAGGCAGTGATATGAACAATAACGGCATTGCAGAAGGGCTTGGAGACAGCAGCCTGTTAAAGCTGGTAAAAGCGAATCCTAAAGATCCTAAGATAGCCGCTGAGTTCCTGAAATGGAACATGAGCGGTGGCAAAGTACTGGACGGCCTGACCAGGAGAAGGAAGTCCGAAGCAAACCTGTATACAAATAATACGCTGGAGTATTATGAAAAATAAAAGAAAGGGCTGTTTCAATAAACCGAAACAGCCCTTTTAAATTCACCTTCTCTTTTATTATTTCGCAATCTTCCCTTTATGCCAGTGTGGTTCCACCAGCTTCACATCCCACAATACTGAATTAGCCGTTTTGCCTATACTATAAGCCGTACCGCTTTTGGTAAACGGACCGTAGAAATAAGCTCCACCCACTTCATCAGCCGTAAAGCTGTAAGTGTCTTCATACACTGTATTACCAGATGCCCTGTTGGTAAGCGTATAAGTCACTTCTCTTGCACCTTCCGCAAAATACACCAGCACGTAATAATCCGCATCATCCAGGTCATTGCTTAGCAACAGTGACTCAAAACCACTCGTGTTGGTACTGCCTGATAAGAGGTTGTAATCAGTCACTGTATTATCAGTGATCGTTACATTATTAGCGAGGTAAAGATCCATGTCTGCCAGGCTACCTGCATCCCAGGTCAGTTCGGACACGAGGCCATCAGCAGATTGATCGCTGTCATTGTCAGTGATGGTAACGGAAGCAGTAGAATTGCTCAGCGTAGCATTGCTGCTGCTGAAAGTTACATTGATAGTTTTGTCACTTTCCACCACTTCGTCGTCAAAGATTTCGAAAGTTAAAATCGCGGAAGTACTACCTGCCGCAATGGTTAAGGTAGTGTCGGTACTCACCTGGTAGTCTCCGTTTAAGATAGCCGTACCGCCCAGTGTAGCCTTGATAGTTACATCCGTGCTTTGAGCAGAAGGCAGGGTAATGGTAATACTTGCAGTGCCGGCTGCTTCGCTCACCGTTTGCGATGTGGCGCTGAGCGCAACTGTTGGCTGGGTTGTAGTGTCGTCTTTTTTACAGGAGATAGCGGACAGCATCACACACGCAATCGCAGAAGCGCAAAATAGATTTCTTTGCATTACTTAGTTTTTAAGATTAGGGATCCCGGCAGCGGATCATTGCAGATCTTTAAAACTAAGCCGGTCGGAGGCCATCAGCGATCGGCATACTTTTTTTGAATAAACACAACAGGAACCGCTGCCGGTAATTTTGGGAGTTAAACGGGGTGCAAAATATTTTGTTGCCCCGGCAATTTGGGTAATCGTTGGGTGCCAGCCTTTTATCGATGGGTATACCTATTCTGCATATGCAGCCAGATCTGCCAGTGCAGTGGCTACCTGCGCGTTCCATAATTTTTGTTGGTCCTGATTAAGCCCGTGCCGGGTTTCATGGTCATATATGATTTGCCTTTGCTTATAGGCATCATAATACTTCAGAAAAGCGTCTCTGGATATTGCTGCTACATTCGCATTGGTCAGTGGAGCCTTGCCCAGTTCTTTCCGCAATAACCTGGCATATACCTCGCAGAGGTCAAAATGTAATTGTTCATGTGCAAGCAGGGAAGGAGTTTGTTGTCCGGGGCGAACATTACTTCTTGCGCAGATAAATTCACTCGTTACGTCGACATGGGTACCACTTATCTTAATGCCGAAACGGCAATTGGTCCTGGCGGCAATATGCTCATCCTGGTCCCGGCCAGGCTTCCCTTTATAATCCGTCCAGCTCAGCTTGTAGGTAGGAGTCCATTGGATCGCCTCTTCCTTTTGAACTGATTCTGAATGCTTCATAGAGGAGCAAGCTGTCAAAAAGATAAACGAAATGTTAAATATGAGCCGTTTCATGATTTATTTTACCTGGCAAAAGCCCTGCCACACTGAATTTACAAAATATGCGTACAAGAGTTTGTTAATAATGAGTTAAACGAATGATAATATTTGCGTATATTACGATACATTTTTAACCAAATTATCAACCTACGACAATTTAAAGAGTTCTATGAGTGAAAACAATGGAGGCCAACCAACCGTGTCCTTTTTCACGAATTGTTATGAAAACGACTGGGAAAGAGTATTGAAAGGGAATAGACTTGAACAAATGATTGATCGGTGCGAAGTAACATTTTTTGAAAAAATTCTTATCATCAACAATGTAAAGGATCGTGCAACAGTTGAACAATATGCGATCAGTGCGGTGAGCCGTAAGGTCATTGACGCCTATTATTTTGCTGAAGACCACATAGAAGCCATCCTGGCTAAATATAAAATTGCGAGAGAGAGTTTCAGGCTCGATTTCTATGACGGGTATTATTATAGCATAGGGCCGCTTGCAGCAGCTTATTTCTGCAAGGGGCAATACCTGCTCTACTTCACCTGCGATTGTATGATGCAGGAAGGTGCGGGCGGTGCATGGATTGGGGCAGCTATCGGTGAGATGCAGCGCAACCGTTACATCTTTGTAGCCAACCCCATGTGGACAGATTTTACCTATGAGGCAGAACTAAAGATCATCAAGACCAGCAATCATTTTATTCATTCTACCGGTTTCAGTGACCAGTGTTTCCTGGTAGAGGCGGAGAGATTGCAGGGCGATATTTATAATTGTTATAATTACGGTTCCGAAAAGTACCCTTACTATGCAGGAGAACTGTTTGAGAAGCGGATGTATAGCTATATGGCCACCAATGGCCTGATCCGGATCACCCGCGACGATATTTTCTATGATCACATCAAGTTACTGAATGAGGGCCTGATGGATATGCATAAAAGTAAGAGCCTGAAGGTCATCGTAAAACGTAAAGCAGCGATCTGGAAGAAATGGATCAGAAAGGCTGTACTAAGAAGAGTTTTTGGCTATACCAAACACCTGGATTATGCTCATTTTGAAGGTGGATATACCAATGCGGTGATTGTACCAATGGCCACTGCTGTGGCCCTGGCGCAATCAGGTAGCTAACAATACTAAACCAGGGAATGTTAGTCATTTTTCATTTCCCTGCAAAAAACTAAAAGCAGGCCAGTGAGCGAAGCTCATTGGCCGCTTTTTTTTACCTTTGCATCATGAGCGAGCAACTGGAGACATTGACTGATTTTTACCGGGAACGGTCTTACATACAATTTCCTTTCAGTACTACAGATGTTGGAAAAGGAAAATCTCATTTCAATGTCAACGCACGTAAGTACTGCAATTTCAAAACGCCCTATAACAGGAGGGACTTTTACAAGATCACCCTCATCCTTGGTGTGGGCGAGATCAATTATAATGGTCATACCACCCTGGTAGACCGCCCTGCGCTCCTCATACCCTGCCCCTCAGTTCCCTACTCCTGGAACAGCATTTCAGCAGAACAGGATGGCTACTACTGCCTCTTTAACCAGGAATTCTTCAACGAACATTACCAGTTCGACATCTTCAAACGCTCTCCATTATTTAAGGCCTGGAGTGAACCGGTCATCTTCCTGGACGATAAACTGCTGGCATTAGTGAAGATCTATTTTGAGCAGATGCTGGAAATGGCCCATGGTGATTACACCTTTAAATATGAGGCCATCCGGAACCTCCTCTGCCTGCTGATGCATGCCCTGCTGGTAGATAAGCCGGCAGCCAGCCTCTCATCCGGCGAGGTATCCGCTTCCTCCCGTCTGCTCAGGAGTTTCGATGAGCTGTTGCACCAGCAATTCCCACTGGATTCTCCAGAAAATCCATTGACCATGCGCTCTGCGGCAGACTTTGCCAAAGCCCTTAATGTGCATGTGAATCATTTGAATTATGTAATCAAGAGCATTACGGGCAATACTACTACAGCCATTATTAAGAACCGGATACTGGAAGAAGCCAAGACATTATTGTTGAATACGCAATGGGATATCTCAGAAGTAGGCTACTGTCTTGGGTTTGAAGAACCGGCTCATTTTAATAACTTTTTCAAGAAATCTACGGGAACCACGCCTTTACATTACAGGCAGACCACCAGGATCGCGCTTATTTGATTTTTGTAATTATTGCTTTGATTCTTCCAACGGCAGATCTTCCCGGCTGTTATAATTTTGTTGTCAAATTTAGGATATGTTACAAAGCGCATCGGTAGCCAGAAAAAGGTTTGCGACCATATTAGCATTCATTTGCATCCCCTTGTCGGGATTTATTACAGACATTTATTTGCCTTCATTTCCAGCCATGGCAAAGGACCTGGGGGTATCAGCAGATAAGATCCAGTTGACCCTCACCTGTTTTTTCATGAGTTATGGTGTTTCACAGATGTTCGTGGGTAGCCTGCTGGATAGCCTGGGCAGGTACAGGCCATCCCTGATCTCATTAGGGGTGTTAGTCCTGTCTTCATTTTTAATCGGGATTACCCATAGCGTGGCCCTGATCTGCTTTTTGCGGGTGGTACAGGGTACTGCAACCGCATTTGTAATCGTGGGCAAGCGTGCATTTTTCGTAGACTTATATGAAGGGGATGAGCGCAAACACTACCTCAGTTATCTCACCATCACCTGGTCTTTAGGGCCTATCGTAGCGCCTTTCTTAGGCGGTTTCTTACAGCAGTACCTGAACTGGCAGGCTAACTTTTACTTCCTGGCCATCTATGCGTTGATCATGTTTATACTGGAACTGGCTTTCAGTGGAGAGACCCTGGTGCATAAAAAGCCATTGGAACTGAAATTGATCCGGGATAACTATGCGCATATGCTTAGCAACAGCACTTTCCTGCTAGGTATCGTCATCTTAGGATTGAGTTACTCCGTAGTAATGGTATTCAACATTGCAGGACCATTTGTGATCGAAAAGAGTTTTCATTATAATTCAGTCGTGATCGGGTATTGCACTTTGATCTTAGGTTTTTCCTGGATGATAGGCGGGATTATGAGTAAGCGCCTGATCAATGTAGACTTCAACAGGAAGCTTGTCATAGCAGGGTTTACACAGCTGACCCTCACCGGGATGTTGCTGCTAACAGGCGCTGTGATGCATGAGTTATGGTGGTTCGTACTATTTGCATTTTTTATCCATATCTGTTCCGGTTTCCTCTTTACCAATCTCTTTACACATAGCCTGGTTGTATTCCCGCAGCATGCGGGTTTAGCAAGTGGATTGATGGGCGGAATGGTGTACATCGTCACTTCCTTCTCCAGTTATGTATTGTCAACTACAGGCAGGATGACTACGGCCCCGGATATGTCACTGCGATATGTAGTGATGTCAGCAATCCTGACAGGAGCGGTAATAGCAGTCGTTAGAATGCGTGCAGCAAAGACTGCCGCAATCGCCTGAACCCTGGTTGAATAGTTATTTACCCGCCATGTGATGGCCTGTAAGCCAAACGCCAGATACCTGCAGTATGATAAATTTAAGGACAATTTTTTATCGCTTCGGTGAAGCGTTTGCGGAAGAGGGGAAGCAGTAGTATGATCAAACAATCAGTTCAAAATAAACCTGTAATGTTTATCCATTTTGCATGGCGCAAAATGGATAAATATATGTTGAGCGGGAAACGGGACTCGGACCCGCGACCTCGGGTTTGGGAAACCAGCGCTCTACCAACTGAGCTATTCCCGCATACATTGACAGGGCGTTCAAATATAAGATATTTTATAATTCAGGAACAAAATATACCCCTATGTTTTTTATCAGGTGATCATACCCGAAAGGCATGAGCGTTTATCCAGGAGCTTTACCTCAGGCTCCTGGTTCAATTCCCTGCTTTTCTAAAAGCGACTCTATCTTCTTTACAATTTCCTCCCTGTGTAAATAAAAGGTCTTGGGAAAATCCATGCATAGCTCATCATCCCATTTCTGATGCTCCTTAAAGAAATCTCTCAATGCAATGAGATTCTCTTTATTCCTTGCATAGAACATCCTGTCTGCAACAGGAAACTGGTAATAAAAATCAGCATTCACCACAGTGAGTTTGGGGTGACTATATCCGCAGTGAATACAGCTTGCTTTGCCCGTGATCTTTTTGGGTCTGAACATGTAGCCGGTAATCTCACAGTCGGCAGCTAAGAGTGCTTTACGGGAACAGGCAGGGCAGATGATATCTACATCTATTGCAATAACATTCATAACAATAAAATGGGCAGCTGGTGAGGCTGCCCGTTTTTGAATTCATTACTGTGCAAAGCAATGTTGATTGACCCTGCAGTAGCAACTTAGTTTACTGTGCGATAGCAAATTTCTTTGCCAGCCAGCTATTCTTTAACGGCAACAGCCAGTTTTCTTCTAATTCCTTTAAGGTCAGCACGGTGTTGTTCAGGTAAATAGTATTTTCGTCTATATACCCTTTTTCCAGTGCATATGGGATCTGGATCATCGGCAGCAACTGCAGCTTCTCTTTCAGTACAAAGCCCAGTGAGAGGCGGTCGAAAAGATTCACGGAGTACTGGCGTTCGATGCTCTTGATCACTCTCACGGAACTATCAGTACTGCATCCGCTTACGTGGGTATCTGTCTCATCTGCAATAACCACGATCACCTGTTCGAACAGCAGTTTAGCCCAGCCTTTCACAGGGGCACCATGTGCCTGCCAGTGAGCGGTGAATTGATCCAGTTGTTCTGCAATCTCAGCCTGCTCTTTTTCAGAAAAAGGACGATTGCTTTGATATATCCAAACCCGCGAGGCAGGGTTAAAGTCAGTCGGTAGTATTTGTCGAATATCCATATCGCAAAATTACGAAATTCCTGATTTCATAAACTGACCAATATCATTTGGTCTTATTGTCGTTCGGAACGGGTACTAATTTTAATTTTCAATAAGCCCAATGCCGGGCCTGGTTAAATCTAAAAACTGCAGCCTGGAGTATTTTAATTCTAAAAAAGAACTAACTGACCTGTTGGCAATTGGGTGAAGCTAGCCTTCCAGGTCCATGGCTATCAGCTCTGCAATATCCAGCACTTTCACACTGTCTTCTTTGCCCTGCTCCTTCACTCCATCCGTGAGCATCGTCATACAAAACGGGCAGTTCGAAGCAATCACCGTTGCCCCTGTCTCCACGGCCTCCCGGCCCCGCTCAAAGTTGATCCTTGTAGTACCTTTCTCCTCCTCCTTGAACATCTGGGCACCACCAGCCCCGCAGCACAAACCGTTGCTCTTACACCGTTTCATTTCTATCAGCGTTGCATCCAGCACTTCCAGCACCTTCCGCGGCGCCTCATAGATGTCATTCCCCCTACCCAGGTAGCAGGAATCATGGTAAGTAATCTTCCGGCCCTTAAATGCGCCGCCTTCCTTTACCCGGATCTTTCCCTCATCTATCAGCTGCTGTAAATAGGTGGCATGATGCAATACCTCGTAATTTCCCCCTAATTCCGGGTACTCATTTTTTAAAGTATTGAAGCAATGCGGGCAGGTGGTCACGATCTTCTTCACTGCGTAATTATTCAGCACCATGATATTATTCTGTGCCATCATCTGGAATATAAATTCATTCCCCGCTCTCCTGGCCGGATCTCCTGTACAGCTTTCCTCTTTTCCCAGTATTGCAAACCTGATCCCTATCTTTGTCAATATCGTTGCAAATGCTTTAGTAATCTTTTGCGCCCTTTGATCAAAACTACCTGCACAGCCCACCCAGAAAAGTATTTCCGGTGATTCTCCACTGGCGAAATATTCTGCCATCGTTTTTATTTGCATGGAATTTTCAGTTTATGCATTCATTTCAGTTGCCCACTTATCCCTGTCATCAGGGCTAAACTTCCAGGGGGCCATGTTATTTTCTATATTACTAAACATCATGTTCCACTCCTGGGGTGCACTGGATTCTTCCATCACCAGGTGCCGGCGGAGTTGTAAGATGATATGCAGTGGGTTTATACTTACCGGGCATTCCTGTACGCAGGCATTACAGCTGGTACAAGCCCGCAGTTCTTCTTCCGAAATATAGTCGCGCAGCAGGGTCTTACCAGCAGTATTTCCCAGTTTCCCTATTTCTTCCGCACGGTCACGGGTATCCATCATGATCTTGCGGGGAGAAAGTTTTTTGCCTGTAAGGTTGGCCGGGCAGGCGGCTGTGCAGCGACCACATTCCGTACAACTATAGGCATCCAGGATATTCTTCCAGGTAAGATCGGGTACATCTTTCGCCCCAAACTTTGGCATCTCTGCAGACGCGGGTTCCGTAGCCGCCAGCTCCGGTTGCAGCATCAGGCTCACTTCTTTTTGCACGGCAGGCATATTCTCCATCTTCCCCCTTGGCCGGAGATCACTGAAGTAAGCATTCGGAAATGCCAGGATAATATGCAGGTGCTTTGAATACGGCAGGTAATTCAGGAAAGCCAGGATGCCCAGGATATGCAACCACCAGCAGCCACGTTCAATGGCTTCCAGGGTAAGGGGAGAGAGCCCCTCAAAAGCAGGTCTGAATGCCCCGGATATCCAGAATGGCCCTACGTTGGGATGAAGGGCCTGATCGGCAGTATTCATGGTCAGGAACAGCAGCATCAGCACGATTTCCGTAACCAGGATATAATTGGCATCTGACTTCGGCCAGCCATCCAGTTCATGCATGGCCAGTCTGCGTACATGAATAATATTACGCCTGACCAGGAAAACAACACATCCACTGATGACCAGTACTGCCAGTGCCTCAAAGCTCCCCACCAATACGGGGTATAATGCGCCTGAGAAGGGCATAAAGAGGCGGTGGGTACCCAGTATCCCATCCAGGATAATTTCGAGTACCTCCATATTGATAATCAGGAAACCGGCATACACGAAGATGTGTAATACGGCCACCAAAGGCTTGCGGAACATTTTTTTCTGCCCAAAGGCGAGGAGAAGTACATTTTTCCAACGTAGATCGGGGTGATCATTCAACGATATATCTCTTCCAAGCAAAATATTAAGCCTGATCTGCCTGGCTTTGCGGTAAAAGAGGAACACAGCAATGGCGAAGGCAAATACAAACAGGATTTCCTGAATTATATGCATACATCAGATTTGACAGTTGCAATGTAAGGAAAAAGGTATAAAGAACTATCAAAGCTCCCTGATGATACCTGTGAAGATCCGGTCCTTTATTAACACTATAATGATACTAAAATATCACGAGAAGGTCACTTCAATATCTCCTGGATATAGAGGTGACCTTCTCGTGTACTTATAGTGAACTTGTAATGTAACAGATGAAGCGAATCTTCACAGGTATCTTAAAGGCATTCACCCGGTCTTACCCGGAGATGACCAATACATTGCCCCGAATCTATCCCGGCATTTCACCATAGCTAAAAAATCCCTACTTTTATCCCTTCAATTTATTTTGACATGGAATCAAAGAATGTAATCCTCACCCAGGATGTGATCGATAAAAAAATCAAACGTATTGCTTACGAGATCTATGAGCATAACAGTGAAGAGCCGGAAATTATCCTGGCAGGGATCTGGGATAGGGGAACAATTCTCGCTGAAAAAATAGCGGCTATCCTGAAGGAGATTTCTCCCATTAAGATTAAAATGATCGAATTGAAACTGGATAAGCAGCATCCCGATGCTGTTCAAATCTCAGAAGCACTGGATTTCAACGGAAAAGTAATTATAATGGTAGATGATGTGGCTAATTCAGGCAGAACGATGCTATATGCCCTGAAGCCTTTGCTGGAGTTTTTACCTAAGAAGATTCAAACGGCGGTACTGGTGGATCGTAAGCATAAGTCTTTCCCGCTGTCAGTGGATTTTGTGGGTTATTCCTTATCTACCACTTTGCAGGAGATGGTGATGGTAGATGTAGTGGGAGAGGAGATCTATTCTGCGTATTTACAATAAGTACAAATAGTATAAATAAAGAGGTTGTTTCAAAAGTAATTTGAAGGCGGTGAGGTTCTAATTAATAAAAACGCTCTCCTTCAGATTTCCGGATTGAACCCGGAAATTACTTTTGGAACAACCTCTTGTGGTTTTATTTCAGTTTCATATCCTGGATGATCTGCTGGATCTTGGCATCCAGTGCTTTCGTAGCCGCATCAAATCCTGCTGCGTTTTCCAGTTTCTGGTTCACGCTGAAGTAGAATTTGATCTTAGGTTCGGTACCGGATGGACGTGCGGAGATCTTGCTGCCATCTTCCAGTACAAACTGCAGTACGTTTGACTTAGGCAGGGTGATAGGTTTCACCTCACCGGTCTTCAGGTTTTTCACCTGTTGTAACTGGTAGTCGTAAGTAGTCACTACTGGCACACCAGCGATAGTAGCAGGTGGGTTTTCGCGGTAGCCCTTCATCATATCAGCAATTTCGTCCGCACCTTTCATTCCTTTCTTGGTGATAGAGATCAGGCTCTCCTTATAATATCCATATTTTATATAGATGTCGATCAGTTGCTGGTAGAGGGTACGACCCTGGCCTGCAGCCACAGCGGCCATTTCACAAATGAGTGCTACGGAAGCAATGGCATCCTTATCACGTACATTGTCGCCGATCATATAGCCATAAGACTCTTCACCACCACAAATGAAATGCTCTTTGCCTTCTTTGGCACGGATCAGTTCAGCGATCCATTTGAAACCAGTAAGTACATTATAGCAGTTTACATTGTTTTTAGCAGCAAATACGTCGATCAGGTCGGAGGTCACCACTGTTTTACATACGTAATCAGTTGCACCTGCCAGTCCTTTTGCACGACGGCCTTCTATAATATAATTGAAGAGCAGTACGGCTGTCTGGTTACCATTCAAGAGGATCCATTCTCCTTTCAGGTCTTTTACAGCAATACCTACACGGTCAGAATCAGGGTCAGTACCCAGCAGGATGGCTGCATCCAGTTCTTTCGCTTTCTTCAGGCCAATGCTCATGGCTTCGGATTCTTCCGGGTTAGGATACACCACGGTAGGGAAGTTACCGTTCGGGGTAGCCTGTTCTTCTACCACATGTACATTGGTAAAGCCAAAGCGTTTCAGTGTTTCAGGCACCAGGGTAATACCGGTACCATGAATAGGCGTATATACGATTTTGAGATCTTTCTGTGCGGCAATTGCTTCAGGCTGAATGCTCAGGCCTTTCAGCATCTGCAGGTAAGCTTCGTCAATTTCAGTGCCGATGGGGTGGATGTTCGCTTCGCCGCCGGACCATTTCACTTCATCTACGGAGTTGATCTTCTCTACTTCGCGGATTACGTTCTTGTCGTGAGGAGGAATCAGCTGAGCGCCATCGTTCCAGTAAGCTTTATAGCCGTTATATTCTTTAGGATTATGCGATGCTGTAAGTACGATACCACCTTTACATTTGAGATGACGGATGGTGAACGATAGCTCCGGAGTAGGGCGGAGGCTTTCGAAGAGGTATACTTTGATACCATTTGCAGCCATAACGTTGGCAGCCACTTCGGCAAAGAAACGGCTGTTATTGCGACTATCATGTGCAATCGCGATACTGATTTCATCCGTGAAAGCCTGTTTCAGGTAGTTGGCAAAACCCTGGGTAGCCATACCTACCGTGTACCTGTTCATACGGTTAGTACCTACACCCATGATACCGCGGAGACCGCCCGTACCAAATTCCAGGTTACGGTAGAAGGCATCAGCCAGTTCATCGGGGTTTTCCTGCTGCAATTTTTTGATGGCGGATACCGTCTCCGCATCAAACTGGCCGTTCAGCCATTGTGATACCTTACTTTCAATTACATTATCCATAAAAATATTGGGTTTGTCTGAAAATTGTGTCAGAAACAAGATTGTAAAATAAAGGATAAATCCTGAATTATGGGCCTACAATTTGGCCCCGGAGAGAGGGATTTGCAATTATTGCACCATATTCAACTGATATGGGGATAAATAGAAATTCCCATACATGGCTGAAAATTGGGGGTATTAATTACTTTTGCGGGTATGAGGCGGTATGAAGATTCCTATAAACAAAAAGGATTACGCAAGCAACTGGTGGATAGTATCCTGCAAAAAGGCATAACTGATCAAAGTGTTTTAGCGGCTATCAACAATATTCCCCGGCATTATTTCCTGGATACAGCATTCGAAAGCATTGCTTATGAGGATAGGGCATTCCCCATCGGGGAGGGGCAGACTATATCCCAGCCTTACACGGTTGCTTACCAGACACAATTGCTGGAAATCAAGCCATTCGAGAAGGTGCTGGAAATAGGTACCGGTAGTGCCTACCAGGCTTGTGTACTGGCAGAGCTGAAAGCGATGGTGTTCACCATTGAGCGCCAGAAACGCCTGTTTGACCTGGTGAAATTGTTTCCTTTTAAAGCAAAGTATCCGAATCTCCGCTTCTTTTATGGGGATGGGTATGAGGGGCTTCCTACTTATGCGCCTTTTGATAAGGTGCTGGTAACGGCAGCGGCGCCTATGATCCCGGAAAAGCTCCTGCAGCAGATGAAGGTGGGTGGTAAGATGGTGATCCCTGTCGGTGGGCAGGAGGTGCAGCGGATGCTGCGGATTACCAAGGTGAGTGAGGGCGATTTTGAGCAGGAGATGTTTGATAATTTCTCCTTTGTGCCGATGCTGGCAGGGAAAAAAGCGTGATAAGGAGGTAGAACCAGGCCTTTTGTGATGCTTTTAAACTATCCTATGTGGGTCTATAACCTGCCGTTCTGTGGCTTTTTATCCTCAATTTCCGGCGTTTCTTCCTGGTCTTCCTGTTTCTTCTTTCTTTTGAACAAGTTAGGATCCATCTTTCCAAAACGGTAACGGATATTCAACCTGATAAAACGGGTCATCCTTTTACGGCTGTAGTCCTGGATAAAGGCTTCGGTTTCGTAATGGGAACTGTATTGTTGTGTATTCAGGATATCTGAGATATTGAGGGAGATGGCCAATGCATTGTTTTTCAGCATTTCTTTCCGCACGCCCATGTCAATGCCATTCATGGCCTTGAAGGTACCCTGTGGCTGTACGCGGGGAGAGCGGTAATGAGCGTTCAGCTGGATATTAAAACGGCCGGGCAGGCGGCAATTGGAGTTCACATTGATGCCCCAGGAGAAATATTCATTGCTGATGGTGGCACCTGTCAGTTTACTATATTCCAGGTTTAAGTTACTCGATACATTCCAGCCCTTGAGAATGTGGAGGTTGTATGTAAAGTTCGCGCCCCAGTCTTTGTCAGTCGCCAGGTTCATGGGTTTGGTTGTGGTAATGCCGGTGGTGGTATCCAGTACGCTGATGCGGTCAATATCGTCATTGGCCTGGGAGTAGTACACGCCTGTGTTCAGGAAATCTTTGGAACCCGGGTAATACCTGGAGTAGTTCGTTTCGAATTTATGTGTGAGCGAAGGGCGTAAAGCCGGGTTGCCGACACGGATATTTTGCGGGTCTGAGTTGTTCACGTAGGGGAGGAGCTGGTCGAAATTAGGCCGGTCTATCCTGGTAGAATAGTTGAAAATCAGGCTTTGATCCTGGTTATGCGGCAGGTTGTATTTCAGGAACAGGCTCGGAAATACGTTGAAGAATTTATTATCGACAGAAGTATCCTTTGTGTAGGAGTAGCCATTGAGATAAGCTTGTTCTACCCGGGTGCCGACCATATACCCCAGGTTACCAATGGCATTCGATACATTGACGTAGGCGCCGTAGATGTCTTCCCTGTAGTAATAGGTATTGGAGAGCAGGCCACTGGTTTCGTATTGCATGGAATCCCAGTCATACACCTGCGCGTTATAATCATTATTGTTGTTGCGTAAAGTGATCTTAGCCCCGGTTTCGAATTTCCCTTTTTTGCCGAAAGGCGTGGAGTAATCTGTCTGGATGTTCCAGAATTTGTTCCGGGAGCGGCCTGTATTGGCTTGCTGATCAGGATGGGAGGCGGTATTGTAATTGGTAAAATAGTTACTGTGACTGTTGCCTTTGTTATTGCTAAAGCTTACATAGGCGGTCCATTCTTCATTCTGGCGACTGGTAGTGTGCCTGAAATTGAAGCTGGTATTATTATTTGGATTGTTATTGCCGCTGGTATTATGGCGTTCTCCTGATTTAAGCGGGTTTTTGGTCTGGCCGAGGTAATCCAGTAAAATATTGTCTTCGCTATTGCCCTGGCTGCTGCTAAAGCCTTCGGAGAGGGTGAAGGTATTGTAGTCATCGAGGTAATAGTCAAGGCCAATACGGCCACCATTCTGGTGACTGGTGTTTTTATTATGACTATCCTGTGAAAAGAACCAGGTGCCGGCGGTATCGGCTGTCAGGTTTTGGCGGTAGCTGTAACCTGAGCCGGTGGCAGATTCGTAGCGGCCATTGTAGTTGCCAAAGAAATTGAATTTCTTCAGTCTCAAGCTGGCATTGGCTGTTCCATTCACCTGGCCCCTGGTGGCGAGGCCGGCATTGAACATCACATTGTAGCCGATGGCTTTATCTTTTTTCAGGATGATGTTGATGATTCCTCCGCCGCCATTGGCTTCGAATTTAGCGGAGGGGTTGTTGATCACTTCTACCCTGTCAATTGTTTCTGCGGGGAGCATTTGCAGGGCGGTCTTTGCATCTCCGAAAGGGGAGGGTTTGCCGTCTACATAAATGGTCACGCTTTTGCCACGGAGGGTAACGTTGTCGTCTATATCAACATCTACGCTGGGAATATTTTTTAGTATATCAGTACCCGTGCCTCCTTCGGCAGTTACGAAAGCGCCGGCATCAAAAACCTGGCGGTCTATCTGCATGGAGAAGGCGGGTTTTTGGGATTTGATTTCGACGGTAGCGAGGACTTTGCCTGTGGGGGTAAGTTTGAGGGTGCCTATGGGTTTAAGATTGGTAATGTGTTTATAAAGATTATCGTAACCCATGAAGGAGATACGGAGGATGTAGTTGCCGGGATGGATGGTGGGGAATGAAAAGGAGCCATCGGGTTTGGTGTACATACCGGTGAGTACGGAGGAATCGTTTTCCTGTAGGATGACTACGGAGGCGTATTCCACGGGTTTGCCGGTGCTGGCGTCTACGGCTTTGCCTGTGAGGCTGTTGGTTGATTGGGCTTGTACAGAAATATAACAGGTGGCCAGGACCGCTGTTATGAGTATTAACACGGAATTCCGCATGATAGCATAGAAAGTTGAGACCGCAACAAATATATTGGGAGTGGAGGGGAATAGGGGGTGGAATGTGATGAAAGGTAGGGAATCGGGGTGTGAGGGAGAAAAAAGTTGTTAAAAAATTTGGAAGATGAAAATTGTTTTCCTTATCTTTGCAATCCCAATTCAAACGGTGGTTGTAGCTCAGTTGGTTAGAGCACCAGATTGTGGTTCTGGGGGTCGTGGGTTCGAACCCCATCATCCACCCTAACGGGAATATCCCTTGAAAGGGCTTCTGTATACAGAAGCCCTTTTTGTTTTATTTTCAATGTGTTATGAACAACGGATCAAGTTGAACAACCCACATCATTTTTTTTATTAATAATGATCACTATTTTTGTTCCATTGTTTATCAATTAACCTGGTATGTAAAATTTCATATACCCGACAAACAGGAACACATAATTTCTCTAACCCGTTATCATCTATACCCGTTATCATTATGAAACGCTATTTATCCGCACTATTTTGGGGGTGCATCTTCGTTTTCCTATCCCCCCTTTACAGCACCGGACAAGACATTGGTTCTTATCCCGGTATTAATCTAAACAAGACACTCCCGACACCACAAACGGCCTCCCTGGGAGAATTTGGACTGATCCCTCCAGATCCTTTTACAGGGCAGGCAAATGTCAGTATTCCATTGTACAACCTGGCCTATAAGGACCTGGAAGTGCCCATTACGCTATCTTACTCTACTAAGGGTAATCAGGTGGACGAGCATCCCGGTTGGATGGGCCAGGGATGGAGTCTAAATGCCGGCGGTGTAATTTACCGGAAAGTAAATGGTTTACAGGACGAGCATGTAAGGCGACTTGGTAATACGTATTATTCTAATGAAATCTGTTACCTGTACAACAGCTACAAGGTTAAAGAATATGCGTCCGATACAAACTTTGTAAAAGAATATGCTAACAACTCCGTTCTTTCTGTCTCCAGTTTCCTGGATTTCGACGCTCAACCCGATGAATTCATCTTTAACTTCAATGGCCATGCAGGTGTTTTCTACTTCCAGGGAGATTCTGCCCAACCTATTCAGATCAAGGTAAAAAGTAGTAATGGTGAAAAACTGAAAATAGAATTGTTGGATACCCTAAGCTCACTTACCTATGATGATGTACCATTAAATGAGCTTCCCTCTTCTACCTTTCTTACAAAATCCACATCGAGGGTCCTCTACCGGTTTAAAATCACCGATGAAAAGGGTATCCAATATATTTTTGGAGGTACACCCAATTCTATTGAACTGAATAACAATGGTGATTATACTGACGATTCCTATACCATCGCCAGCGCCTGGTACCTCACAGAGATCAGAAACCCAGCCGGCTATAGTATTCTCTTCAACTACAAGCGTGCAGGCAGAACCTATACACAACATATGCAACGCAGTATACTCGCCTTCAAGCAGCATTCTTCGTTACATGTGGACATCTTCTATGTACTCAGTTATACAAACAAATCAAATTTTGATAACTATTACGACGGTTCCACTACACATGTAACAGTACAGAACCCGGTATTCCTCTCCTCCATTGTTACACCACTGCAAACTATCAATTTTACCAGCTCCCGGTGTAAGGATATGGGTTATATCATTGCTGATACCACCTTTAGCAAAATAAACAGAATCGGCAGTGCAAGTGAGCTCCTGGATAGTTCCATGTGGCAGAAACTGAACCAGATTGATATTGTTGGGGTAAAGAAGATCAATTTTAGTTACCTCGAAAGCAGGACCCGGCGCCTGCAATTGACTGGCATCAATCTATCAACACCCTATGACAGGGTGATACAACAATATGGATTCACCTATGATGCTACATTGTTGCCTAAATACTATAACCTGCAGCAAGCGGATCACTGGGGTTATTACAATGGTAAGACCTATAAATATGATACAAATTATTTAGTTTCCAGGGCACCTGATTCGACCTATATGAAAGCGGAGATTCTGAAGAAGATCACCTTTCCTACAGGAGGTTACACAGAGTTTGTGTATGAACCACATACTTACCGGAAAGTGGCGCTGCAATTACCCTATTTTAACCTGGAAGAACACACGACAGATAGTATTGCCGGAGGCCTAAGGATCAAAAAGATTATTTCTACAGCTGATGCCAATGCACCAGCAATCACCAAAGAATACTTTTATGTAACAGATTATATCCACGGTGGAACTGCATCAAGTGGTATACTGGCAGGACATCCAACCTATTATGCAACAGGCTCCGGATACAGTAAGAATAATTCCGGACCGGCAGTATGGGGCAACAGCTGGTCAGGTACCGGTACTGTAGATTATCACCGCGTACTGGATAATAACTTCCTTCCCTTAGGTACTACCAATGGGAATCATATGACCTACTCCGAAGTCACTGAAAAAAGCGACGGTGGCTATACTGTATACAAATTCAGTAACCATGACAATGGATATGTAGACAGGATACCTACTTTTGTCGCGTCCAATTTCAGCGCTACCTATTTTGACGAGCAATTTATCAGTAATGAGCCATTCAGAGGACTATTGCTGAACCAGGCTATTTACAATGGCAGTAAGCAATTGCTGAAAGAATCCGCCTATACCTATTATATAGATACCACCGGCGCTGACTATAAATTGGCTTATATCCATAATATAACTGATCTTTCTACCTACTTCCCGCTGGTGAGGGTAAATACAGGGTTTTATTATCTGAAACCAGCACTGGTAAAATCGGTTACGATAACAGATTATGATCCGGCCACAAGCGCCTCTGTGAAGGCCATTACTTCCAATTTGTACTACCCTGACATTAACCCCGGTAAGAGTGCGGCTTATGATAACTACCAGGTGGCTAAGTCTACTTTGACGACCAGTAAGAATGAAAGCCTGACTACGGTCTACTCTTATCCTTATTCAAGAATACTGGCAAACGCTGATACAGCAGGTATTTACAAAGCGATGCTTGATCGCAATATGAACAGTATCAACCTTGGTAAAGTTCAGTTCAGAAACAATGAGCAACTGCAACTGACTAATTTAAGTTTCTACAGCCCTTATACGGACGTATATGTACCTAAATATTTCCAGACTTCACAGGGCGCTGGCTCGCTGAGTACTGAAGATACCTATGATATATACGACAACATGGGTAACCTGCAACAGGTAACGAACAAAGGAGGTATGCAGGAAAGCTATATCTGGGATTACAAAGGACAATATCCGATCGCTCAGGTAACGAATGCAGCCAACAGTGATATCGCTTACAGTTCTTTTGAAGGTGATACATATGGCGGCTGGGGTGGCTTTGATAATATAGTGGTGGATTCTACTTCTCCGGGAGGCATCCATTGCTATGGGCTGGGACATACCTCAAATTTACTTTTCTATCTTGAAAAGACCGGATTGTCCAGTGATAAAACTTACGTTCTTTCCTACTGGAGTAATGGAGGTACCGCTACTGTAGCAGGTAGTGTAGCAGTTAAAAAAGGGAAAACTATCAACGGCTGGACTTATTATGAGCATACAATCAAGAATGTTACTGTTACCGATCTCACAGGTAGTACACATATCGATGAACTCAGGTTATACCCTGCCGGCGCTCAGATGAAGTCCTACTGGTATAACCCGCTGGTAGGAATGACAGGCACCTGTAATGAGCGGAATATCTTCACTTATTATGAGTACGATTCCTATGGCAGGTTGCATGTGATGCGTGACCAGGACAGGAATATCATAAAACTGATCTGCTATAATTATTATGGACAGGCAGAAATCTGCAACGAACATATTTTCTATAATACGGAACAAAAGAAAGACATCAGGAAAAGTTGCAATTCTCCTTACATGGGCACTCTTGTCACTTATACAGTTAAAGCAAATACCTATAGTTCAGATGTCAGTCAGGATGACGCAAATGCGAAAGCAATTGCTGAAATTAACACATATGGCCAGACCTATGCTAATACAAAGGGATATTGTTATTTTCCTAATGACTCTATCACCATTACCACAAAGAAAAACAACTGTGGTGCAGACTCAGTACCTTCCAGCGTAAATTGGATTGTACCCAAAGGAAAATACCTGTCTGCTGTCAGCATTGCCCAGGCAGATAGCATTGCTTATGCCAGCGAGATAGATAGTGCACAGCTCAATGCCAATGCAAAAGGAGTATGTTCACCCTGTACCGTATTCCTTACAAAAGCCGCTGATGCAGGAGACCTCCCTATTTTCAATCTTGCTATTACGAATTCATCCACAGGTGAATCATTATTAAACAAAACCTACCTGGACCCGACAAGTGCAATGCTCTCCTGTCTTGCGCTGCCAAAAGGTATTGTATATAACATCACTTTCACCACTCAGTCAGGCACAAGCCTCTACATCAGACAGAATGGTACAGAAACAGTCATCACCGGTACATCTAAAACGTACCTGTTAGGCGCTGGTGCTTCATTTGAATTATCGACGAAGGCACAGACGGTGTATAAGAATTCCGAGCTAAACCTTTATTATCAGAAGACAAACTGTAGCGCCAATTATACAGGGTCTTACGTAAAATATACCGTAGCTGCCGGAACTTATTCTTCTCTCACTCCAGGCGTTGCGGACTCCCTGGCACGGGTACAGGCGAATACCTATGGCCCGTCCAATGCGAATACCAGTTCAGATGGGTTCTGTTATCCGGCTGCTGATAATGTAGTCATCAAAGAGGGTAGCAAAACTCCTTCAGGAGTATATACTATCAAACTCACATCTGGAACAACAACACTGAAATCGTATTCTTATATCATCCTGGACAGCAATCTGCCTATTTATGATGTGATCACGCCAGCTACTGCTACTGTGGTTATTGCAACAAGTTCGCCTATGACCACTGTAATCAATAACACGACTTACATGATAGCGGCTAACGGCACATTATCAGTAAATGCCAGTACACCCATCATCATTACGGTTTCAGGACAATAAAAGGTAACACTATGCAACCCAGATATAAATTTTTATCACTCCTGCTGTTAAGCAATATAGCGTTACACGGGCAAAACTTTCCAGGAGGAACGACCCGGCCTTCCGCTACGCCGGCATCTCTGCCAGGTGCTTTTGTGAACCCGGTAACCAATTTTATCAGAACGCTATCACCCGCTATGCCGACTACTGATACGGCTGCTGTTGCTGCTGCCGGTAGAACAGTAACGGAGGTTATTCAGAACACTGAATATTTTGATGGTTTAGGCCGCCCCTGGCAAACTATCACCAAAGGTGCCAGTGGCCAGCAACATGATATTGTGACCATGAAATTGTACGATGCCTATGGAAGGGAACAATATACTTACCTGCCTTATGTACAACAATCAGGGAATAATGCAGACGGTAAATTTAAAAATAGCCCTTATACGGAGCAACTGGCGTTCTTTAGGAACAGTACGTTAAACCCGGGTACCAGTGCAGAGAATATCTTCTATGGGCAATCTGTGTATGAAGCGTCTCCTCTGAACAGGGTCCTGAAAGGATATGCTCCCGGCAACAGCTGGGCGCTGGAAGGTGGTGCAAAAGCGGCCGTACATCAGTACCTTGTCAATACACTGAGTGACTCTGTACACATCTGGACAATGGTCAATGGCCTGCCTGCGAATGCAGGTATCTATGCGGCCGGTTCACTTCACAAAGATGTGGTAACAGATGAATCAGGCAAGCAGACCATAGAATATTCAGATAATGAAAACCGTGTGATACTAAAGAAAGTTCAGCTCTCTCCTATTCCTTCTACGGATCATCGGGGCTGGTTGTGTACTTATCACGTATACGATAGTTATAACCGGCTGGCATGTGTCATACCTCCCCTGGCAGTTGAACAGATGCTGATTAACTGGAATGTGTCATCCTATTTGTATGAGCTCTGTTATCAGTTTGAATATGATCAGAGAAGCAGGATGACCATGAAAAAATTGCCTGGTGCAGGCCCGCAATATATGGTATATGATGTAAGGGACAGGATTGCCTTTACACAGGATTCTGTACAGCGGGCGAAGTCTCCACAGCAATGGCTGGCTACATTTTACGATGGGCTGGACAGGGAAGTGATGACGGCTATATACACAAAGACTGTTGCCAGGACGCAATTGCAAAGTAGTCTGGATAGTGCCTTGACGAATACACAATCTGTTACCACGCAGATACCTCTTCAGGCAGATCTTGTGGTGAATAGCAATGAGGGCGACACGACTTACATCGCAACAAACAGCATCACTTTTTTGCAGGGGTTTGAATCGACCAATATGACGGCATCTATTGATAAGACAGCTACTGCCGGTACTACCACTATATTGGCGGCCAATACCTTAGCTGGTATTTCATCTGCTGATCTGACTCCGCTGACTTATACCTTTTATGACAACTATGATTATGTTGGCGCTTATGGCTATCTCTCCGGTGAGATCGCCAATGTCAGAACCGGAAATAACCCCAACGCAGAAACATTTTCCACTACTCCAAGTGCCATGACAACCGGCCTGATAACCGGTAAAAGAGTGCGCGTGCTGGGTACGGATCAGTGGCTGGCAAGTACCACCTATTACGATGACAAGGCCAATATGATACAGGTGATTTCTTCTAATCATGCAGGAGGGAAGGATGTTGCGACCAATCAATATGATTTTACCGGTAGATTATTAAGCAGCTTCGTAAGACATAAAAATCCCAGGAGCACGGCGACCCCGCAGACGACTATTCTGACGATTGCCGAATATGATCATATCGGCCGCTTATTGAAACTAAGGAAGAGACTGAATGGTGATTCTACACAGGAGAAGATACTTGCAGTCTGCACATATGACGAATCCGGTCATCTAAAGCAGAAACGACTGGGGGTAAGCGGAGACAATACCCAGCTGGATACCATGAGCTATACTTATAACGCACGCGGATGGATGAAAAGTATCAATGCTGCGTTTGTAAATTCAGCAAATGCCAGAAACTGGTTTGGAGAAATACTGAGCTATGATGATGATTTTGATAGCACACAGTATAATGGTAACCTGGCAGGCGTTAAATGGAAAACGGGATCAAATGGTATCGCCCGGTCTTATGGATTTACTTATGACAGGAGTGACCGCCTGACAAGAGCCGATTTTAGTCAGCAGAACACAACTGGTGGCACCTGGAGCCAGGACAAGGCAGACTTTACCGTCAGCGGACTCCAATATGATGCGAATGGTAATATGATGGCGATGGCGCAGCGGGGAATGGTCGGTACAGCACTGACAACGGTAGATCAGTTGAAGTATACGTATGTTGACAATAGTAACAGGCTACTTGGTGTAACTGATACGGCTAATACCAGGACAGCCAGGTTGCAGGATTTTGTGGATGATAGTCTTCACTCCGCAAGTGATTATACGTATGATGCAAATGCGAATCTGATTAGTGATAATAACAAAAAGATCAGCAGTATTACCTATAATATCTTAAACCTACCTGAGCAGATCACCTTTTCAAATAAGGGAAGCATTACTTATCAATATGATGCAACAGGTAAAAGATTAAAGAAAACGGTCGTAGACAATACCCTGAGTCCTGCTAAGACAACCGTGCAGGATTATTTGGGAAGTATGGTATATAGCCAGGATACCATGCAGTATATCGGTACCGAAGAAGGACGTATACGCCCTATCTATGACAGTGCGAAGGTTACCTATACTTATGACTACTATGAAAAAGACCATTTAGGTAATATCAGGGTAGTATTAGGTACAAGATCAGATACCAGCGTTTATGCTGCCACAATGGAACTGGCGCAGGCTAATAAAGAAAATGCGCTGTTTAGTAATATAGATAACCGTCGTACGCTTTTACCTTCCGGTTATCCTGCTGACAACACAACCAGTCCGAATGCATATGCTGCACTTACTAATGCTAACAAGGAAAAGAAAATTGGTCCTTCTTTAGTCTTGAGAGTGATGGCGGGTGATACGATTAGTGCAGTTGTGAGATCATATTATACCAGTGCCAATGCAAGTGTAAGGAATAGTTTGCCTACAAGTATGTTGTCAGCTTTGGTACAGGCATTTACGGGTAATACGTTGGTAGATGGTTCGCACGCAGGTGCAGGCAGTACTTCTGCTATTGCAACTGTATTTAGTGAAGACATTTATAATGTGCTGCGGGAGACGGACAGTAGTACGAATCAATCTACCAGGCCAAAGGCTTATCTGAACTATGTATTGTTTGACGATCAGTTTAATATGGTGAGTGATAACAGTGGGGTGAAACAGTTGCAGGATGCTGCAGGAACCCTGCAAACGCTGGCCTCCGGGGCGTTGGTGATGAAGCGGACAGGGTTTATGTATATTTATACCAGTAATGAGAGCGGAGAGGATGTGTATTTCGATAACCTGATGGTGATGCATATGACTGGGCCATTGCTTGAGGAGAATCATTATTATCCATATGGTTTGATGATGGCAGGGATTAGTGCAAAGGCGTTGAAAGGAACTTCTTATCCGGAGAATAAGATGCAGTTCAATGGAAAGGAGAAACAGGATAAGGAGTTTAGTGACGCGACGGGTGTGGAGTGGTTGTATTATGGTGCGCGTATGTATGATCCGCAGTTGGGAAGGTTTACGACCCTGGATCCTGCGGGCGATAATTATGCGGTGATATCTCCTTATGTGTATGCGGGGAATAACCCGGCGAGGTATACGGATGTTGGAGGTATGGGCCCGGGAGATAGGATTAAAGCGGCGAAATCATTACTTAAAAAGCCATATTTACAACAAACTGAGTATATTCTGAGAGTGGCTGAAACAGAGCCTGGTCTTGAATATATGGACTGTTCTGAACTGGTATGCAGGGCGCTTGCAAAAGATGGTGTAATAAAACTATCAAAAGCAATGAATACAGCGGGTTTAATTACTGAATTCAGCAATACTGCAAAATATGAGAAAAGTAACACCCCGAAGCCTGGAGATGTTTTTGTGTGGAGGATAGAACAATATACAGATGCTGATGGTAAAACCCATGACGCACATGGACATACGGGTATTGTAACCAGCATCGATGCTGATGGTACAATACTTACAGTTGAGGCAGTTGGTAAGAAAATTGGAACCAAAATCGTAGAATATAAGGTCAAAAAAGGCACAAATACAACCGGGCTTACCAGTCATGCAGGATGGAGAGGCTTTTTCAGACCGATAAATGAAACTGAGGACGGTAAAGAGGGAATGGAAATTACGGCTACAGACCTCAGTTCAGGAGCTACACCACAAGCAGGGAAAAAAGGAGGTGCTAAAGCAGCTACAACACCGGCAGGGAAAACCGCACAACCGGCACAGCCAGCCAAAGCAGCCCCGGCACCTACTCCGGGGAGGGCTCCTGCGGGTAGATTCGATAAACCGAAAGGGGAGTTGCAGCAGGTAAATGAAGCCAGCAGAAGCGACTATGAAGCTGCAGTCGGTCTAATATTCCAAAATATATAATTAAATTAGTCTCTTTTAAAAGATTTCTATGAAGTTCATTACGCTATTCTTTTTCCTATGCCTTTTGGCAGGCATCCAATATTGCTTTTCGCAGAGCAAGGAAGCATTACCAGCCTGGACTTTTTCATTAGACTGCGATTCTGCAAAAGGTAGTTCTGGTATCGGCTCCCTCCAGCTCTTGCCTAAAAGCATCAGAGATTCGGCAGATTTATTAGGTTTTGGGGCGTGTTATCTATGTCCGAAAACTTACGATGTTCTATTTGTTTATAAAGGAGGGCTTCGCAAACGAATGGAAATGGAACTTGATACTCTTATCGATATTTTTTATCATAAGGCCTGTGCCAACCATTTTGCTGATTTCGATGTTTATATTTTTCAGTTAAAAATGAAAGATGGTACTGACATGGACCCAGATGAAGATCCTTATATCTTCCCGACCACGGTAAAAGTATATAAGCGAAATCCTGACAAAACATGGCAGTATAAGCAGCAAAAGCTCATACGTAATTTCGTGGAGTATAATAAGCTCCGGTTTTACTCAATTTATCACTAAGCATCCTTCGTTTACCGTGCTGTGGCATGCAATGCCCACAGCACGGTTTGTTTTTTAAAAAATTTATTGTTATTAATCGCCCCCGGGAGGCGCAATAATACGAAAAACGACCGTTCGAAAGGACCTTCAATCGCACTTGCCTTTTTACGATTGACTTCAAACATTTCTTCAGCAAATTTATCCTGGGAAATCAGCTGTTATGTATCTAATAAACAGTAAGCGTAACCTTCCAGACGGCTGGAATCATGCGTTTGCCTGTTAATTTAGCCAAACGTCTTTGTAAGTTCCGGAGCTTGATATTACATGATCAGTTTCCAGCTTCTCGACACTTCCGTCACCGTTAGATGATATGCATATGCCCTCGTCAATAATTATCCAACATTAGATGGACGACTTCCCTCGTTAGAGGTTTACTCTCTTTTCATCATCGATTATACGATGGTCGCCATATGGGGGCATATGAACGTGATGGCCATCTTTTAACGCTGCGTAAATCCCAAACGCTGTTCTATCCTTAATAACTAGAAGTTCATATTCAGCGTCTACCAGCATCTGTGTACGTAGTTTGAGAAATAAGGGCTTTCTGGTGGTAATGGAATATGTTCCATTACAGAAAGAACACGGATATTATATTACCACGGTCAGTCTGTTAAATTTTGTAAGGAACGTTTTCGCGCTGAAACAGCCAACGAGGTCTTTGTAAAGCAATTGAGTAAAATCGCTGTGAATGCGCCGATCATTGACTATTACTGTCAAATCATTCGTACCATTCTACAAACAGACAATAAGAGCCAGGACCAGGAATTGAAAGGAATACAGAGCGACATTGACAAGTTCTACCAAAGAAATCAAATTGCCCGTTCTATGAGGCTGGATTCAGGTAATTAATGGCGTCTGATGTCATACAAGTATCTTATGCTCTACATTCTGGTTCTACCATTGTCAATTCAACCGCTATTTTGCTCAATTCGTCAATTATTTCTTTTCCGTTAGCATATTGAACCCCTAGTTTTGTTTATATGAAAGGTTTGCCTGTGAAAAATTTGATGTAGTTGAATTGAATGCTTGCCTTAGTGATTATTATAATTGAATAGTATGTGTTATAAATGTATAAACTCAGCTGTCATTTCAGGTATCCAAATTTATGTAATTAGAGTTTGCAATGGCGCTTTAAAATTAATTTTGATATTGCTCCGGCGTAATTAATCGCAGAAGCAAAATTTATCAAATACAAAATACCTGTGAGAATTGAAACAATCAAATCTTTCAGCATTCCATCGTTTAAGTACCACTGCGTCTTTTAACTTAATGGAAAACATTCTTTTGGGGGACTTTAAAACGGAAGTTTTTATAGTTCATTATTACAGTTAACGACCAACATAGGTGCCAGAGAAAATATCATAATAGCTAAAATATGTTACTTCGTTAATACCACATCATAGTAAGTGATAGTCTTTGTGTATTAAGAAGCTAATAAAAGTTATCGATTAGTCATAAGCAGCCAGGGAAGGCAATTGTCAAATTTGTAAATATGTTGGTAATTATTGTCAAAACATCATTGGAGGATCACAATTTGGTAGTTCAAATTGGAGATGTACTTCAATCTTATAGTTCAATTAAGTCATGGTCTATTGATCTTGATGATGAAGATAATGTACTTCGGATACTCGCTTCTGAAGATATAAGTTCAACGCTTTCAGCAGAACTATCAGAAAAAGGCGTTCCATGTGAGGTAATGGGAGTTTTTATGACAGTAAATTAAAATAAACCGAGCTATAAAAAGCAAATTTCACATTACCTGAAATTATATGATCTGAAGAATATTTCAGTTCAATTAGTCTATCAGTTTGCGCATCATCCATGTTTGTTGATACCTAAAACTACATCTGCCCTTGATCGGTAAATGTGTAGATCATATGTGCATCGTTAACCAGGTAGTAATTATTATTAATAGGCTGGGATCATTGTTGATCTGGAATTTAGAGATAATATATTTGCCGTAATCAGACGTGAATAGGTAAATTAATAATTGTCTCATGCGATTTAACCCCATAATCCTGCAGAATAGCCCCTCTCTTATACATTGAAAGTAAAACAGTTAATAACCTTCTCCAATTAAGCAGTATAGAATTCATGTGGCAGATCTTTTTCCTGGTCTTGACAGGAAAAGAGTTTCAAACAATAGAGTATTTATTCTCTGGATAGTGTATAGGCCATTAAGGTAATGCTTACCCATTTATAACATCAACGCAATTCGGTTTAAAATCTTCTATTGCAGCTTAACTGCCAATATTAACAACTCAGTTTGTTTCTCCTGGATCATGAGGGCTTCTGGGAATAGCTTCGCATAATATTAAGGCAAAATTATGCGAGATACTATTATTGCCATAGTTGTAACACTTACCGTTATAATACTAATTGGTTTAGATTTTATAAGTCAGTACCAAATTCAGTCACAGCAGGACAATTTTAAATGCAGCCAATATGTATGGCCCTACAGCTTCTATGTAGGCGTGCAATTAAACATACCCATTTTTAATGGTTTCAAAAATGGATACAAGGCTAAACAATCTACGATTGCGTTGCAGGAATTGCAAAATGCTGCGGAAAGGCTAAACAGCAAGGTACTCCTGGAATACAGAAAAGCCGGAAGAGACTACAAAGAAGCAATTGCAAAAGTGAAGATTCAACAGGACGTGCTACATGCAGCAGAAAGTAGTTTATCGTTTATTAATGGCCGGTATCAAAAAGGAATGAACCGGTACCAGGACGTTCTTGATGCGCAGCTTATAGTTATGCAAGCTAAAAACAACTACAATAAAGCTGCGTATGACGTTTATGTAGCACTTTTTGAAAAGAATATGGCATTGGGAAACTTATAACTTGTGGAACAATATAATAAATCAATTATTTAGAAACATGAAAAAATTTTTAACAGTAATAAGCGCTTTGTTCATAGTAGTACAAACTAACGGACAGTACGAAAAACCAATGGTGGATGAACAAAATAAATTTGAATACTATTTCAATTCTGCTTTTGGATATTATCTTCCTATTAATCATAGCAAATTTCTGGCAGACAGAGGGGCCGCAAATGCTTTTTCTTTTCAGCTTAACTATCGTAGTAACTATTTTGCGAGACTTTATTTTGACATGTCAACTGTAGGTTATCATAAAGATAATATGCGGATAGGTAATGTATCGGCAACACTGGATTATAAACTAAATGCCAATAATGTCGGCTTAGACCTTGGTTACACTTTTCCTATTAGGAAGTTTTCTCCATTTGCTTATGGTGGTACAGGTATTTCCTTTATGGACGTGCCTGGGATAAAAAACGGCAGCCAACCAAACGAAATAACTTTCGGTACAAAAAACCAATCATTTTTACAATTGAGAGGCGGTCTTGGAGTTGATTATGAGATCAGTTATTTCTTTATCATTTATCTTGAAGGCCAATATTCATCTACGTTATTTAAGACTGTACTAGACGATCGTCCTTTACAAGGAATAAACTTATTAATAGGATTTAAAACTTTTTTAAAATAATAACAATGCATTTTACCACTATAATTCATATGGAATTTATAATGGTAAAAATTATAGCAATACTACTTACCATCACTACTTTATTTATTCAATTAGTAATACTATCAGATTATGCCTGGAAAGATGGAAATGGCGCGACGGAAATATATGCGGCCCATAGGTGGGAAGAATTATGAAAATACCTTTCGGATGGGATATGGCACATTAAAAGCGCTGGCTATTGTGGCTTTTCATATCAAACGTAAGTTTGGACTAGATAAACAAAACGTCGTGTTTCATAGCTTTCCAGGCTACTACAATTGATATTTTATAAAGTGGTACATTTGTTATTGTTATGTCGTTTAGATACATAAAATTCAGAATCGCCAGTTACATTATTAGTGGCATATTATATTACCTTATTCTATATGTAATCAACCCCTTGGAATACAAAGAGTGGAGTACTTCCGTACTTCCTGATGTTGCTCTTAGTATAGCAGGTCTTACATTAGTAATAGAGTCCTGTTTTTTGCTGGACCGTTTTCTGCCTTGGCAAAAGTCTTTGCCGAAACGGCTCATAGTTCAGTTGGTTGTTCAGGTAATAATGGTATTTTTCATTATCGTTATTTTAAAGTTTTTTGTTCCCGAATGGTTTTCTGAAGGACTTATTTATCAGCAAACAATGGTTTTAGGAATAATAGTTTCTATACTGATTTCTTCCATTTTTACAGCATATTCTTTTTTTGTGCAGTGGAGCCAAACAGAGATAAAATCTGCAAAAAACGAACAAAAAGCCATTCAGGCACAGTTGGACTTTTTAAAAACCCAAATTGACCCACATTTCCTATTCAATAACTTTAGCACCCTTACATCGCTCATTGAGGATAATCCAAAACTGGCGGTGGAATATGTTCAGCGACTGGCAGTCATTTATCGCCATGTTTTATCAGACAAAGAAGAAAATGTTATCAGACTAGCGGATGAAATGACATTTATTGAATCTTACCTTTTCTTATATCAAACACGTTACCAAGACAGCCTTATTGTAGAAAAACATATTCCGGCTGACATAATGGACAAATATTTTGCTACTGGCAGTATGCAGCTATTAGTTGAGAATGCTATTAAGCACAACGCCATAAGCAGACAAAAGCCTTTAAAAATTGAAATTTACGCTGAGGAAGATTTTATTATTGTGAAGAATAATATTAATCCGATAACCAAACGAGCAGACAGCACAGGTATCGGGCTAAAAAATATTGCGGAACGCTATCATTTATTAAGCAGACAACAGATAGTGATTGAGCAAAGTAGCGATAGTTTCCTGGTTAAAGTACCCTTATTAAATAGCAATCATGATTTCAGCAGTGATTATTGAAGACGAGCCGCTTACGGCTAACCGATTAAAACGGTTAATTGAAAATGAGCAAGGTGACATTACTGTTATTGCTCTTTTACAAACAGTCAGTGAAACACTTGATTGGCTTGGGAAAAATCCAGAGCCTGATTTATATTTCATGGATATACAGTTGTCCGATGGCTTGAGTTTTGATGTTTTTAGGTCATTTCCGGTATCTAAGCCTGTAATATTTACAACAGCTTTTGATGAATACGCTATAAAGGCTTTTAAAGCCAATGGAATTGATTACCTATTGAAGCCAATTGTGAGTGCTGATCTGGAAAGCAGCCTTCGTCGTTTCCACAAACTTAGGCGGCAAGTCATCTTACCTGATAATATTCAGAATATTTTGAAAGGAATTAGCCAAAATCAGGTTGTGTATAAAGCAAATATCCTGGTAGAATGGCGCGATCAGCTATTATCAATTCCGGTTTCAAATATCGCCTATTTTTGGACGGCTAATAGGAATATACATTTTATTACTAACGACCGTAAAATTTATTTTGTCAGTGTCACCCTCGATCAACTGGAAGAAGAACTAAACCCACATTTGTTTTTTAGAATCAGCAGGCAATTTTTGATTTCACGGGATTGTATCGAACTAATAAACATCTATTTCGGCAAACGTCTCAAATTACAGGTTTCACCTAAATCGGAAGAAGAAGTAATAGTTAGCAGAGAACGCATAACAGATTTTAAAGCTTGGTTGAACAAATAAGGATTGGCAACGTTATCATGCGGAGTAATAAGATCCGGGGTTATCTGAAGTAATGTAAAGCTACTATCATTACCATTAGAGGCTGCTTTATGCCGTTGATATTTTTTTTGCCAGTAGAACCAATTACCGGATTGGATATTATGTTGGTCACAAAATGATTTGACTGATCGACCGCTATTTATCTGCTCTGATATGAGCGAAAACATATATTCTTCCTTGGTTGATTTAGATATTTCCTGTTTCATATTGATATTTATTTGATCAGGAAAATTACTCAACTTAGCGAAATGCATTTTTCAACATCCCGGAGGCACACACTATAATAACAGGGCTAGTAATATACTTCTTTATTTAAAAGAGCCAGGAGAATTAGGTACAGCGTGCTAACGTGGGAGTACCAAGGTTTATAGCAACTGTCATGGGAAAGGGGGATTTGCAGTTATTGAAGCAGACAAGAAGGCGGTAGCCAGATTTATGAATGTGAGCCCTGAAGGAAACAAGGGCCGAAGTGTGTGGAAACGCGGCATATCTCCAATCTTAAAAATTCAACATACGCTCTCCCTCATTATCCGAAACCTCAACAAACAATACTTTCACGCAGTCAACCATCTTTTATATTAATAAGGAGTCCGAATTATAAAATAATTAAAAAAACTGAAAATAAAAACCCAAGAAAATAAAAACTTATCTTTAAATTTATCAAAGGAATGAAATTCTCCTACTTCTTACAGAAGATTTTAAGCATTGATTCATTCAAAAAACTCAAATAACTGTTAAGATAATCCTAGCCCCCCATAAGAATTTCACGAAATAAGAACTACTTAATCCTGGTCAATTTAACCCACGACGCCCCATAATACAGCGCTAGGTTTCCTGTTAAATGGCCTCAATACAACGCTCATGGAAGTAACAGATTCACCATCTGCATTAACGGATATTGTCATTCCCCAACTATCCACTCCCAAAGGAGGCGGGGCATTAAGCGGTATGGGTAATACATTTCAACCAGACACGTTTTCCGGCACAGGGAATTATACTATTCCACTACCCATCACACCGGCCAGAGGATTTGAACCACAATTATCACTGACCTATAATTCAGCACAGGGCAATGACGTATTTGGCCTGGGATTTACGCTGACCCTTAATAGTATCTCAAGAATGACCACCAAAGGCATTCCCCGGTATATGGGCACCGATCAGTATATACTGACAGGTGAAGGAGAATTGGTTAAAACAACTGATCGGACCGAACATTTCAACAATGAAGACTGGCTTGTCACTACCTATGTACCCAGAATACAAAAAGCCTATTCCTGTATCGAACAATGGGAGAGTGTCAAGGATGGTACATCCTGGTGGAAGGTCGTTTCCTCCGGTAATGTCACTACTACGTTCGGTACAACTGGCAATGCCTGTATCGTTAACCCGGCCGATCCTACGCAGATATTTCAATGGCTACCCGATACTTCCACAGATGCCTGCGGGAAGAAAATAACTTATACCTACAAGTCAGAAAACAACCAGAATGTTCCTTCTGTCATCTATGAGCAGAACAGATCTTATGAGGCAAACAGATATCTTTCATCCGTTAAATATGGTAACTACTGGGACAGCAACGGCAATCCACAATTTGCATTTGAATTGATATTCGATTATGGCGAATATGATTTGTCAAATATCAACCAACAAAATGCAAACCCCTATATTCCCGTGAGGGAATGGGCATACAGACCAGACGCATTCTCGTCTTATAAAGGCGGCTTTGAAATACGTACCTGCCGCTTATGCCGGCAAATCCTGCTCTTCCATCATTTTGAGGAACTTGGAAACCCTTGCCTGGTTAGAAGCACCTTACTAAACTACGATGCCTGTCAGCCTTACCAGTCCTCGCAGATCACCATCATGTCGCTGCTGAAGGAAGTAATATCCGCAGGATATAAAAAAGATAAAACGGGAGGATACGAAGCCAAACAATTACCACCACTGACGCTCAGCTACACATCATTTGAAGCTGCCTCCACTCCTTCTTTTGACATCCTGGAGATGGACAACAATACCCTACCCGATTATCTGGGAGAACAGAGATTTTTGCCTATAGACCTGAACGGAGACGGACTTCCCGGATTTCTTTTCAACAATGGCAATACTATTGTTTATCTGGCACCAACAGGAGACGGAAAATACCAGTTGCCGGTATCTCTTAATAGTTTTCCTGTCAACAAAGATATTCGTAACAGCAATGCCTGGATGGTAAACCTGAATGGAGATGGCCAGGTGGAATTACTGGCTGGCAATGGTTTCTATACCTACAACAATGATGGTAGCTGGAATAATTTTCAACCCTTTACATACTATCCTGCTGATACCAGCAATCCCTTTCTGGAAGCCACTGATATAAATGCAACCGGGAGAACGGATCTGTTGCTGGCTACCAGTGATAAGATTCTTGTTTACCCCTCTGCCGGAAAAGATGGTTTTCTGCCGGCAAGGACCCTTCAAAACGAAAATGGCTTTCCTTTCCAGACAGCTGATTCTTCCGGACAGGTGGTTTCCTTTGCGGATATGTTTGGAGATGGTTCACTACATCGGGTACGCATTTCCAGCGGACTGGCAGAATGCTGGCCCTGCCTGGGCTCCGGCAAATATGGCCCCAAAGTGGCCATAGGAAATGCTCCTGTACCCGAAGATATCCTCGACTACAGTCGTTTATTCCTCACCGATATTGACGGATCAGGTACTACCGATCTTGTATATGTTTCTGCCAACAGCGTAACAGTTTATATCAATCAGAACGGCAACACTTTCTCCGTTCCCATTACGGTAATATTGCCCGAGCAATTCAGTGACACAGATCAGATTCATTTTATGGACATCAATGGGAATGGCACCAATTGCCTCGTTTTCTCCAAAATGTCCCCTGCTCCCAAACATTACTATTATGATTTCAGCAATGGTATGAAGCCTTATCTGCTGAACCAGATCAACAATAATACCGGTACTGTTACTACTATACAGTACTGTAGTGCTACCCGGTTTGCCCTGGAAGATAAACAAGCAGGACAACCATGGGTGACCAAACTGAGATTTCCCGTACAAGTAGTGGAATCAGTCACTGTATGTGATCAGCTGTCCGCTACCAAAACTGTTAATCGTTATAAATATCACAATGGTTATTATGATCCGGTAGAAAGAAAGTTCTGCGGCTTCGGTTTTGTTGAAGCATGGGACACGGAAACCTTTCAGCAATATGAACAAACTCCTGGCAATGCTGTAGCCCCGCTAAACAAGGACCTGTATATCCCTCCTGTTTATACCAGAACCTGGTGTCATACCGGCACTTTCCAGGAAAATGATGCCCTTCTCCGGCAATATAAACAGGCGTATTTTCAGGGAGACTTACAGGCCCTGGAATTTCCCGGGAATGTTTTTGAACCGGATATTTACAATGCTGATGCAGCAACCCTTCGACAGGCATATGCAGCACTACAGGGCTGTATCCTGCGCAAAGAAGTATATGCCAACGATGACCAGGCAATATCCGGAAATCCGTATACGGTAGAAGCAGCCAATGTTACAGTATTGTTATTGCAAGCCATAGGAGACCAGGCATATGCCTCCTTTTCAGTCAGCAACCGGGAAAGTATTTCATACAATTACGAAAGAGATCCCCTGGACCCTGCCATCACCCAGCACTTCACCTTACAAACCGACCCACTCAACGGAAAGACACAACTGTCCTGCACCATATACCTTTCAAGACGCAACGGGCCATTTGAAAACACTCACGTATATGCAGCACAACAGCAACTAAAAGTAACAGCCCGGCGCAACAGCTACATCAATAGCACCAGTCTGCAGAACGGATGCTGGAGAGGTGTTCTTTACAAACAGGAAGACTTTGAGATCTGTCATCCTAATCTCGCGGGAAACACTTATTTCACCTTCGACAACATAAATAGCCAGGTACAGACTGCTCTTCAGCAGATCATTCCTTACCTGACAATACCCGCTGCCGCTACATTACAGGCGCAGCAACTCACTATCAGGGAAGCCTACTTCTGGAATGAGACACAGGACAATTTTTTACCCCTGGGCCAGCATTCATCCCGCTCCCTGCTTCATCACCAGCAGACGGCCTCCTTTACATCTGACAACGTCAGGTATCTTTTCGGAGAAAATATGACCGATAGCATCCTGCAAAATGATGGTGGCTATTACTTTGATCAGGCTAGAGGATACTGGTATAATAGAGGTTTGGTACAGCATTACTTCTCCACCGCCCAAACTCTTTATCAATTGTACAAGGTGGAAAATTCTTTTGCCAGCACTGCCTCCTCTCTCTTTTTGCAAACAACATTCTCCTATGACCGCTACAACATGGTGATCAGCGGCAGTAAACAATATCTGGATGATAACACCTATAATGAAACATGGGCCGAATGCGATTATCAGACGATGAAATTCCGACAGATGGGTGACCCTAACGGCAATGTGACACAGATACTTTATGACCCGCTGGGCAATGTTGCTGTCAGCACCGTATTCGGAGAAGAAAAAGGTGTCTATACCGGAGGAATGAGGTTATATGATTTTAAAGACCAACCGGCAGAATACTCCTGGCCTGCCACCACAAAAGACGGGTATCCTGTTTCCTTCGCTGATGTGATCAGCAATCCCGAATATTATCTCCAGGGAGCTGTCAGTTTTTTCTTCTATGATATGGATGCTTATCAGCAACGTTCGCAACCTATCAGCAGCATACAACTCAACCGAACAGAATTTTATCATACCAAAACCGGTATCAGCCCCTTTTCCTGTCGCCAGCTAATCGAATACAGTGACGGCATGGGAAGGGCCATCGAAACCAAACAGCTCACCGCCGCAAATACCTGGCTGACTTCGGGCCGTACTGTTTTTAACAATAAAGGCAAAGTTGCAGCAGCCTATCTTCCTTTCTTTAGTGACACCGTACACTTTCAATCGCAACAGGAACTGGCCGGCAACGCCGTTCCTCCTCCGGCCACCACACAATACGATCCGCTGACAAGACCTGTCAGAACAGACACGCCAAAGGGTTTTTACATCCTTACGGTGTATACGCCGTGGGAAGAAAAACTATATGACACCAATGATACGGTGAAAACCTCGCCCTATTATATCTCCTTCATGGCGAACTATCCTGCAAACCCCACCCAGGAGCAGATTAATGAAAAAGATGCGTTGGAGAAAGCAGCCATATTTAACAATACACCGGCTATACAGATAAAAGACAATACCGGCAGCGTTTTCCTCAAAATGCAGAACAACCTGGGATATGTATCACCTGATGCCTTTACTACTATGGTACAAGGATCTGGCCTTACAAGCCGGCAGATATGGGATGAACTGGTAGCAGAACAATACCTTTCTACTGATGGATATGTGACCGTGAACTTCCAGCCTTATGAAAAAGGTTTTACCTTAAAGCTCAAACCTGCATTCCAGCCATTCTCCGGACAAATCATCACCCTGCTAAAACAAAACTGTCTGACTGCCTGTTACGATACGGATATGGCCGGACGCATCACGCAGATCACAGATGCCAGGCTGTATTATTCCAATGTTACGACTGCCTCCAACTACTATAACTTCAGGCAAGGCTATATCATGGGAGCATCCGGGCCTGTACTCATTGACAGTAGCGATGCCGGCCGGTCCTTTACGCTGAATAACGTCTTCGGCAATCCGGTATGGTCCTGGTCTCCCCGTGACTACAACCAGCTGATAAGTTATGATCGCTTTCAGCGAAAAACTGCCGTCAGAGCCCAACAGATACAATCGGGTATGCCTTCGGTGCCCGCAGCGCAATACCCGCTGATGGAAGTTTTTATTTACGGAGAAAGTCAGTCTGCATCACAGGCCAACAATCTCCGCGGCCAGTTATATCAACAAAAAGATGCCGCAGGTATTCAGACTTACCCATCCTATAGCCTTCAGGGTCAAACACTGCAGGTATCCAGACAACTGATCTCCGACTACAAACAGCCACCCGACTGGAATACGGCGTCCATACCCATGGTTACTGACACCTATGCCAGCAGCTTCACTTACAATGCACTAACACAAATAGTGATGCAGCAAACACCAGATGGCACCACCGCCACAACTGGTTATAACCTGCAAGGGTTGCCTGCTACTATCACACTTCAATACAACAATGCTCCGCAACAGATAATAACCGGTATTGACTATAACGCCAGCGGGCAGCGGACAAGCGTTATTTACGCAAATGGCATCAGGACAAACTACACATATGAAAACACCACCTCATGCCTGCTACTCCTGAAAAGCATGAGGAGCAGTGATGTGATGCAATCCATCGCATACACCTACGATCCTGCGGGCAATATCACAAGAATGACTGATCATAGTATTGACACAGTATTCAATAATAATCAGCAGGTAGCAGCGGTATCTGATTATACCTACGATGCATTGTACCGTCTGATCAATGCTACCGGCCGGCAACATCCGGGCATTACTGCCAATACATACAGGAATAACAACGCTGACGGCAATTTTAAACAAAGCAAATTCAGTCAGTTGCCGGCAGATGGTACCGCATTGGAAAACTATAGAGAACAGTATGTGTATGATGATGGATTCAATCTTGTACAAACCCGCCACACAGCTACTTCTGCTTCATGGACAAGGGATACTGCAGTGGAAGGCAGCTCCAATCACCTGAAGGACCTCCGTTACGACGCTTCCGGAAACCTTACACAGCTGCAGATCAACAATACAGTGAGTCTGTCTTTTAACTACCGCGAAGAGCTTGTGCAGGCCGCCATCATCGAAAGGCCGCAGGAGCAGGACGACGCCGACTATTATCAATACGATAGCAATGGAAGCCGTATCAGAAAAGTTTCCGAATACATGGCCCACGGAGGTAGTGTAACCAATATCTCAGAAAAGATATATCTCGGCAATTATGAAATCAAGCAGCTGAAAACAGTCGGTGCACAGAATCAAACCACTACCACCATGATCAGGCAAACGGTCAGAATAATGGATGGAGATGAATGTATTCTTATCCTTCATTACTGGGCACAGGATGACACTAAAAAAGAAGCGATGGCCGGTACCCGGCAGCTACGCTGGCAGTTAAGTAACCTGCTGCATTCCGTTGCCATGGAAGTGGATTCCCAGGCCCTGCTGATCAGCTATGAAGAATACTTTCCTTACGGAGGTACCAGTATTATTGCCGGTAACAATCAGCTGGAAGTTTCGTATAAGGATTATCGTTATTCCGGTAAGGAATGTGACGACAGTACCGGCCTCTATTACTATGGCGCCAGATATTATGCGCCCTGGCTCGGACGATGGCTCAAGCCCGATCCTGCCGGTATTGCAGATGGACTCAACCTGTATTTTTATGTGGGTGGTAATCCCATTACTTTCACAGATCCTACCGGTATGGTCCGGGAAATTCAGGTTTCAACAGAGACCGGCCAACGGCTGGAACAGGCACAGAAAGCCATCGCCTTCGCCAGGCGTCAAATTCCGTTCGCTGGCAATTTAGGGCAGGAAGTGGTGAGTACAGAATCAGAAAGCTCCGCACGTTTAACAGTAGCCAGAAACATTTTAACCGGTTATTTCGGAGATTCCGAGGCCGTCACTAACGGTGCGGATGCCTTTAAAAGGGCAGCTACTGCCATTGCGGCACATGGTGGGGCCTGTAATGAATTCAGTGCACTCACGCATTCCTACCTGATCTCTTCCATCATTACAGAACCGGTGTACAGGATCTGGGACCCCAATGTAAAGCACTCCTACACCCTGATAGGAGATCCCAGGTCTGTACCGGAAAAGGATTTGGTAGTAGCGGATGCATGGCCAACCCAATATCAGGCATCTACCTTTGCAGACATAGGCTGGACCCAACGATTCGGTGAACTGCAAGTCCACACAACAACAAACCCCGTGACTACTGAGGGGCAAGCCGATTCTAACCGCAGTTTGTTTGAACAGACTGTCCAGGGCATTCCGCAGGAAATGCGCCTGCCGGAATACGTATCCATTGGTGGCAGCATTGTCAGTTATGCCGGCAGGAACAGGATTGGCATCGAAGGATGGGGTAGGCTCGGTGCGCGTGAGCGGTATATGGAATACCATTACAATACTTTGAATGCAAGACCCTCACATCTTTACGGTAATACCCACAGTACACAAACGCCAGAGCCTTACCACTATTACAGCCAGGAAGATGTTATGAGAACTTACCATACCGGGCCGGAATCCAGTACCTGGCGGACCTTCTGATATAACCTCATTATTTACTTTTTAATCAAGATGACCATGAATCCTTCAAAAACGCGGTCCGCAGTCATTCCGGATTCCCTGAAAGATTTTTACCACCGGAACCCACACTTCGATATACAAACAACTAATCTGCTGGATACAGACATCATCAGCCAATACGGTCTGAAGAATACCCCGGAAGAACTTCACACGCTCCGGAAATGGCAGCGCCTTCGCCGTATCGGTCCGGACGAAAATACCGCTCATACCCTTTTTACAGCAGGTATTGACTCCGCTCAGCAGCTGACAACCATGAGCCGATCCACATTTATACATCAATACAGCGACCTGTTAGGTGAAGAATCCATCGCCAATCAGGTATATGACCGGGCCCTACGCCTTAAAGACCAGACCATGCACCTGCTGGCAACTGTACACGGTGTAGTAGCCAATCGCTACTTCCGTAACATGGCTGTAAACCCTATCAGCAAGGATGTAACAGGATACTTTGAAGCCTTATCAGACTACCAGCAGATCTTTGGCACCCTCGACTTCTGCACCTGCGATGAGTGCAAATCCATACTGGGAGCTGCTGCCTATTTCGTGGACCTCATGCGCATCATAGACAAGGCCATCACTGTTCCTGACTCAACCGGCAACACTCCCATCCCCGCAGGACTTACCTTAAAGGCAAGACGGCCGGACCTCTGGCAGATAGAATTAACCTGCACCAATACCAATACCATGGTGCCCTATCTTCAGATCGTTAATGCTATCCTGGAAAATACGGTAGAAGATGCCCTGATCAACAACAATCCAGGTACCTATCCGGTAGTATGGCAGTCAATGGCAACAGCCGTATATCCTTTCAATACACCCTATAATCAGCCACTTAACCAGATACGCGTACTACTCAAACAATTCCAGTTAACACTCAGCGCCATCATATCCGCATTTGATCCGGATAAAAAACAACCTGTCGGATATGCCGTCGAAGAACTAAACCTTTCTTTAGAAAGGTACCAGCTTGTAAAGACACCAGGCACCAGTGCGGCCAGCCTTACAGCCGCTTATGGCACAACTGTCGGCACCAATGATAACGGCGGACTGGAAGTGCTTTCCAAAATACTAAAACAGACAGGTCTTGAAAGAAACGACTTCATGTCGTTGTTAAGACAACAGCTGTCTCAGGAAGAACGTACAGGTGTGACATATACCTATACACCTTCCATCTTCGGAACCAGGCTGACGCTGACATTTTTCGGAAATGAAGTACGCGGCTCTTTTGATGACTGTTACGGTACACTCGAAGGAACGCTGAATGGCAATGTCATCACCGGTACATGGTCCCAGGCTGGCATAGATCCTCCTGACAACGAGGGCAGCTTCCAGTTTACCATGACCACCAACTATTCTTCCTTCACCGGAAAATGGATGAAAGGTTATGAAAGCCAATGGAGCCCCAGCCCCTGGAATGGAACACAGACAGGAGGTGCACAGGCCGTCACACTGGCACATCAGCTGTTCATTAACCAGGGATTGACCGGCAATGCCTACATGGACATAACGATCAACAACGTTGATTCTAATAATCCTATTGAACAGATCACCAATATCAATCATGATACCCTGGACCGTTTAAACAGATTCCTGCGGCTGGCCAAAGCCATCGGATGGGAATACTCCACGCTGGACTGGCTCATGATGTCCTTTGGTTTTAGCGCCATCAACGATAGTACGCTGGAATCACTCGCTGATGTAAAAACACTGGCCGACCGTTTGAACATAGACCCCGTGAACCTCGCAGCCTGCTGGTTTGATATCAAAACTACCGGAATGGGCGATAACTGCTATTCAGAAGCCCTCTTCGACACTATCTTTAATGACCCCGCACTTATCCGGAATGGTAGTGATCTCGACTACTACCATCCTGTCACGACATTAACCGGGAACAGTCAAGATGCACTTTTCAATAATCCTTTATATTTAAATACGCCTGTTGACTGGGTGATCAGCCAGACACTGTTCGACACAGAACATTCCCAGTTGTCCCAGTCAGCACAATCTGCCCTCAACTATTCCCGCAGGATCGTTTCCGGCCTCAAAGCCAGCAACAATGATCTGACGGCCATAGCCGCCAACTTTTATCCAAATACATCGTCCATGCCGCTGGGAGTAAGTAATCTGTCTCTACTATACCGGCATACCTTACTTCCTGCACGGCTCAAAATGCCGGTGGCTGACTACCTCGTCCTGCTGAAGCTCACCAACAAGAAAAGCCTGCAGCGCTTATTACCGGCAGACATCAGACAAATAGCTGATGTGGCTGACTGGATGCAGGCAACCAGGTTTAATGTATATGAACTGGATTATATTCTCAACAGTGTAACCAGTCTTTATGTCAATACAGGATATACCAGTGATTCCCTGAATGCTTTCCTTGCATCGCTCGTTACCTATGTACAGCCACTGCTGGTGGTAAGCACCAGTTTCATCTCCAATGCTATCAATGCTGACGTTTCGAATGCTTTCTTTAATTACTTCTCCACTCATGGTTTTGTGAACACACAAGGTGTAGTATTGAAGCAACTCACAGACGCAGACAAAAAACTCATCACCAGCCTTACATTACCAGACAAAACCAGCTATACCCCTACAGCCGAACAACTCGATGACGCACAAAAACGGCTAAACCAGCTTTATACTGATCAACAGCAGGCACTTATCAGCAATCTGGCTGGATTTTTCAATACTACTCCGGAGCTAACTGCGGTAATGATAGCAGGCATTTCAGCTATTCAGCAAATACCATCCGCTGTTACTTTGCTGATCGCTAATATTAGTCCCGTTCCTGCAGCATTATCAGCTTTTATCCTGATGTTCTCCCAGCACCTGCTGATTGCAACCCGGTTATCGCTTACCCCTGATGAACTGAACAACATATTCAACTATCCGCAAGCCTATCTGAACGGCAGTACAGATGTGTTCAATTTCAAACCATTGTTGCTGACCAACCTAATCAACATATGGAAGATGAAAAGCCTGGTATATACTTTCCAGGATACCCAAAACCAGTTCATCAGCTTTCTTGCCCAGGCAGCCAATGGTTCGGTAACCGACGCGCAGATGCAAAAATTATGCGCGCTCACCGGATGGCCACCAGACCAAAGTATGTTTGTATGTAATATCTTATTTGGTGAAACAAAGCGTTGCAGCACCGTGTGTGAGATCTACCAGGTAAACAACTGTTTCATCATCGGCAAAAAGTTGGGTCTGGATATGTATTTTATACAGTCACTGGCTTCGCTTCAACTGCTATCCGCAGCTAATAATGATAACTGGTTCACTTTTACCAATAAAGCCAATGCCCTGACAGGCGCATTGCATGCATGTTCGGGTGAACAGGCATGGGCCGGTATCTATAAAAAATATAATAGTCCACTGCTGGAACAACAACGGGATGTATTGGAAGCCTACAGCATATGGACACTCAACAAGACCTATTCCGACATCAGCAATTCCAGGGCACTATATGAATATTTACTGATTGATGTGGACATGGGAGGATGCAGCGAGACATCCCTCATCCGGCAGGCATTAAACTCAGCCCAGTTATATCTGCAACGATGCCGGCTGAATCTTGAATTAAATGCCAGCATCAGTAAAGATGCCATTCCCGACAGCTGGTGGCCCTGGCTCATGAGTTACCGGGAATGGGAAGCCAACAGGCAGATCTTCCTGTATCCGGAGAACTACCTGGACCCTGCCCTCCGCAGAACTAAGACCAGTCTTTTTACCCAACTGGAAAATGATCTTTCACAGGCAGAAATCACCAAACCCAATGTAGGCAAAGCTTACAAAACATACCTGGATAACTTCGGGGACCTTGCTAAACTACAGTACGTAGAAGCCTGCCAGTATATTGTTCATGATCCTGCATTAGGTGCAGCAGAAACACTTTATCTGTTTGCCCGTTCCCAGACCAATCCCACCAACTATTATTATATCACCCGCCAGTCGGGTAGTATATGGACAGAATGGAAGGAAATCAGTATCACCATCCCTTCTCCACTCATCACACCCGTATATGCGTTTAACCGGTTGTTCATCTTCTGGACAGAACTGACCACCACCCAGGTGACCGATTTCACATCGAGCAACGGCAATGCCAAGGCAACGGTTGTCAAGGCTGCCATCAAATATTCCTTCATTGATTTCAGCGGCAACTGGACAGCTCCCCAATCACTGGCAGATCCACAGGTGATCAATGTCACCAGTGAAAAAGACCTGCATGCTCCGTTTGATCCTGCTTTTTTTAGTCCGGACCAGCCTTATTGGCACAAGGTGGCCGTCTTACCCATCACCAGTGAGCATTTTACAGATCCTGTTACCGGCAGGATAAGCGGCGACAAATTAATGATCTGTTATGGTCCTTTGCTGGCTCAATATGCACATAGCAATATCTTAACAGCCGCTAATGTCAGTACAAACAATAATACCGATTTCAGTGCTTTCAAAAGCATAATAGATAGTGCTGTCAGCAACAACAACCAGCTGATCTGGGCATCCCAGAACAGTCAGTTGCCACTGATGGGCTCTTTTGTAATAGATAGTCTGCTAAATCCATCCTGGCTCATCAACCAACAGGAAGTCAGGTATCTGTCCAATGATGTATTCGGAGACAATACCACCCCGGTTATCCAGGCCGGATTTGACGATGTAACGGGCGCGCTGGTACTTGTTCCGGTATACAATACCATAGGAAACAATTACACAGAGGGAATGAATCTTCAGCAGATTATCGCATTGATGCCAGCGAAGGCAGACGTATTGTCATTTTACTGGCCGGAAGGAGGTATCACTGCTGATGATTCCAACAAATTCTTTTATGGTCTGCAGAAACCTCATGGCCCTTTAAGCCCGGATGGAACGATTGACCCCAGGATTGAATACTACAGTGTAGATATGATCTCCACGCTGTTGCAGGGATACAGTCAGGTCATTTGCCGTTATGTACTGGATACGCTGCTACAGCTTTTTTACGGTTCACCTTCCATACTGGGCAATCCACAGGCACCGGGGGCCACTATCTTTCCGGTGCGGAATGCTCCATGCAGCTTCGTTTTCATTCACCCCGGCGGCACATTCCTGTTTGAACCCGATGACAGTGAAAGCGTACCTGACATAACAGATGCGCTTCAGATCGCATCTATTTTCGGATGGGTAGCCCCTGATGCATTTATCAACAAGGGACTTAATATAAACAATACGCTGTCATCCACCATTTATAAGGGGTTGCAGGAGCGGGTGCTCAAACTGTTGGACGCCAACGGGATCGTTAATATGAGACTGGCATCCCTGACAGATGCCGATATGATCACAGCCCCCCTTATGATCTCCGAACTCCAGGCACAATGGGTATTGAATGTGTTGCTATCATCCGGTCGTACAGGTATACAATATGATAGCACAACCGTAGACCAGGACCTTGACTACGACACCATGCAGTTTGCTACTACCCGGTTAACGACCGGTGTTGTCCGGGATATTGACAGGCGCTTATTTGCAGGAGGCATCGATGCCGTTTTACAGTTGAGTACCCAGCAGGCCCCTGTTAATATAGGAGCTTGTTTCAGTGATTTACAACCCGACTTCCAGGTAATACCGCCGGCTTCCCTGTATACCAACCAGGTAGACTTCACCGGTCCGTATGGACTCTACTACTGGGAACTTTTCTATTATGCCCCCACGATGGTAGCATCACAGCTGAATACCAACCAGCAGTTCCTGGATGCAGAACAATGGTACCAGTACATTTTTAATCCGACCCTTCCTCCGTTCGTGATAAGCCCCGATGCCTTTATCAACCTGGACATCAGTAAAGCACAATCCGAACAATTCTATACGAACCTGGAGAGAGCTGGTTATATTACCAGCGGATCTGTAACAGCTACCGCCAACAATGCCACTGTAGCACAGATTGCACAGGTACTGGGACTTAACCTGACAGTTGATAGCGACGGGAAAAATCTGAGGACAGCCAGGGAAATGCAGAATATGCTGCAGAACAACTACCTGTCTACACCGCTTGTACGCTATTGGCAGTTTAATCCTTTCCGGAACCATACCATCGCTTCTCTGCAAAACAATCTGCAGAATCCTACACAGATAAAGGTCTACAATGATGATCCGTTTGACCCGGACGCTATTGCCCGGCTGAGAATCGGAGCATATGAGAAGAATACAGTGATGCAGTATATTGATAATCTGCTTGACTGGGGAGACATGGAATTCACACAATATACCTGGGAAAGCATTAACACTGCCACCATGTTGTACGTGTATGCGTATGATCTGCTGGGCCCCCGCCCTCAGGATCTGGGTCCCTGCAGCAGCCAGCCAGCCGCCAACTTTGCAGACATACAGGCCAAATATGGCAGCAATATTCCCCAGTTTTTGATAGACCTTGAAAATACCGCCGGAGGCGGACAAAAAGATGTCAACACCGGCAAATCAGGCGTAGCGTATAATGACCTCAATCTGTATTTCTGTGTACCAGACAACAGTCAGCTGATGGGCTACTGGGACCGTGTGGAAGACCGGCTTTACAAAATCAGGCATTGTCTCAACATCAACGGTATCGCGCAGCCATTACCTTTATTCGACGCACCGATCGACCCCAACCTGCTCGTAAAAGCTGCCGCAGTCAGCAACGGCGTCCTGAATGTACAATACCCCTTCCAGCCGGCAGTACCTTACTACCGCTTTACCGCTATGCTAGCGCGTGCCTATAGTATTGCCAACACCCTTGCACAACTGGGGAGCATGCTGTTGTCTGTTCTGCAGAACCGCGATACAGAAGGACTGGCCCTACTCAACTCCACCCAGCAGATCGCATTGCTCAATATGATCACCCTGATGAAACAGCAGCAGATAGATGAACAACAACAAACCATCTCCTCACTCAACAATGCCCTCGAAAGCGCGCAATACCGGCAAACCTACTACACCAACCTGCTGACCAACGGACTCAATGCTCATGAAACCGCCGCCCTGGTGCTGTGTGCAGAAGTAACCCCACCGCAGCTGTTGGCCATGGGAATCCGCGGTGTAGCAGTGGCTGGCTACCTTGCCCCCAATATTTTCGGGCTGGCCGATGGGGGAATGCAATTTGGTGAAGCCATCAACACCGGTGCACAGATCAGCGAAGGCGCTGCTGCTATCATCAACCAGAGCGCTGCCGTGCTTAATACCATGGCTCAGTTCGACCGAAGAGATGGAGACTGGACCCTCCAACAACAAACCGCCGGGTTTGAGGTACCACAACTGACCTCACAAATTGCAGCCGCTCAGGTCCAGCTGGAGTACTATCAGCAAGACCTCTCCGTTCATCTGAAAAGTATAGAACAGGCCAAACGGGTTGATGATTTTCTGCATACCAAGTTTACCAATCAGGATTTATATCAGTGGATGACAGGACGACTTTCCTCCCTGTTCTATAACAGCTACCAGCTTGCCCTCAACACAGCACTGGCCGCACAAACCGCCTATCAGTACGAACTGAATAACAGCAATACCTTTATCACCTACAACTACTGGGATACCCTGCATAGCGGATTGCTCTCCGGCGAAGCACTGCAGCTGTCTTTGCAACAAATGGAAGCGTCCTACATGAAAGGCAATTCACGCACGCTCGAAATCGAAAAAACGATTTCACTGCGACAGGCATTTCCGCAGGAGTTCCTGAAATTCATCTGGGGACCACAAAATGCCCAACAGGGCGTATTTAACTTCACGCTCAGCGAACGGATGTTCGACTTTGATTTTCCGGGACACTATTGTCGTAAAATAAAGGCCATCTCCATCTCTTTACCGGCAGTAGTTGGGCCTTATCAAAACCTTAATGCAACGCTTATACAAAACTCAAATTACGTTATCCAGAAAACGGATACCAATGCAACGGCCGTCAATTACCTCATCTACCTGACAAGCGTCAATCCCACTGGTAATGCACCGCAAGCACCAGCATCCGATGTGCTTCGCAGCAACTGGATGCCAGGCCAGCAAATCGCCGTTTCCAAAGGAGCAGATGACAATGGTATGTTCCAGCTGGATTTTAACGACGACCGTTATCTGCCGTTTGAAGGCACCGGCGCCGTATCCACCTGGACTTTCCTGTTGCCGCCGGATACAAACAGGATCAACTTCAATTCCATTACCGATGTGATCGTGAAGATAAAATACACCGCTACTGACGGAGGCAAAACATTCGCTGATAACGTCAAATCATTGTACAAAACACAAGACCCGCAATACGCCAATCTGCTGGCCAAAACAATGGAGATGAATCAGACCTATGCGGATGCCTGGTATAAATTGTTTAACACTCCTCCGGTTGAAAATAAACAATCCATCTCTTTCAACGTAACAGACAATTATGTACTGACCACCCTCCGAAATATTAAGCTGCATTCAGTACTGCTGCAATTTGAAATAGCCGGAACTCCTATCAGTGGTAATAACTTTATCAGCCTGACCATTGGCAGCGGGAGTCCGCAGGTCTTCAACATCGATAATAATTTCGGAGAAGTGGTGCCTCAGAGTGTTAGCGGGGACGGCGCCTCCGTCATCTGGAAACTTACATTTGATATCTCCCAAACACCCCAGACGCTCATCAAAACTATAGCATCCGGCAAGGTACTTGACCCCGACAAATTGCTGAACATGGCGCTGGTAGTGGTATACGAGGCGGACAAATTTTAACATCCTGCATCTATTCACCCAACAATAAAATCTAAAATTATGGGTTACGATCCTACTACATGCTTCAATTCTCTTCGGGACCAAAGCTTAGGCCCCTGTCCCAACGCCCTGGGCACCGCCGTTTCCTACCACTGCACAGATGCGCAGGAAACCAACATCACACATGAATACTGTTCTCAGAACAATCTGTATTACAAACCATTCAAATACATGGAGGCTTACGACCCCAGTTTGTGTGCGCCTACTGAATATGATGCTAAAAAATGTAATGAACAGGTATTCGACGATCTGGACCATCTCGTAGACTATCTGCTCGCGCATCCTAACATGAAAAAGCGTGAATGCTGGTGCTGTTGCTCATGTATGGCATATGGAACCCCGATTGCCATCCCTACAGGATTAAAAGCGATTGAAAAAATAGTGGAGGGAGAAGAGGTGATGAGCGGTGCTCTAACCAATACCAACGGAAAACTGACTTTTACCTGGACCCCTGCTACTGTTACCTTCAGCCAGGGAACACCACCCACTGATCCTCTAAGTGGTATTGCCACCACTATGGTATTCATCTACTGCCGGGAAGACCTCGGACTCATTTCCACCGAAGACCAGCTGCTGATGACCTCCGCCGGTACTCTGAAACAGGCAAACACCCTAAAGCCCGGCGACCAATTGGTGACAGTAGATGGAGAACCCGTTGCCATCCAGAGTATTAAGATCGGTAACTGGTCAGGCGGCGTACATCACATTACAGCAGGCAAGCCTTTCACAGGAGATATCAATGGACATCTCATCAGTGCCGGCAGCTTTGTGGTGGGAGACTTTTCTGTACAGCTGGACCCTACAGCGCTGGGTGAAAAATTTGAAGCCGGCCCTCCTATTGGCTCAACAGAATATGACAAAGCCAATGAAGCCACCAAACTCAAAACAGGCGTCTATTCTATGAATGGAGCAGCAGTTGAAAAAATCAGTCTGCCTAAAAACTTTAAACTGTTTCGTGATGAAGCACTTTACATTCCCTTCAATGCAAAAACCCTCATCACCAACGAACAGGCTATTGATATTGTAGGCAATCCAAACGCTTATTTCCGTCCTTATGGTAATAAAAGCGGGGTTGATATTCTTCGGTATCTCTTTAAATTATATAAAGGATTTTATCCGGAATACACCTTTTATCTCGACTGGGAGAATATTACGCCCAATGCATACGCGTTTGATGCCTATGGTACAAAAACAGTGGTTATTTCAGGCGGCCTGGTAAGATTACAGGGGATGTATCAGGAAGGGCTTGCCTTCATTATTTCCTACGGTATTGCTAGTCTTTCCAATCCGATAATTTACAATGGCCCCCATCCATTACCCACCATTCAGGCAGACTACTATGGTATGGGATTAGTGATGCCTACCACCTGGTATACTACGGCCTATGATGTTTCGGACAAAGCCATTGCGCAGATGAAACAGTTCTGGGGATATATCTCTGAAGAGAATCAACAGGGTAATCCGGAGAATAACCAGGACTTTCCTTCTATCAAATGCAGAATTAACACGCTGATGTATGCACAGATGGGTGGCAACCTCCCCGCCTGCGCCCAACCTCCGCAATCACTGCTCAAGCTTACAGGCGAAGAGGTAGGTATCCTGAGCAATCAAAAACCATTCGTATGGTTGTCATTCAACCAGGATCTTGATGAGGCCAGCTCAGAGGCCCCGGCCAACTATTCATTTAGCCCTGAAGCAACGATCAGCTCTGTAGCCATATCCCCCAACAATAATAAAGCGGTGATAATTGTTGCCGATTTTCAGGAAAATGTGGAATATACCGTTACGGTCAAACAGATCAAAAGTAATACCGGCTCTCCTCTGGACCCTCAAAAAAGCACCATTAAATTTACCGCACAATAAAAGCTGCAACTATGGACAATACGCTAATGGAACAACGTAGCCAGTTTGCGGAAATACTGGGGCTGGAGGGGCCCGTTCCGGAAGAAGTCTTGAAACTGGCAGTCGAAAATGAAAGTTATGCCCGTAACCTGCTTCTGAGCAAAGACCATCCGGAAATACTGGAGGTACTGCTTAAAAAGCCGCGTTCACAAAACATACAGGAATTTTCCAATACAGACCTGATAAAAAAAGCTGCTACAGCCATACTTCGCTGGAGCCAGACAGGGTTTTCCGTAGTAAATGTACAGGTGCTCGAACGACGTGAAGACGCCTGCCTGCAATGTTCGAACCTTCGTGATCCCAAAGGCATGCTTCAGCAGCTGATTCCATCCGCAGGACTCAATAACAAACCCGGACACCGGACAGGGAAAAAGGTTTGTGATCTCTGCGGCTGTAATGTATCTAACAAGATACGTCTGCCTTCTGAAGCCTGCCCCGGTATCCATCCGGATAATCACGAACTGACCCTCTGGGGAGAACCCATTAAGCATCGGAATAAATAAGCAATTACACCTGACCGGGCCCCTTGTCATGAGGGGTCCGGTTTTTTATATCGGGAATGCTCCGTTAAGAAACGTGTATTAAAGAAACAACTTCTTTTAGTCTATAAGAAAAGTCCGATATAGGTAAAAATACCAACTACCTGGTATTGGCGGGCTGTTAATTATGGCTTATCTTCATACATGCAGCTTTCCCGGTAATCTGCAAGAAAATTGCTATCATGCTACCGAGACAACCCTAAAACGACCCTAAAACATATGCTTATTAAAAGAACCTTATTAGCAAGCTTTCTGCTTATCTACCATTATTACCTGTTCAGCATGACTTTGATCCCTTTGGCTTTACTGTTATCAAGTATGACAGATAGTTTAATTAAATCCCTGGTTGCATCTCCAACTAGGAATTCAAGTAAAATGACCTGTAGGTAGCAGTAGACAAAGTATCCTGAAAGCATTAGAAGACACCTGGATTAGCTTACTAACAGTAATAGTATCCAAAGCATAATTCTAGTCATTGTATGTGGGGTACATACTTAAAGAGGTATTCAGGTAATTAAACCTAACTAAATAACGATAATATGAATATCAACCCGAAAAGAGATCATTTCATTTTGCCAATATTAGAATGGGTCAAGACCAATACCAAGCCAAAGGACAGTGCATCAAAAGCCATGTTTACATCCAGTGGCAAGCCTATAAGCCATTGTGATCATTTAAAAGACGCAAAACCTTTTAAGGTACCATCTCAATTTAATGGGAAGGATTATATTACAATGCTGCTCCAGATAGATGCCGAAATAGAGCAGGGCCTGATGCTACAGTACCTTTACTCAGCTTATAGTATCGGCGGGCCAAACATATCAGCAAAGCACCAGGAAAAAGTCCATACATGGCAAAACATCATTCTGGGTATTGCAAAAGAAGAAATGGGGCATTTCATCTCTGTACAGAATGTGTTGAAAGTGATTGGGGCTCCGTTAAATTTTGGAAGAGAGAGTTATCCATGGGATAGCCCTTTCTATCCGTTCCCTTTCACGCTGGAAAAATTCTCTCTTGGTTCGCTTGCCAAATATGTTTACGCAGAAGCACCTTGTGACTGGCTGGAAGGCGATGATCCTTTAGCCGCCGAAATTCGGGAATCGGTAGATGCAACCGTATCCGATCCACATACTGTCGGCGCATTGTTTATAGTGCTGCTTCAATTAATCAACGATCCTAAAGTAATATCGGATGAAACTTTTCAGGCAGGAACCTTTAACTTCCAGGCTAAGTTTGATGAGTGGGGCCGTGGATATACCGGGGGCAACAGGGGAAGTGACGGTAAAGGCATTTATACAAGAAGTCCCGATGTATTGGTCGCGCCATTATTATCCCGCGACGATGCTTATAATGCACTGTCGGAGATAGCAGAACAGGGGGAAGGTTTAGATACGAAAGAGAATGCTATACCTTCTCATTTTGAGCGGTTCCTGCACATTTATAAAGAGTACAAAGCGATACTGGAAGAAACCAATGGTACTTTCGATCCTTCCCGTAACGTAGCTACCAATCCCCATGTGGGCTCAGAAACTCATATCGCAGCGGAAACCCCGTCTGATTCAGCGGCAACCGGTGAGGAAACGGATGAAATTACAGACCCGCAGGCGATACTCTGGGCCAATTTGTGTGACATTCGTTACCGGTTATTACTCAATTTCCTGAACCATAGTTTTTTATTGGATAATGGCTTTAATAATTCCGGCAATTCCTCTCCCCGTGGAATGATCATCAATTCTGCATTTGGTGAAATGTATAATTTAAGAAGTCTGGCTTCCATCCTGGTGCAGACCCCGGTAGCTAAGAACAGCAAAAAAATGGCAGGCCCTCCGTTTACGCTTCCTTATACATTTGATTTGCCTTTTGGGGAACATAACCGATGGCGATTGCACAAAGATCTGCTGGAAGGCTCAAATAATATTATAAAGCAGCTAAAGGGATTTAAAGATCAGCCGCATATTCAATATTTGAATGGGTTGCAGGAAGCCGATCAGAAACTATTACGGGCAATTGTAGATCTGACAGCAGGTAACTTGGTGTGATTTCAAACTAAATTAACTCAGTTAAGATATATAAATACTGTGATATGAAAATTATAGAACTACGCATTCTCCCTCCTATTGCAATCGGCAGGTTAGGTGAATCAGATGTACCAATGGAAGCATATGATCTTGAATTGTCGAAGGAGAAGCCCCTTGACTATAGAAAGATCATCCCCCAGACAACTTTATCAGTAGATCCGGTGACAGGGGAGATTAAAGCATATAACCCTGAAAATATAAAATTCAAAGACGTTTCAAGCCTGGAGAATAGAAAAGGAAAAATACATCCTGTTTCGCCTTTCCTCGAAGTTTTTGCGATAACAGATCAAAAGCCGGATGAATTAGTTCCCGTTACAGAAGAGCTGCTTGTTCAATCCGGATTGAGCCTGCAGGATATTAGTTGGAATGTAGACGTGGCCAACATAAAAATATTCAGGAGGACCGGGGATGAAAATGATAAAATGTCAGCAGTAATCAACAATATCAATTCACACGAATTAAAACCGTTATTGGCTGATTGTAACAACTTTTTACCGGACAAAAAACTACCGCTGGGCTTCGTTCAGTTTATAAAGCCAACAAAAGAGTTCCCGGAATTAAGGTTGCGGTACACGCCGGCCGGGGGAATTGTATATGGTTCCAGGCCAATCAGAAAAACGGGGCCGAATGAAGGGGACACAGAACCCGACCCTACTTTCCATGATAAGGAAGACCGGGTACTTTATGATAGAATAATCTATGATCCGGAAAAGGGCAAATGGTGCGATAAGTATAAAGAAGGCAGTAACCCCAATATATTTTATACTGTTCCCGCACAGATTTTTGCCGGTTATTCTTATACGGATGAACTGGGAGAAACCTGGCAGGTAAGCTGGGGATATATTGATGATGAATGTGATGGTTTTGTAACCGTCAAACTAAATGTTTCAGATAAAAAGACATTAACCGCCAAAGCACATATCAGTGCCGGGCCTCCTGCTTTTGCACCTGATACCTTACCAATTCGTGTGGTATCTGATGAGTTGGAGCAAATACTATTAAGTACAGATATTGAAGGAGAAGTAAGCATAGAAGAAGCCGAAGATATTATCCGCAGAGCTTTTGAAACCATTCGCCTGATGAATACTACGATCATGAATGGCAATAGTTACGAAGGCAAGCAGAATGTAGCCAGCACAATGGTGCGCCAGAATACAAATGATTTCGGGCGCTTTTTCGAGCCGATTATGGCAACGTCCCTCGTTGATAATCTTGCTCTCCAGGTGTTGCACGAGCGGGTATTTAACGGGCTCAGTTCAGGCGCTTCCCCCTGGTTTGGTGACTTATTGAGAAAGCCAACCGAAATAGGAGATCTGTCAAGTAAAGCGCTTCGGAAAATGCCTGCACTAATGCGTGGCGCCGACGGCAGGTCGCTCACCTTTACCTACCGGCAAATCAATATGATCATAAAGGCAGCAACTACTTCCATGTTCAGGGACCTTAATCCTAAAACGCTGCCAGTGTCATATGGTTCGCCGCTGAAGGCCGCAAATTTAACGGCGCAATTGCATTACAGGGGTACAGGAAACCCTATCTCAGTCTTGCCAAGAACAGCTATTTCCAACTGTTTCCCGGGGCTTGAATTTGATTTCAGGAATCTGTGGAGAAGAGCATTTAACGGCATCACCCTGATGGAGAATAATAACTATGTGCTGGAGGCGACCACTGCAAATTTAAAAGGACACCGTTTAGTCGCTATTGAGGGGCGGCCAACGATGGTAAAGACCACTGGCCCTTTGTTTCCCAATGGTGACAGTGTGCCCTTAAAGACCGATGCAAATCCAAATGGCGTTTCATTTATGGAATGGTCAAATTCTATGGTCCAGGTGTTACAAAAACAGGGGCAGGAAGTAATATGCCATTTTACTGCAGCTCCTTCGCCGGAAGAAGTAGTGGTAGATCTGAATCAATTAAACAACCCGGAAAAGTATATTCCGGTAACATTAGTGGTCAATAAGATATTCGATGGCAATAGTGCAGCATTTTCAGATGCTATTTTAAAGCCCGGAGAATTGACCCAGGGCCTTTGTGCACCCTGGCAAAATGACTATCGTGAATGCTCTTGCTACTATTGGGCAGCCAGCAGGCCTGATTTTGTAAATATTGTTCCAAATGAAAATGGCCTGAGCACCGGTGATCTGTGGATGTCAAAAAAACGGACAGGATCCTATATACCGGATGATTGGAAGAATTCAAGATTGCTTTCCTACCAGGATCTTTTTGAGAACTGGCAGGGAGAACTCAATTTTATCATAGAAGGGAAAGATGCTTTACACAGCAGCACCGTAAAACCCAAATCAACAGAAACGAAATGATAAGCTCTGCTGAAAGTGTAGCCGACGGGAAACAAAATGTGCTGATCGCCACTAAGCTGGCGCAAATGATCGTTCCGCAATCGAAACCCTGCTCTGCTAGTGTACATCTGGTAAAAGGCGGGCAATCGACCCAGGTTTTCATCCCAAATGGAAGCCGGCTTTATACCATCTCTCAGGATGTGGAGCAAAGACTGGCTTCTTTAATGCGTAAAAAGGATGAAGAAGGCTTGCAAAACGAGCTGATTAGGTTGGGGCTGGACGCCCCGGCCTATATTACAAACGAGCCGTTGCAAAGTCCTCCACTGCACGCTTTGTCATTAGCAATCGCCCAGAAATGTAATATGGGCTGTTCTTATTGCTATGCAGATCAGGGTGACTTTGGCGGCCCTACAAAAAACATGTCCCTGGAAACCTCATTTAAAGCCATAGACCTACTATTAAAAGACTGTCCCGAATCGGGGAAAGCACAACTTACTTTCTTAGGCGGTGAACCCCTGATAAACAGAACAGGGATCAGGGCAGCTGTTGCATATGCAGCAACCATTGCAAAACAAAAAAACATACAGGTCAGTTACTCCATAACTACAAACGGCACTTTGGTTACAGAAAGCGATGCTGTTTTCTTTGAAGAACATGGCTTTTCAGTAACCGTCAGCTTGGATGGAATAGGTAAAGACCACGATCTTAACCGCCCGATGAAGGGTGGTCAGGGCAGTTACGACAAGATCATAAAGAATATCCAGCCTTTATTGTCTTTACAGCATAAAATGCAGGTGTCTGCAAGGGTAACAGTTACCCCGGAAAACACTGGTCTTCCGGCTGTTTTGGATGAATTCATCCGAATGGGTTTCCATGGAGTAGGTTTTTCTCCTTTGTTAAGATCCAGTGACGGACAGAACGAAATGAATCAGGAGCAGTTATCCGCCTTGCTGGAAAATATGATTGCCTGCGGTCTTAATTTTGAAAGAAATGTCTTAGCAGGAAAACGCTATCCATTCTTGAATATGGTCAATGCATTAAAAGAGATTTCAAGAGGAACACACAGACCCTATCCCTGCGGTGCTGGTGCTGGTTATTTAGGTGTATCTGCTGATGAAGAGCTATTTGCCTGCCATCGTTTTGTGAACGAAGAAGTTGGGAAAATGGGCGATTTAAATAATGGCATACAGCCTGACCTACAAAACAACTGGCTTGCTTCCAGGCATGTAAATACGCAGGAACCATGCTCAAGATGTTGGGCCCGTTATCTTTGCGGCGGCGGCTGCCATCATGAAGTAATTGAAAAGGGAAGAACTGCCTGTGATTATATAAGATCATGGTTGTATTACACCATACAAGCCAATGAGAGACTATCACGATTAAAACCCAATTGGAATAACTGACTGTAATGAATACATTGCCTGAACATTTTGATGTATTTATTCTTGGAGCTGGCCCGGCGGGCTTATGTGCCGCAATACGCTTATTGGACATGGGATATGTGGTTGGCATGATCGAACAGGAACAATTTCCCAGACCGCAGATAGGGGAGTCTCTTTCCCCGGGTATTCACAATATTTTTGAATACTTAAATGCAGCTCATTTACTTGAAGATTCAACGTACATAAAAAATATTCCGGCTAAGATTATTTGGGAAAGTAAAGAGCATAGTTACGATCGTCCTGGCCCTGACAACGGGGGGATAGTTGTTGATAGAAGTAAGCTCGATCAGGAGTTGCTTAAATTCGCTGTTTCTAAAGGATTGCATTTAATACAGCCTGCTAAATTAAGGCAAGCTATACATTCTGGAAACGACTGGATATTAGAAATATTAAATAGATCGGCTGGCATCAGCATTCATTCAAAAATAGTTTTAGATGCACGGGGCCGTAAAGGAACACTTTTGAATGAAAGACTTCCCATTGCACCCTCAGCAGTTGCGGCATGGACCCATATAGATAATGCTGTCGTTAAAGAATCATTTATTGAAGCATTTGCTGAGGGCTGGTTGTGGGGATCACCTGTTTCCGTAAACCGCTATCGCATTATGGCTTTTACAGATCCAGGCACCCTAAAAGAAAATAGCGGGTCGCATCTTTCAGGTTTAATGAACAAGACAGCGCTATTCGCCCCATTTGTAAACAAAATCAGGAATAGTTCTATAGAGACCTGTTTGGTAAGTTCATTTGTCGCCCTGGCACCATGGGATAAGCAATTTGTGAAGATAGGGGAAGCTGCTTTTACATTAGATCCACTTTCTTCCACCGGTGTGGAAAAAGCGATGCGGTTTTCCCTGCAGGTTGCTATTGCAATAAATACATATCTGAAAGATCCTCAATCAGAACATCCTAAGAATTTCTACGAAGAAAAACTAATTGAATCGGTTGTTAGTCATACAAATTGGACTGCTGATTATTATCGTAAAGCATGGCCCGACTGTAAAACAGCAGCATTTTGGATGAAAAGAGCTAGCTTTCAACTGGATATTTCTAAAAGCAAAAGCGACTTCACGCTTAAATTGGAAAAAGTGCTTAATAATGACCGGCCTGTTTTTGAAAAAAAGCAAGTAGGACCCATCCCTGTTGATTATTTTCTGAGTAGGTTTTGGAATGAGAAAATAGTTGTTTCTCCTCATGTTACCTTTAAAGCTGTTTATGCCATCGATCATGATTGCGTAGTAATAAGACGTGCAATCATTCACCCTAATTTGGAGCTACCTCTTGTTTACCTGGATCAACTGGAATTATATTCTTTTTTAAAAGACATTAATGGTAGCGCAATTTCAAATATTCTAGACAGTTTGAATAGGTCGATGGCAATGGAAAAGTCCAAAAAAATGCTTGTATTTCTTTTGTCAAATCGGCTACTCGTTCCAACTCGCTGATCAATACAGCTAAAATTAATAAGGTAATAAGGTTATGAAAACTTCGATTTTGTTTTTCTTGTTTTTGTAGGGAAGTTTGGGTGTAATTGGAGAGGAGGGTACCATAAGAAACATTTTAGGATCATATTTTATATGTTACTTCTCTACCCATAAGGGAGATTTTGTCGCGTTTATACAAGCCTGCGAAATAAGTATGTAGGAACTTTGCGGACATGAAACCGATTATTTTAGCAATTGTGTTAATGAATGCTGTGGGCATGTCCTTAGTTATCCCCCTTCTTCCCTTTTTAGTAGGTAAATACATGCCCGCCGAACAGGTGGTGGTAGGTATGAGTGCATTGATGTCTGTATTTGCAGCTTGTACATTTATAGCAGCTCCTATATTTGGCGCTTTAAGTGACCGGTATGGGCGGAGAAATATACTTATGATTAGTTTACTGGGGTCAGTAGCCGGCTATGTATTATTTGGTATTGGCGGCTCTTTGTGGATGCTGTTTTTAGGCCGGATTATTGATGGTTTGACAGCTGGTAATATCAGTACCCTATTTGCGATTATAACTGATATTACAGCACCTGAAGAGCGAACAAAATGGTTTGGATACATGGGTGCTGTGATGGGTATTGGATTGTTGGCTGGCCCGGCACTGGGTGGTTTATTGGGTGCTGTTTCCCTCTCCATGCCCTTTTTTATCACCGCTGGTATTATCTTCCTGTCGTGCATAGCGGTGTATGGCGTCCTCCCCGAAACCCTGCAACCAGAAAAGCGTACAACACATCTAACCATTGGCAGCTTTAATATCTTTTCCCATTTATCAGCTCTGAAGGAAATAAAGTTCCTGTTCATTTTAGGCATGTTCTTCTATGCAGGGCTGGAAGTATTCCAGTCTAACCTGACCATTCTGCTCAAGGATATTTTCAAATGGGGCCCGGCTTATGTCGGTGGTTTGCTTACACTGGCAGGTGGCTGTGATATCTTTTCACGCGCTGTATTACTCCCTTTTTTATTAAAACGACTTAATGAGAGGATTACAGGTCAGACAGGCATTTTCCTGCTGGGTACGGGTCTTTTATTTATAGTCGCAGCTATGCTGCTTTCATCCCTGATTTTGATTGCGCTTGCTGTCATCTGTATTCTTTTTGGAGAAGGGTTATTTGATCCAACTTATAATAGCCTGCTTTCGCAATCAGTTGATGAAAGTAACCAGGGAAAAATACAGGGTGTCAATCAGAGTTTGCGTTCCTGCATCAGGGTATTGATTCCATTAGGTGCGGCTACGCTCTATTATTATAGCCCATGTATACTCTATATAGTGGCCACATGTAGCCTCATTACCGCCTTTATAATGTATGGTAAAAATGGTACCTTTCAGCATGCAACATCAGGAATTTGATGCGCCTGTAGCACTACAGGATACTATTAGGTGCTTTTGGTATCATGTGGATGATCCGGAGACTTTCGAGGTCATGCCGGATGGTTATGCTGAAATTGTTTTTCATTTCGGAGGTTCCTGCACTATTTCCTACAATGGTACCTTACAGCCATTACCTTCCCCGTTTATGATGGGGTTGCTCAATCAGCCGGTGGTGATACATACACAAAACAGGTTAGAGATATTGGGTATCCGGTGTTTTCCATGGACAGTATTTGATCTGCTTGGTTTACCGTCAGAGAAAGCAGGGGTGCATATGTTCGAACATCCTATTGCACACTTACAACCTATTTTGCAGGAATTTATTACAGCAGGTAAGATAGCAGATGCTATAGCATACCTCACGCAATATTTTACAGCAGCGCGATCGCAGGTTGCCATAGACAGCATGCTATCTAAAGCAGGAGCTGCCATGCAGCATGCCAAAGGTGCTATTCCCGTGAGTCAGGTTGCTGTAGCTGCACATGTAACCGTACGTACACTGGAAAGAAAGTTCAAGCAATCATCCGGGTATAGTGTAAAAGATGTAGCAGGTCTGATGCGATTTGAACAAGCCCGAAATGAGTTATGGTTACACCCCGATACGAACCTTGCAGGTTTAGCACAGGAACTGGGATACACGGATCAGGCACATTTAAGCAAAGAATTCAAAAGGTATACAGGGATGACGCCAGGTGCGTTTGCCAGGAGAGTTAAAAAACGAAAAATGGCTGTCAGTACTGATTTTATTACATTTCAATAAATCCAGAGAATAGTATTGCCTGTCGCTGCATATATCGAAAAGAACACAAACCCCAAAGCACTTCCCACAAGCCGTGCTATATGATATAATGCAATGCCTTTTCCTATTTCCTGCCCTTCCAGCTTTGATACAACCATCGCACTGACAGATAATGACAGGATCCCCATACCCACACTACGAAGCTCCATTATATTCCATCCCTTAACAGCAAAATAACCGGTAATTCCAAATATTAAGAGGCCAATAGCAACAACATAAGGCAGCGAATCTTTCTTTTTATCTAATATTAAAGCAGCAAGCACCAGCATCACCGTTAAGATAACGAAAGTTGATAAAAAAGGATTATGCAAAAATACCACCGTGGTATTAACCATATTACCCAAAAATGCCGTAAAGAAAGCAAGCACAAAACTTAAAGCTATCCCGGCCCACATGGTACTATTCGCCAGCACATTACTCCAGCTCCCTGGAGTGTATGATCCATTTCTAACAAAAACCAACACCAAGACACCAGCAATAACACCCAGCGGGATGTTAGCAAAGAAGACAAACAACCAGCCAAAATTATCTGTAATATACCCACCTGCAGGTGCAGACAATCCCGCTCCGATCATTAGACCTAATGCAACAAACAACTGTGATGTCGCTCTCTTCTCCACAGGCCAGCTTTCAGTTATAACAGTATGTGATAATATCAACATAGCTCCGCCACCAATCCCCTGAAGAAACCGAAAAAGTATCAAAGAAGTAATTACATTAGCGTTTCCACAGAAAAACGCACCAGCAACAAAAAATCCTATTGCTACAAGCAAAAAATTCTTCCTCCCCAACAAGGAAGAAAACCAACTACAAAACGGCGCAATCAAAAGACCCGCCAGCAAATAAGCGATCATTACCAGATTCAACTCGCCTGATGTTACACCCAGGTTCACACTGATATCACCCAAAGCCACCCTGATAGCAGACTCACCGAGAACTGCCATTATAATACAAAACATCGCCGTCAGCGTAACAAATACCCGGCGAAAGCCAGACTCAATAAAATTATTCATAGATAATATTAATTTTTTCTGTGCCACCTTTCTGGTAAGCGTCTCGTGCCTTATAACAATTTTTATAAACTGGTATTAACATGGTGAATTTAGTTAATATTTTATATTTATCCATATTACGGATGCAAGATATACCCTTATGGTCAGGATGGAAGGCTATAATTTGTATATATTGAAATTGGAGTACAAGTTACCGCCTCCCAATTTTAAACATGTTCTTAGGTCTTTACCTTGTTTCAAAATATACGATTCTCCTAACTGATGCTTCCAGTCTTGCACGTTTATTAGCATCCATTTTATCACCAAGTATATCATCCAGCACAAGCATCAGGTCACTGATGTCCAGGTCATGAATATTTTTCTGCGGAAAAGATAATTGTGTAAGTGGCTTCATTTCTGGGGGGCTTGCTTCTCCTGTGAATACCGGTGAGGATACATTGCCGGAACCAAGTGGTACCCAATAAAAAGAAACGGGTGGGTTGATTTCATTTTTATCCCAATTATAGAGAGAGACGCTAAAGGACGCTCCTTGTTGTACAGGCATGTTAAAACTATTCTGAATTCCGCCAATCCAATATTCATAACTACTCTTGTCCCCTTTGAAAAATACTACACTGTTTCCACCCTGGGCAGCAACGGCCAAATTCTGGGTGGAACCATATATAGCTGAATATGACATTTTATAATTGTCACTGGGTACTCCTACACACCCTACTACAAATCCGTCCGTAGGTGCGGTATAGTTTCCCGGGTTAATAGACTGCGGACTACCAGCCATCCCTACACTACCTGCTGCTTTGAGGTTTCCATTGATAATGGCACCACTGTTAGCATTCAACTGACCATTCACAGTGGTATTTGCTGTTGTAAGCTGACTATTTACTGTCACTTTGTTCACTGTAACACTATCAGCCGTAAGTGTGCCATTGATATTCGCATTGGCAGTGGCTGTCAATTGGCCCGATATATTTGCATTGGTAAAGTTCGCCGTACCCTGCACATTCAGATCGGAACCAAGTGTACTAACGCCGGCAACGGACAGGGTACCTGCTACATGTACCGTCCTGGGACTAAGGTCCGGATCACTCACTGTAAGTGTGATCGTCTCATAAAGATACACAGGCACGTAGCCTCCATAAGGACTGCTGTTGCCATTGGTCATAGTTGCCACCAGTATAAAGGTAGTATCATTGTTAATCCCGTTATCTAACGTATAGGTAGATTTTATACCCGAATACACCGGATTTGGATTGCCTTTTTTATACAGCTGGAAAAATGTACCATTACTCTCCCAGGCCAGGGTGATGGCAGCACCATTTGTAAATTCAGTAGCAGGTACTGTAGGGTTGGCCGGAGACACTGCCACCAGGTTATTTAAGTAGAACACCAGTTCGCTTTTTGTAATCGGGAACTGTATTTGGTTCGACAGCCAGTTATAAGGAGCTCCCTGTGTAGAAGCAATCTCATTCAGTAATATAGGAACACTCCCTGTTACAGTATTTACAAGGCCCTGTATGCTGATGGCGAGATCATAATTAATCTGGTAATAGTTGGGATCCTTACATTTAAAGTAGGCGGTATAATACAAGGTATCTGTACCCAGACCAAGTTTATGACCAGTTTGAACGACTGAGTTGGTTATCCAGGCTTCTGAGTTGATGGCTACTGCTGGCGGCGCGCTAAAGAGTTCGTCCATTGTGTTGCCATAAGGGATGGCAACGGCTATCTCCTGGCAATATACATTGTTGGAGTTAAACACACCGATGCTGATCGTACCGGTAGTAGGGGTGTAAACAGAACTGATTTGTAGCGGGCCGGGCATTGTAGCTATTTCGTAACTGAGCAATGTGTTTGCCATAACGGAGTTATTTGTTTTGAGTAAATTGTAATAAACCTTCCCTTAATACACTGGGTACGTCTTTCATATTGGCATTAGCACTAACGTTGGCCAAATCATAACTGCGCCAGCCGGGAGCTGAATTTGAAATATATTTTTCCCACCAGGTCCAGCTGCCGTTTTGTTCTGCTAACGGAAGTAGTGTAATAGATGTATCCAGTAGTTGTGTAAGTACAGGTCCACTTCGAAAGGTCACTTCCATTTGTTGTAAAGGATCATCTGTAAAGGCGGGTGGGATCTTAATTTCCTTTACCGGTAATATACCGGTTGTTGCATGTATAGATGCCCGTGGATCGACCAGTATGGTCACCGCCATCTTACTGTTGTCATTGAACTGCAGGTTGATATAATTATTACCTCCTATTTGCTGTACATAATTCTGTTCGCCAGCCGGCTGTGCAACACTGTTGAATACACTGTAATCCTTATGTGTGAAATAACCGATCACGCCATCTTCCCGTGTAAGCAGATCACCCAGCCGGATACTGAAATTGTAACTGGTAAAATCCGGCGCAGGAGGGTTAAAAGTGCTGGCCCAGCCAACATCTGTGAGTGGTTGCCCTTCTACAGAAAACTGTAAGGTACTGCGCACCATAGCCAGCGGTCTTCCTATCAGCAGGGTCAGATCCTGATCGCTGCGATCGCCCAGCGGATCAACGGTCCAGAGTGTACTATCTATCACCTCCATGAATGCGGAAAACGTTGTGGCATCACTTCCGCTGATATTGTTAATGAACAATGCTACATGTGGCGCCATTGATTGCAGGTCAACTATTGTAATAGCACTGTGTGGAGGAGCTGTCCAGGTTACACGGGCAGGTCCGGACAGCGGTGTGATCATACTCAGTTCTCCCAGGCTGGTTCCGTCAGCTGCATAAACAAGTAATGATTGATCCGGGTGATTGGGTATGATCCAGCCACATATAGGATTTGCACTATCGTTGGTATTGTTATCATCAAACTGGTCTGTGAAAAGCATGTCCAGTTTGGCAAACTGATTTATCCTGGGTGGCAGTTGCGCAGGGGCATTGATGTTTGGCGTGAGCCGCTGATCTGCATTCATCGCCTGATCCCGGATCAGGGGAAAGTTCTTCGCGTCGTACAAACCAGTACCAGAACCAGACAGGATGAGGTTCAACACCCTTCCAAATTTGTCGTACATCATCAGGTCAGTAAAATAAATTTGTCCTTCCCGAAGTCCGTGAAAAGGAACGTTTACATCGTTTAGGATATAAGGTACGGTATTAACATGACCAACGGCCGTTGGCGGCGTTGCAAAACTACCCGTTTTGTTAACGTTCTGAAAGCCGCTTGCATCTGCATAGTAAAGGGTATTATTTGCAAAGGTGAACTGCTCCAGGTTAGGACGTCTGAAGGTTCTGCCATCCCGTTGTGTGAGCATGTCGCCAAAATTGACCAGCTCCTGTGACAGGAACTGCCAGTTATCCACCTGCTCTATCCAGTTGTAAAGTTGTGTCAGCTGTGTTTGATCTCCATATGTAGTAATAAAGTTTTTCAGCCTGGAGCCAAATATATTTTGTGCGTGCGGGCTTAATAAGGAGATATTACCAATCTGTGTAGTAGCGCCGTCAGCCACCGCATCAGCCGCAAGTGTATAATCGGTACCATTGAATATCCAGTTCTGCTTTCCGTTAGTACTAAAAGGAACATAATTATAATTCACTTTCCATTCCATATACATCGGGTTCCATCCCTGTGCCCAGTTTGCCAGCGATATACCGGGAAGCACAGATTGCATATAGTCATTCACATCATGCTTGCTCATCACCGTTTCAACTGCATTCACCGGTTGTCCTGTTTGCTGTGCGATGGCAGCTGCATTGCCGGGATCCAATAAATAGAATTCAAGGAACAATGCATTGATAGCAGGAGGGAAGGCCGCGATATTTGGAATAACAGGAAGTACCTTCTCCAGCGCCCCGGTATTTACAGTAGTTCCATTCACTTTAAAAGAAGACACCAGTTGTGATTCTAAACGTACGGTAAGACTTTGGTTCGTATCCATCGCATCTGAAGGTACAACGCCCGAAACGACGACTACAGGGTTATTCGCCTTCCAGTACCGTGGCTGTGCAACGGCTTTTAGTGTCTTGCCGGCGCTGAGCCCTTTGGCCAGCACAAATGCGCTGATATTGGCAAGGAATACATCCTGTGTACCAGGTGATGGTACCTGTGCCAGCAGCGTATTTACTTTCCGGATCTGTTCCAGTGTTTGGAATAACAGGCTATCAGGGTTATCGGGATCTAGCAAAGGATCAAAGCTGGCTGCATTATAATTTGGATTTGGAGGAAACAAGCCAGCAATATGCCCGCGTTTCCACCAGGCGGCATTTAGCTGCCATTGCAGGGAATACAGATCTTCCATGGCATTATCAAGATCCTGCTGATCCGTATTCAGTTGTTGTAACCAAACTACTTCTTCCACAGAAGGCTGCGGAGTAATGATCCAGCGTGTACCACCGGGTTTGGACTGGAACCATGCATCCCTGACCTTTTGTTCCAGCAAGGCATCACCATTTACTTCGTTCAATAGGGGCAGCAGATCATATTGGAAGGCTCTTAACAATGCTATTGTCTGGCTGGCATCTTCATAATCCGCCAGTTGTTTACCCAGTAAAGTGCTGAAAGCATCAATGGTATTATTGCCAATAGAAACATTGAGCTTACTGTTGGTAAGGATAGTTTGTAACTGATCCGGACCGGGAACACTTCCATTACGATCCCAGCCAATTGAAAATAAATTACCTGTATAAAGGCTGCTGCTTATGCCCGTTGCAGATCCGTTATTGGCAATTGTCCAGTTCAGCGCAGTGAGCACATCGCCCACCGCAATGTCTTTTGTGACATCGGCGTACCAGCCTGTTACAAAATAGCTGACCGTGTCTTTATTTATGCCTTTTAGATCATCGTAAAAAGAAAAGATGTTCATGTTATGATACATATATTCACTAAAGGCCTCATTGCCCGGCGCAACGGCAGTAAGGAACATACTTCCTTTCGCTCTTTCTTTCCATTGATTGATATCAAATGGCACACCCAGGTTGGCGACCATGACCTGTGTCGGGTCTGTAGATGATACATAGGCATTTACTCTTAAACTATCGTCGCTGGATTGCCACATAGATAAAATAGCAGGATCGACCAGGTAGGCAGTAGCGCCAATCGCCGGGGCAGCAGCGGATGTGGGGCAATCGCTTTCAAGTACCCAGCCTGCCAGGTTATTGGATTGATGACGTGTTAACCGGAGAATCAGCCAGCGGTTAGGTACCAGCGGGTAGTCAGTGCCGTTGCCGGCTGTACGGAGCGAACGGGGAAGTGTCCAGTGTAGGTAAATGCCGGGTGTTTGTCCGGTGATGCTGTTATTAAAAGGAAGTGGTTCTGTACTTCTATATTTGGCTAGTTCCGGATAGTTGAACGTCCATGCTCTTAGTGTATCTCTTCTCAACAGTTCGTTGTTGGCTACCAGTGCATCCAGTTGCATGGGTACCAGTAAAGTATTATCCATGGTGATCGTTTAGATTGACTGACTGTTAAAAATAATTGCCTCCGGAGATTTTATCATTTGTAGTGCAAATTCAGCGGCACCAAGGTTTACACCCAATTTGTCATTTAAGCCCGCTACCAGTTTCGTAATGTTTAGTACCCTGGCTGCCGATGCGCGCATATAAGCTGGACGAACAGGAAACGGGCTGCCAATTTGTGTTCCGGTATCTGGGGGCGTAAGACTGCGTAACACTGTATTGCCATCATCATCCACACCAAAGCCCAAACCTTCCTGTGGCTCGCTTAATTCAACTTTGGCCGGTACACCATCAAACAGACACAATAATACACTGACTGACAGATGATCCATCCGTAACAGGTTAAGCAGGTTGCCGGCTGCATCATACCCTCTTACAGCAAGACCTGGCCAGCCGGATACCAGTGCGGAACGCAGCAGGAAACCGGATATAACAGCAGGTACTGCCAGTGATGAGGGGCTAACTCCACGTAACCTGTCGCGATAGGCAGCCAGTGCTTCCATAGCGCCGTTATGAAGTACACCCTTACTGAGCGTTGTTAATAAACTTTGTCTGCTTGAGTCCAGTCCTATACTCAGTGCACCATCCAGCAGGGCATCTGCCCAATTGGGATCTCTGTAAAAGAACCGGATAGACTCTGCTGGCAGCATACGGTCATCCGCCACGAGCTTATTGAATGGTAAAGGATAAAATAGCAGTAGCCGTGCAAGCCATGTGGTAATATCTGCCAGGTCATCATTTACCATTTGCTGTAGTAGTGCCTGTACCTGTGGCATTGCCATAAAGGTCTTTAGATCAGGATTAGCAGCAGGACCGGTAGCAGGTGGTGTGAACGATGTATTGGGAGTAGCACCCAGGTCCTGGATCAGCTTATTGTCGAGGATCGCTATCAGCTCATCCTGGATAGTGGTACCAATATTCAGTGCTGAGACCTGGTCGACACTGAAATAGTCGTTTACCAGCTGATTGTATAAGCTGTCTGTAAGCCGGTGCGCCTTTTTACGAAATGCCAGCAAACGCTGACCATAATTACGATCTGACAGAGCGGCTTCTCTGCCGGCCTGCCACGCAGTAGCAAGGGAAAGGTCAAACAATCCAAAGGCTTTATCATAAATGATGGCTGCATCGGAAGTGAAAAAAGGAGTAGGCTTTGATAGTGGTGCCGGTAGAACGGGGCTGAATGGTCCGCGGTACCAGGCAAAGCTATCCTCGCCGGTTCTTGCATGATAAGCCAGCGGAACATATCCATCTGATAATCGTTTATTCACTTCTATGGTATAGGTATCGTTACCCGGGATTGTATTGGGCAATTTCAACCAAAGCTTATCCGTGCTGTTATTAGCAATATTCAGGGCAAGTGCACGAAAGTCTTCTGTAAGATCCGGTAGCGTGTAGAATACCCAGCTGGCCATGGAAAGTAGTGCTACCTGTGTGAAATTTTCAAATGCAGGGTTGGCCGTCAGGTAATTTTCCATGCCCTCTAATGAAACGAGGTGGGCAATGTTTTTAACAGGCTGACTGCTGCCTGCCGGAGGTGCTGCGGGAAATTGATTGCTTACAATTACAGAAAATAATCCGTCTTCATTTAGACCCATTATAGCCTTATCACTGGTATTTACCTGCCGGCAATGGCTAAGAAAACGCAGTTCACTGAGCAGTGGTGCACGGGCTGCAAATAAGGAAACCGGCATCTGAATATAACTACAGGGGTCACCGGGGTCAATATCATTCTCTTTTACGATGTCTGCAATCAGCGTAGGAGGCTGTAAATTCAGGAAATCGCCCACGGTTGAGCTTATGGTACGTGTTTTATTGTTTTCGCCGCCTATAAGGTCTGATTCTGCGAATATCATGAGTGCCAGCCAGGGTTGTGCCGGCGAGGCTGCACCTTTCATCGCCCTTTCCCAGGGAAGCATGGCATCGTTCAGTACAAGATGTGGCAGGGAATTGCCGTATAAGCCTGTACTCCCGGCAGGCGGAAACCGATTCACGATCTGTGTAACATCCATAGAGAACTGCGGGGCGCTAACTACGAATTGCTGGGAGCTAGCAATAGGGTCTGCATTCACCGCGCTGAGGGTCTGACTCAGTTTAATGGTCCAGTTACCGGCCTTTAGCTGAGGTATATAATTGTCGTACAGGCGGAAGTCGCCTACTGGTATTTCATTGGACATATCATATCGTTTTAGGAGCGTTCCATTGGGGCATCGCTGAACAGGTTCCCGGCATTGGCGGCCAGGAGGGCCATATTACTATTGCCTCCTTTATAGATCTCATTCATTTGCAGTATGTCGAAGATGGCATTGCGCGGGGAGGCATTATTAATGCCACGAGCTATATCCGTAATGGAACCGCTGTTGAACACCGGCATAAAATTATTGACGGGCTTCACTGCCACAGAAAGCGGACCTTGTGGTGTTTGCCCATCCGGTAAGAGGATATATTCTTCCCGTAATAATTTCATGGGGATCAATCCTGTGCCATCTCCCAGTACAGGTGATGGGGCTGTTACCGTAAAACCGTTTAGCTGACCGGGTACAACATTGGCGGTGGGAACTGCTGGATTTTGTATAAAATTACCATCTCCATCTTTCAGGGGTTGGCCCCACAAAGCCTCTGGCATATTGGTGATGGCTGTTGTAATGTTCCAGCTGCTTAAATCCTGTGCAACGGAACCGCCTTCATAATAGATCTCCAGTAAATGGGTAGATATTACTCCTGTATGATTCATTGGGCGGATGTTGATACCCTGTGTATTCACTGCACTTTGTACTGTTTGATGGCCGGATAAGTAGTTCGTGCTGCTGGCTGGAATGACCGTTTGTGTAAGGAAGGAGAAGCGACCACTGCGTACTACCCAGGTATTGTCATCCGTTGTTTTGTACAGACCTGTTGAAGCGACGATCTTACACACATCAGCAGCGGCCGGCAGCAATGCTTTGAATTCCTTCCAAAGGAGTGCCTGGTTGTTTTGATCTTTCGGATCTTCAGCGCCAAATGCTACGGTGAAGGAGACTATACATATGTGTACTTTGACACGGCCGCCGGTTGGAGGGCCCCAGAAATCCATTGCTGCACCCAGGGATAGCGATATCGTTTTATGACATACGCCCAGGTTAAGACGGTAGGATACGCCTATTTCTATGCTGATATCTGCATAAAAAGAAAAGGGATGCCAGGTAAGCATCAGATCTGCCTGTGCGGTGAACCATGCACGCAGGTCTCCGGAATTGAAGAGGATCTCCAGCCCTCCGCCGGCCATTGCGCAGGATGGTGTAATGGCAAAATAGGCATCTCCCTTAATTGTTACACGACTATCTACGATCCAGTTAAAACCTAAGCGGGATACTTTGGGATAATAAGATGGCGCATTAAATGCGTGATGATAACCTCCAACGGTCGTTACGAACTGTCCTGCATTGACATTGGTACCAAACCACATACAAAAGGCGAAGCCGCCTGTAAGGTGACAGCCTTTAGTGATCAAAAAGGAGTTGCCAGTCAATGCTGCCCCTACGCTCAGGTATCCTTCATTGGGTTTTAGTACGGCTGCCAGCTGTAACTCCACAAACACATAGCTGTCTGCATCACTGGCCCCCTGTGGCAGTCGCAGGGATGCCAGTCCCAATAAGGCAAAGGCCAGTTCATGCCCAAATTCTGCTGCGAGTAACAGCTGTCCCCGCACAATTTCAAAGCTACTAAAGCTGATACCTGCTGCCAGCCAATATTCACCTGCCTGCGGGGCGATCCATTGTTTGGTTTTACCACTATGCCCTGGTTTTTGTCCTTCCATAATGGCCAGTACATCCAATGGATCTGTGGTGCTGCCAATGGCCAGTAAAGGAAAGTCTGTCACCTCATCAAAATTGGGTAGCTGAAGGCTCCTGTTATATCCGAAGCCGCCCATCAGGCCTGTAACAATAAAAAACGGAGGCCCGCCCAGTGTTGCATTCAGCGCTGCAAATACAAATAGGGAAGGGCTACCACCGCTCATCTGAGCGTAGGAGGCAAGGGCTGTGAGGCCCCATTCCCCTGCTTTCACAGACACCATTCCATCATATTGAAACGCTATGTTGGCAGGTAATTGGTCTTCCGGGATTTTTAGGATGCTGCCGAAGATAGTTAGTTTCGGACTTATATAGGAAAGCCCCAGGCCATGGATATCAAATTCCGGCCTAAAACTATTAATAGGGCTGCCAAAGCTGAGACCTTCCACGGAGAAGGTGACTGGCCCAATCATAATAGCGGCATCCAAAGAAAATAGGAGGGTATTATCTGAGAACGATACGCCAATGCGCTGGAAATTGACAGGTCCGAAGGTTCGTTGAATATTGAACCATTGAATGGAAGGTGTGGATGATGTGGTTGTCACAGCAGCAGCTGCCATTGTTGCCACGCTTTTGGTAGTACCTGCTGCTGCACCAATATTTACGTCGGTACTTAAACTGCCAATATCCAGTTTTCCTGTCACCTGGATTCCTTTGGCTGGTGTAGCCGGAAGCGGGGAGATGCCTGCTGGCAACAGTGTATTGATGATACTTGTTTGCGATGTTGTAAATGTGGTGGAGCTGTATAGTATTTGTAGATGATCAACATTAATGGAAAGACTGGCAGGCAGTTCATTGCCAATGATGGGGAGATTGGACAGATCAAAAGATGCTCCCAGGTCTACGCCAATAGCAAAATGTTTATCGGCAAATATGAATTTGGCATCTTTCAGATCTAATTTAATTCCCTCCGGAATATCATCACCCAAAGAAGGGGAGATACCGGATACGAGTTGTTTCAATGATATGGAAGAGGGCCCGCCCGATGCCTGGTAGGTAGCGATAAATATATTGTTGTTGTTCTCATTGGCCGCGATCAGTGAAAATTCAAGTCCTGCAATAAGGATTGTACCGGTAATGACCTTACTTGTTTTTGTCAGTGCAATGTTCAGTGTAATATTCAGTGCTGCAGATACAACCGGGATGGTAGTGGTGATGCTAAAATTAAATTCTCCCCTTGAATTATTAAAGCTAAGCGCAATGTCAGACACGGTAGCGCCGTTGATCCAGTCTGGCACGCCATCCATTCCAAAAAGTGACACCAGGTCTTTGATAAGTGTATCCATAGGGATTTGCTGACCTGGTCCTGTAGAACCGCTAAAGTTCCAGCCGCTGACCTTTTGATAGGCTGCCTGCAGGAAAACGTCCACACCTGTATTTGTAAATGTGAGCTGGCTTCCAAATCTTACATCAGCAAGCGCATTGTTCTCATAACTCATCAGGAAACTGATTTCATCTATCACCAGTCCATTTACAATGGTCAGTTGGCCGACTGCATCTGCTTCAAAATAGTAGGAGGGATTATCACCCACCTGTGCGGAGAACTCAAGTTTTACAATGCTTAACTGGTCATTGCCCGGAAGCTTTACATCTTTGGCAAAGGTGCCTATGAGTGTATTGACGTCTAAAGAAGTTCCGTCCTGCATTCCTGCAATTAAAACACCCGTGTGTACGTCTACGGATGTTGCCAGCATGAGCGGACCAAGCACCATATCCGCATAAAGCAGTACCGCTACATTGGAAGCTTTGGGTTGTGCAGGATCTGCGATATTGAAAATTGCGCCAATCTTTTGTAATTCTATTACGTTGGGAATAATGGTCCATGACAGTTCAAAACTTACGCTGATGCCGATACTTACCAGTTGTTTTGCTCTTATATCAAATACCACATTCAGGTCATCGATGGAGAATTTCGCGCCGCTCCATGGCAGGTCTACAGTGATCAGGCTTTGAGGGTCTGCACCCATAAATCCACTCAGACCGGATAGCGCATCCAGGGTCGGAATGTTTCCTGAGCGGTCGAGATTAAAAGCAAGCAGATGTTGTTCCGGTCCATGGAGTGCCAATGCCACGGGCAGTGTAAAATTGTTGGCCGTAAATGCAGTGATAAGTGCTACCTCGTTGGCAAACCAATATGACGGATCGTTATTGGGTAGTGTTGTTAAAAGGGATTGCACCCTTAGTTTGGTTAACAGCTTAAATATACCAAAATTCAATTCTACCAGGTTCCCCGAGTTTACATTGATCACCGGAAAAGTCTGATTAGCCGTTTGTTGTAATTGTATGCTTCCTGTTAGTGTTGGTGGAGTGCCGATCATCCAGGATGCCAGTGTGAAAAGGTCGTTTACCACCAATGCTGCCTGAAAGCCAAGAGAGCCGGGCTGTTGGGAATTTATCGTCACTACAGTGTTATTCATCAGCACCCTGTTCAGCGTAAGCATAGGTGTTTGGTTCAGTACCGGAAAGCTGTTGGAGAAGGAATAGTTATCATCCGGGTTAAAAGTGAGCCGCAGTTCCACATTGTTGTTCACGATGCTAAAGTCCAGCTGACCGCTTACGGTGGCTGCCTGCTGATAAAGTGTAAACCCTTTTGTATCAAAATTCAGCACATACACCAGGAGATCACCGTTGATGCTACCTTTTTGTACAATTGTTCCGCGGAGTACACCTCCCCAGTAAGTATTCAATAGGTTATTAACAGATGTGGATGCGAGTTTATTATCTGTTGACGGAAGCTTCAGGGATGAACCGGAGATATAACTATCCAGGATAGTTTTCAGATCTATAAGTGTCATATGGCTTCTTTTATAAATTCATTTCAAAAATGACGGGTAAGTGATCACTGACAAATAGCTTCACAAATTCAATTGCCCTGCGCTGGGGTGGGATGACAACGGGCAGTGGTACTGGTCCGGCATAGGGGCCAGCGCCTGCGGCGGGGGCGGCTATACCCGTAACTGCTACGGGGCCTGCCTGGCCTGCGGCTGCACTTCCAAATCCACCTGCCTGTATATCTGCCAATAAAGTAGCGGGATTGCGCACGTTGGGAATTGCCACGGGGGCAACAGGTATTGCTGCTCCGCCAGGATGGAATACAGGAAGCTGCAGGAAGCCCTGTATAATGGCGGCTGGGATATAGAAATTTGGGGCCTGTGGAATAGTACCGGATACAGCAGCGGGTAAGAAGTAGAGATTTCCGAAAGCGTGGTTGGGCACTTGTAATGGCGTAAATCCCCTGTAAAAAACATTGTCAAATGCGGAGGACCTGAAATGATCTATATTGTTTGAAAGAACATGGGGGCCAGTGAAATTTTGCCTTAGTAAAATAAGCGATTTATTATTGGGGTTATTTGCAGCTGTAGGTACTGCAGGCAGTGGTGGATAAACAGGGGCAGGTAGTGGTACAAAGGGAGCGTTCACCCTGATATTTGGGGTTGTTACAGCACCAAGCACCTGATTGCAGCCGGCTCCGCCCATATTAAAATTGTCTGTGTATGCCCGGAAGTGACCCGCTGCCGGGTTTAATCGTTTATTAAAGTCCCCACCTATGATAGCGCGGTTGCAATCAATATAGCCGGGGATAGTATGGTCATACGCCTGGTAGAGTGAACGGCAGTTGGATGCCATTGCCATTCCCACCATTCCCGGAGCGTTTAGAGGGGTGTGGTAAACGGTGATAGGTATCAGTTCGGCAGCAGCAGCTCCTCCGGTGCTGACCCTGATAGTGCAGGTTGCGGGGCGCCTGGTGAGCCTTGGATGTCCATATAGGGCTCCTATGCCATCTGCAAATCGCAGCAGGCTCCAATTGTTTACCGCAGCAGGAACAAAATTGGCATTTGCTCCGTTTGGCAAATAGGGTCTGCCGGTAAGCACGAGGCTGATGGCATGTTGAGGTACTACAACGGCCCCGTTTGCGGGTAAGGTGTAAGCGGCGGGCAGGGTATAATTAGCAGGGATAACGATGGGGAAGACGGCCTGAGTCGGGGCTGTGAGTGTGATACCGCCGGGCCCGGGAATGGTACCAGCAGGTAAAATATCTCCGGCATTGATAGTTATAGGTGCACCAGTAATACCTGCTGCTACAACCACCGCACCTGCTCTTGTAATTCCACCTGCGCCTATGGTAGAACCTGCGGGAAGGGAGTAGGCGTTGGGGCCTGCAGGAACAGTAATATTGTTAGCCAGTATGCCCAGGCCGAAAACGCCCCCGTGCCTTGCGATAACGGAAGTGGACTGCGTATTTGCTACAACAGGGCCTGCTCCACCAACTGTAGCCGGATCTACGGGGTCTGCTATCTGCATAATAAACTTTGCGATGTTCTGTCGCCAGAAAACGACATAGCCTTCATGACGGCCCTGGGGCGTGAAGGCAACATCTGCATTTGTCGCATATGGCATAGCGGCATTATTGGAAAGTGATCCGGCTACCGAATCGCAGTACCATTCCTGCCCGGGTATTGCATTCAAATTGAATAGCAGCAGAATAAGCGTTCCCAGTGCTCCGTTTCGATATTCCTGTACCATTACTACATCAGCATTTGTATTTATAATAGCTTGTGCTATGAGGTTACATCGGTTCTGGGAGTTGCCGTAAAAATTTCCCTGATCACCCAGGTTCTCGATATTCCAGAAAACAATTTTGACGTTAGGCATCCTTTCTTGATTTTATTAGTACATGGGGATTTGTACACCGCTGCAAAGCAGGGTATAGCCTATACAAATGCTATTCATTGGGAATTATGCACGCACGGTTTTGTGAATTAGCATGATGAAATTGGGCTAAAGAAATTGGAACTGAGTGATTATAGTGAGTAAAATAGCATGATGGAATTAAAAATATCTATGTAATTATCCTGATGATTTAAGCCTGATGGGTTTTAGGAACAAGCGATAGGGGTATATATTCTTACATAGGATGTTTTTTTAATTTCCCCTGATGTATTTCATGCGATTGAAGGTATCAATAAGTTTAATAAAGAGAAATTTTTTTTGTGGGGATAAAGTGATATTTTCTAATTGTTAGGTGATTACATTCCAGCAATTAAAAAGAGGTTCAAATTAGCTAAAGCTGATCTCTATGAGCTCTCTATTTTTGTTGTGGAATAGTTATGTGTGAGCGGGAAAAGAATTAGTTAGATCTTGAACGTAATAATGAAAAGGTGTCTCCTAAGGTGAGATGGTTTCCTTTTGTAGTGTGAAATTGTTTGAGTAAGTGGGTTGGTTGAAATTGAAAGATCAGAAGCGTATTTACCGGTAAAAAACAGGTTACTTCAAAAAAATCTTTATAAAAGTTTTTTCGTATTCAAAATCTTCTTACTTTCGCGCCCCGCACTGTTAAAGACGGTGTGTGAAAATGGTGGTTGTAGCTCAGTTGGTTAGAGCACCAGATTGTGGTTCTGGGGGTCGTGGGTTCGAACCCCATCATCCACCCTAACGGGAATATCCTTTGAAAGGGCTTCTGTATACAGAAGCCCTTTTTGTTTTATTTTCAATGTGTTATGAACAAAAAGCGGGTGTAAAAAAGGTGTTCGAAACATAGTTTTCTCATAATAGAGGGAGCTGTCGAACACCAGGCGTATAAAGTTCTTTTTCATCACTAAACTGGCTGCATGGTATAGAGAAAATACATTTTGTAGCTTAGGTAAGTTTTCTTCAAATCGATCCCAATAGTTCTTTTGGGAGCTGGAGTATTTGTCAATAAGACTATTGAGCCGCAGGCGTTCAGTATTCAATTTTAAGAACCACCTGTTATATGTATCATCGTTAATTCTATTCTTCAAAAATTTTTCTTCCAGGGATTCCAGGTCGTCTAATACCTTTTTTAAGAATTCTCTACTGTTAGCTATATTTTTGTGATGCGATGAATCACAAACCGACGCAGACCGTGTGTTCATAGAAGAATTCTACCGCAGTCACAAAGACGAATTTCTTATTGTAAACCAGCCACTGTGCTCTTATAGCTACTTACGTCCATGAGCAAATACTTTATAACGGTCTAAACCAGTGCATATGAGGACTATTGCGATGGTCTGTTTTGGCCGGGCTCAAAGAACTTCTGGATGACAGTTCCCTAAATGTTCCAAACAATACCAATTGGGAAAAATACAGGTACAAGGATTCCTTGAATCCCCAGGTATAAAATGCATGGCAACTTTCATGTCATAAGAAGTTACCGCACCGAGTAATGTGAATTCTTTTAGATTTTTGATCCATATTATTCTAACTGAAAGCGTATCATGTGCCTGACCTTTAGCCAAATTAGAAAATATTAAGATGGTATATACGAACCCCAAAAAGGATTTCATTATATTTTATTTTTGTAAATCATTAAGTGTATCTATATCACAGCACCACCTTCAAAATTTTCCAAAGCTACTAATTGATAATACACAAACCTCTTAGAGTATGTTTAAAAACTAATTCTACTTATTTTAGAAGTATACTAATGAATGCTACCTGGATGAAAGCCACAGATGATTCAGGTAGCCTTTCATAATCCTTCGACAATCTTCTGAAGTTATTGAGCCAAGCGAATGATCGTTCAACCTGCCATCTACCTTTCTGTGGCACAAAACCCTTTACTGTCGGCGGTTTCTGAGCTATTTCCATCTTCCATTTGTAATAATTCTCAACCATATCGCTAAACTCTCCCTGGTATGCTTTATCTGTACGAATCAGTTTCATCCTATGACTAACCTTTTCAATTTTCCACAGCAAATCAAAACCGCCAATTGAGTCATGAATATTTGCGCCGCTGACACTTATCGCAATTGGTAATCCTAAGCTATCAACAGCAAGATGCCTTTTTCGACCATTGATATGCTTACCGCCATCGATCCCGGTTTCTATACTTACGAATCCAGTTTTCTTTATACTTTGGCTATCGATAGCACTGACAGATGGTGCATAATTTCGCCCCTGATCTATCCGCTCTTTTCTAACCATTTTTAACATCACCTGTTCCAGCACACCTGCTTTTTTCCATTTATTGAAATAATAGTAAACTATCTGCCAGTAAGGGAAATCACTGCTTAGATTACGCCATTGACTACCTGTTCTGCAAATCCATAATATAGCATTGAAGATAGTTCGAAGGCTATATTTACGCTTTCTTTTGTCCGTTAATATTTTTTCTATACTTTTCCAGTGCGAATCGGTCAATAATGTGAACTTCGTTCTCATAGTTTGTTTTGTGGTAAATCCAAACTAATTGATCGATTCGTACTTTCCTAATTTTAGCCCATCAGAATTTTAAACATACTCTTAAGTCCTTGGTTATATAGAAATCTTTTACAAAACCATCTTCAAATTCGAGAAACGTTGCGGAGTCAGCTAATAAGCCAACAAAAGGCATTACACCGTCTCTTGGAATGAATTTATGTATTAAGCCTTCAATTTTTAAATGATAAGTATTTCCGATTTGTATTTTATTATCACACGTGTAGTTTTTTTTTGTTGTAACAATTTTATACTGATTACCACCATTTTTAGCGCATATAATGTAGGTATTATTTAGGCTATCTATTTGGAAGATATAGTAGTCTTTTGAAACTTGGTTATTATCCGAGAGCTTTAAACTTCTATTTGAAGATTTATGCTTGTTACTAAACCCACAATAAGCAAACAATAATAGGATAAGGAATGCTGCTAATAATCTTTTCATGCTATGGTTTTGATATGTTTGTTAAGCCATAAGTTTCCCTTTTATTCGGTGAAACTACAACTTGCACTAACAATTTAAGGGCAGTTGAACCGGTGATAACAGGTTCTCCAGTTTCTTCAGCAGGTAGAGCTTGAATTCGTCCTGCCTGTGGAGAAGCTGCTGTGTGTACGCTATCGTAAGCTGGTAGCAGAACTATTGGATTGCTCTGCGAAATTGCATTTTGTGCAACGGCGCATAGCAGGGATAGGAACAATAAAATTTGTTTCATCTAAGTGCTACTATAAATATGGAAACGGGTCAGGGATGGTATAGGATATCATCAGAGAACCAATGGTTTATGAATACAGGTAGTTTTTAAAATTCATGACAATGTTGATGGCATAAGGAAACCCCAGTCTATGGCTGGAATTAAGGGTAAAAGTATTTATTGTTGGAGAGAAATGTTATAACACAGACATGGGATTAATGAAAGATTTATGATAAAAATACGAACAATGGAGTGGTGTGATCTATTGGGTGCCCCAGGATTCAATTTGTGCTAATTCCTTATTGAAAAAGGGGCTTTGTTTTAGTCCTTCATATAACCATAAGGATATGTGAAGGGTACTTTTATATCAACTGGATATTGAGGTAGGCATAAAGTAACAAATAAGTACTGATTTAATGTCGTTGTCGGATAATATTCCAGGTGAAAATCTTTACCTTGCAGTATAACCCCAAAAATTGTTTGTTATGGCTATTGTGAAGGATAATATTTTGCTGCAACTCGTGCGGGGAAGCCTCGGCGGTCAGCTTACGATTTACGAAAGGAACGGGCAGATTATCATGGCGAAGAAGCGTGGTCCGTCAAAAAATAAACCGTCAAAAAAACAGTTAGAAGCCAGGTATAAGTTGCGCATAGCGGCGGCTTATGCAAAGGTGATTTTGGAAGATCCGGAGCTGAAGGCTTATTATAAGTCAAAGGCGGGTCCGGGGCAGAATGCGTATAATATGGCGGTAAAGGATGCTTACAGGTCGCCGGAGGTGCAGGGTATTGTGTTTGAGGATACCACGGTGGTGGTAACTGCGAAGGATGAATTTCGGGTAGCGGAAGTACAGGTAAAGGTGTTTGATGCGAAGGGCGTGTTACAGGAAAGAGGGATGGCGGCATTAGGTCGTAATGGTGTGGATTGGTATTATAAAGCGGGCGTGTTGCCGGTAGGCGGGAAGGTGGTTATTGTAGCGGTGGATTTGCCGGGGAATGAGACGGTGAGAGAAGTGCGGTTGGAGTGATTGGTTATGGTGGTGTGTATGCCTGGGATGAACAATTGACGTGTCCACTGGTGGTGATAAATTTGCTGAGGATGAGACGGTGAGGGAAGTTCACCTGAAAGGATCAAGTATTGACGCAGATAATTTTTACCGCCTTGCAGGTGGCAATAGTGGTCTTATTGTTTGAAAATGCAATCCCTATAGCGATTAGCAGGGAACCGGTATTGTCTGTTTCCAGGTGGATAGGCGCTGTATCCCGCGTAAGCCACTCCGTACTTTGGCTCACACTGTTTGCAGTGAACGCCTGAAAATCTATGCTGACACCCAGGAGGAAGATCTTACAATACAAAGATTGTGCGGGCCAGTTGATTGTCGGCTGGGGGATGGAGATGCTTATTTTATTTTGTATGGAGGTGATGATGTCGGCAGGTAAGTATTTTTCCAATGGATGATCCGGGTCAAACACATAGTTTTCAAAAACTTTTAAGTGTTCATGTAGAACCTGCCTTTCACCAATTGGGTGATGGGTATCTGCCTGTATAACCTGGTGAAGGATGAATTTAGAAAGCCGGTAAAAACGCTGCCGGTCAGGCGCCATGAATGCTGCGCAAACCCGGATTAGTTTTGCCGCTCGGATAGCAGTGGTGAATTCAGGGTTTATGGTTCTTTTGTTTGGTTTTTTGGGCGGATTTAAGGAGAATATTTTATTTTTTGTTGTCATGGTTATTTTGATTTTATAGAATGATGAATGCTTAAATTTGTATGTTCGATAACGCTTTTATAACAGGCATTTGGTGGATGATTCAAAGAAAATAATCTCCTGTCGCTTACATCGAATTCTCAAACCAATCAATGCTTAAATTTATACACCCCAACTTACAATTATAAAGAATAAAATTACCAGCAATTGAACAATGACAAATATGAAAAATTTGGCAATCTTGAGAAATTCACTCCTGATGGCCAGTATGCATATTTATTCCACGAGGTGTTAAGAGCCAAAGCGCTAACCGTGATAATAGATGATTCTTCATCTACTGCTTACAGGTTGCTAAAAGACGCAAAGAATGCCCTGGGTAAACCGTCAACTTATAAATTGACCCTGGCGGAGTTTTGCGCTTACTACAAAGATCAGCGGCCCGAGTGGTTAGCCTATCGTTTTTGGAAATACAGGGCTGAGGAGTAAATAGATTTCAATTATGCATGAAGATATTTTTATTCGGAAAACCAATGGGTTATTCACGAAGGTGAATAGTCGTGAGATGGTATTGCTGGAAGCCTGTGGCGGTTGCGTGAGGATAGTCACACCAACCGTCGCTTACCTGGTGAACAGCACCCTTGCACAGTTAGAAGAAATATTGCCTGCAGCGCATTTTTGCAGGGTAAACAGGTCTTATGTAGTGGGGATGGATTATGTGAAGGAATTTAGCATGGAGACAGTTTTTATATTGGATAAAGAACTTGCATTAGGTAAGACTTATGCGCCACGTTTTTTCGAAAGAATAAAGGTGATCCTCTAATCTTCATCCCTCCATTTTCGATTGTTCAACCCCCATTTATCGATTCGCCAACAGATTTTCTATTTACCGGTTCATTCCGTTCTTACTATTGCAATCATACAGGCTGTGCCTGGGACGAGAGAGGGGCACCTCTTATCCCACTGTATACATTCCTCACTTTTTAAAAATTAAAACAATGGCAAAATCAAATGCGATGGTCTGGAGGGAGACTTCCGGTACAGTTGGGAAAGAGTTGACCATCACTAAGAAAAGGTCTGGAAGCATCCAGATCGGAAAGCATCGCAGGGGTAACACGGTAGACCCTACGCAGAAGCAGCTCAATATCCAGAGCAGATTCAAAATGGGCACTATCTATGCCAAATCCATTTTGAAGTTGCCCGATATCTATGCTTTATACAAGGCGGCGGCCGTGAAAGCAAAAAAGGACCAGTCGGCCTATAACCTGGCAGTAAGGGATGCGTTCATCGCGCCAGAAATCAGGAATATCACGACGGCTTTATACACCGGTGCTATTGGTAGTACGATAACGGTCAGGGCTATCGATGATTTCAGGGTTGCCGGTGTGAAGGTGTCTGTCACGAATGCTGCGGGAGTGCTGATCGAGCAGGGAGATGCGGCGATGCATGCTAACGGCTTAGACTGGGTATATGTGGCAACCGTGCTGAATGATGCGCTGAAAGGTAGTGTGATTACTGCGATTGCGAGAGATCTACCGGCGAATGAAACGGTGGCGGATGTTGTGTTGTAATGTTTCCTGGAAATGAATGTTTGAACCCCATGTTGTTAAATGTCGTTGCCTCCGTTCCCGGGGGCAACTTTTTTTTGATAAAAAGGAAGCTTTTTCTGACAAAAAGGGAGTCTCACTTATGGTACTATCCATATCCCTATTGAGTTTCAGGGGCGATAGTTCGACTTATGATACCCCTTTATACTTCAGTGGGATATGAAAACTTTGCAGCTGAATTAAAACTACATGCCATGAAACAAACACCAGATTTTACCGAAACTTTATTATCAACAGCACGTACAGCCTTGTCAGATAATATTCCCTTGTTGGAAGAACTCCTCTCCGGGATGGAGTTCGGGGATATCGTCCTTGGTGCGATCCTGGAAGTGGCGCGAACGGTTGATGTGCCGCTTTATCGAACCTGTTATATGATAGAGCTGAGCGGACAGCTGCTGAATATTACCGGGAAAAGCAGGGAGGCTGCTGAAGAAGTTTTATACAGCATGAATTTTAACAACAAAGGATTCCTGGAGTATATGAAAGGGGTGTTGAAGGAAAATATTTATGCCTGCGAAACGTCTTATCAACAATTATTACAGGCCAGAGGGTGCTTGAAAATAATTTACCAGCGATCGGAGCTGCCGGGTTTTCATTACGATTCCAGGCAACGCTCAGTAAAGGTGTTTATGCTTGACTGGCTGGAGCATGAAATTGATTACCTGGAGGATAAAATCAATTATTCCTCCGTGTTATTGCAGTATGAGGGCGGCTGTAAAGTGAAGTTGAATATTTCTGTTAAGGAGCTGGCTGTTCTTTTGGGGCTGTTGATGAAAGATGGCATGATACAGACTGACAGTGAGATTGAAATAGTGGAGTTCGTTGCCAGGCATTTTGCTACGAAAGACCGGGCGGAATTGTCAGCAGAAAATCTGCTAAGATATATGCACAATCTTCCGGCTGTTCCGGAACCTATCGGTCGCGTATTGCTTTCTTTTATTCGTCTGTTCAATATTGAAGAGGAGGGGGCAGCGGTAATGGATCCTTCATTTGAAAACGGAAAGATATCATGATTACAACATTATCTTCTGAGGAATTACATCATGTGAAGACAGCGATGTTGGCAGAACAGCGTGAGAGAGCGGTGTTGGGGGAACAGCGGGAGAAAGCAGTGTTGGGAGAACAGGTGCAACGTTTAGGTAATGCTTATTTAGGGAATGAGGGTGCGCATATCAATTACATTCATCACCTCAATTCGTTCTGGAAATGCGTTGCGAATGATACACGGTTGCGGCCCAATCATATCAGTTTGTACATGACACTTTTTATTACCTGGAATGCTTATCGGTTCCGGCATCGTTTCCCGATCAAGCGCGAGCAGGTGATGAGGTCTTGTAAAATTGGATCTGCAAATACGTATACGCATTGTTTGAAATGGTTGCATAAGTGTGGGTATATTATTTATTATCCTTCTGGCCGTCCATATATTCCCTGCACTGTGAGTATGGTGGGGTTTGCGGAGGAGGGGGGGAGAAAGGGGGGATTGGCGGTAGGGGATATGGGCGGAGATGTTGGAAGTGATATGGGTGGTGAAGGTGTGATACATGCAGTTGTTGGAGTTGATAGGCGCGGAGTTGATGTTCATAGAGATGGAGAAAGTGATATGTGTGGTGGTGGAAGTAATATGCGTGTAAGTGGGGAAAGTGATATGCGTAGAGGTGGAGGAAGAGAGATACGTGCAGATATTGGAAGCGATATACATACAGACGGTGGAGGTGATATGCATAGAGGTGTTGGAATTGATATGCCTGCCAGTGCCGAAACTGATATACGTGCAGGTACTAAAACTGATACCCATACAGGTACTAAAACTGATACAGGTACAGATCTCAGAACTGATACCCATACAGGTATTGAAACTGATACAGGTACAGATCTCAGAACTGATACCCATACAGGTATAGAAACTGATACAGGTACAGTCGCAGAATTGCGACACAATTATTTAAACAAACAAATAATCTTTAAAACAGGGGGTAAACAGGCACCCGCAAAAAGAAATGATCTATTCATTTCAAAAAAAGAAAAGCCAACAATAGAGGTCGTCCTGGAATGGTTTGCGCAAAGAGAAGTAACATCCAAGGAGGCACGGCGGTTTTTTTATCACTATGAGGCGATCAGCTGGACCCTCAGTGGGCAGCCGATAATGGATTGGGAGGCCGCGGCGGCTAAATGGTCAGAGAATATAAAACCAAATAAAAATGGGAAATCAGGAAAATCTCACACCAATGTCACAAGGTCCTATAGCGACCCCTTATGATTATCATTTTCTGCTACAGTATGTCTCAAAACAGGGGAAAGATATGTTTGGGCGTGATTTTATAATCGATGATGTTGACAAGCCGGTTATTACCAGGCTGTTAGCCTATTTCCTGAAAGACAAGACTGTAGCGGAAGCGGAAGGACTGGATCTGAAAAAGGGCATCCTGCTGATGGGGCCAACGGGTTGTGGCAAAACTGCGATCATGAAGATCATGAGTAATTTTTGTGCGGCAAAGGACCGGCTGGAGTTTCGTTCAAGCAATGAGGTGGTATTAGATTTTGACACGAGAGCGTATGAGGCGATTATCCAATTTACAAAAAAGTCTTTTTATTCAACCGGGCATCCTCGTGTGTATTGCTTTGATGATTTGGGCTTGGAGCCGGATGGGCATCATTATGGTAAAAGTGTGAATGTGATGAGAGAAGTGCTCTTATCCAGGTATAATTATTTTATATCGCGGCGAATGATAACGCATGTGACTACGAAATTGTACAGTGAGGAGCTGGGAGAGAGATATGGGGAGCATATTCGTAGCAGGATGCGGGAGATGTTTAACCGGGTTTTATATGTGGATAGCTCGCCTGATAAACGGCATTAGGGGAAAGGCGGGATAGTGTTTGTGAGGGAAGTTTCCAGAGTGGAGTTCGTCAATCAACGAGAGGTGAAAGGGCCTGGTAGTCTTGCCGGGCCTGATATTGCAGATGTGATGGCATTTCAAATTACTGGTACGATCGCTTAGGTAGACTAGTTTATTCCCAGAATGCAAAACAAATAGGAGAAAACAAGTATAGTTATACTCAATATGATGCATTGGGTCGGACAAAAGAGGTGGGATTGCTTTTAGGCCCTTATAATATAGAAATTGAATCACTTTGAGGAAACAGTTTGAACCAACAGGTTCGCTATAGATTTATACGATCATTTTACATTATCAGGCTTATAAACACAACCATCAGATTTTATTTCTGCAGGCTTTCCATATAATATCAACGATAATGAAAGCACAATCCAAATACAAACTAAAAGGTATTTAAATATTTTTCCGGGAGAATCCCATTTCATTTCATCAACTGGTGTTTTTAGCAATCTCAATTCTTTATAGATTTAATGGTAATAACTACACTATCCCTGGTTTTTTCCGGTAGTTGTAAAATAAGAACTTTATTTGCCTTAGTTTCCAACCTTTTCATATCCTTTTTGTACTGAAACTTATAATATAACCCGACAATCATGAACATTATAGCCGGAAATAAAAGAATTACCCACCGATTCGATTTTGTCATTTTTTTTCCAAATATCGAATAATTTAAACCCCGGATTGGATGTTTTGAGTTGAAGCGGAAAACTTTTAAAATGAATAACCAAAATCCCATTTTGAAGTGAAGCAGGTAATCTTTCCGGCAAACTGTTTAACCCCGTATAATGCCATTAATACATTGCGAATAGCATTAAAGCCTGCATTAGCGCTTCTTCTGGCGGCCACTTTGTGTTTCGTTTTTCGATTTCGACGACTCATTAACCCAAAATGGCGATTCAGTAACCCAAAATGGCACTTCAGCATGATTTAAGTATATATTATAATTAGCCTATACAAATTTGTGTGCAGAATAACTTTGTCATTGACCGAGAAATTGCCTTACTTATGTCCATACTAAACATTAAAATCCCCTTAACTTCCAGGTTAAGCATCCCTTTTCCTGTTTTCCTTTGGTTTTTGTTGGCAACACTGGCAGTTGTGCTGGAATTATCGCGTCATTCAATCAATAATTATCACATATTTAAGTATGTATTTATTCATACGCTTGAGCAGAAGAATTTGTACGTTGCTTATCCGCAAGTGTATAATGATACAAACCATTATGGACCATTATTTGGTATTGTAATAGCCCCATTTGCTATGCTTCCGGATTCCATGGGCGTTATTCTCTGGGCATTAGTAAATGCTGCCATTTTATTTTATGCCATCAGGCGACTAAAATTTCCCAGGAAATATTTTCTGACAATATTACTTATAGGTGCTATTGAACTCATGTCCTCTATCCATCATGTTCAATTTAATCCAATGGTAGCTTCCTGGATAATCCTGTCATTCGTATTCGTGGAAGAGGAAAAGGATATCTGGGCAAGCTTTTTTATCGTCGCTGGTTTCTTATGTAAATTGTATGGAATAGCTGGCATAACTTTTTTCCTGTTCAGCAAGCATAAGGGGAAATTTACTATTTGGTTTTTGATATGGATGCTTGTTTTGTTTTGTTTGCCGATGCTTTTTTCTTCTCCAGGCTTTATTACGCAAAGCTACCTTGACTGGATGTATAGTTTACAGGAAAAAGATAGTCAGAACGCCTTACAGTCTGTAACATTTGGGCAACAAGATATTTCAGTGACCGGAATAATCAGGCGTATTTCACAATGCAGGAGCATATCCGATGGATTTATATTGGTGCCGGCCATGATCCTGTATTGCATTCCGCTTCTCGATGTTTCTAAATATGGAGATAATGGATTTAAGCTCCGGTACCTTGCCCTGGCTTTAATTTCGATTGTAATATTCAGTTCATCGGCGGAATCTGTTACCTATATTATAGCCATCACCGGTGTTTTAATTTGGTTTGTAATTCAGTACCCGGTTGAAAGATGGATGATAGCCTTAATGGTATTTGTGTTTATCGTTAGCATTATCTCACCTACAGATCTGTGTCCTCCTCCTTTAAATCATTTCATTCGTTCTTACGCCCTGAAAGCTTTACCCTGCTTTATTGTATGGTTAAGGCTTTTATATGAAGTCCAATTTAAATATACCCTTCAAATTGCTGCCTTATGACTTTGAAAAGTGTTACGATCGTAATTCCTATATATAATGAGCGGGATAATATTTATGTTTTAAAAAATGCAATACACAAAATTTTTGCAGGCCTTCATTATAAATACAATATCCTTTACGTCGATGATGGTAGTTCGGATGGTACACCAGGTATCCTGGCAAAGGTTTCCCAATTTGATGACAGGGTTGAATATGTTTCTCTTTCGAGAAATTTTGGTCATCAGGCGGCCCTGAAGGCTGGATTAGATATGGCAGATGGTGACTGTGTTATCTCTATGGATGGAGACATGCAGCATCCTGCCTCCGTTTTACCTTTACTCCTTAAACAATGGGAAGAAGGGTATGATATTGTAAACACGGTTCGACTGGAAGATAAAAAACTGAGCTATTTCAAAAGAAAGAGCTCCAGGCTTTTTTATAAGTTAATAAATCATCTCAGTGAGTTTGAGATCAGGGCAGGAAGTGCTGATTTTAGGTTAGTCAGCCGAAAAGCGCTGGACGTCATCTGTTCATTAAATGAACACGATCCGTTTTTCAGAGGATTGGTAAGTTGGATTGGTTTTTCACAGACTCATGTTGTATACCAGGCCGATGAAAGATCTTTCGGCAGTTCTAAGTACAGCTTTAAGAAAATGGTGCAATTAGCGGTAAGAGGAATAACCTCTTTTAGTATCAGACCGCTATATGTAGCGATATACCCTGGAATCCTGATTTCACTGATGTCCTCACTTTACATTCCGTATGCCTTATACAGCTATTTTGCAGGTGAAGCGCAACCAGGCTGGACATCCCTGATCGTGACAGTTTCTTTTTTTAGTGGCCTTCAACTGATGCTATTGGGCATCATCGGCATGTATTTAGGTAAAGTTACCAATGAAGTCAAGAAAAGGCCTGTATATATTATAAAGGAATCAAGTTTAACTAAAATTGCCAATTTTATATGACTGAAAACAGCCGTTATATTTTACTTTCATTTGATGTAGAAGAATTTGATATGCCTATTGAGTATGATTGTAGTATTACCCTGCAGGAACAACTCACAGAAGGATGGAAAGGCTTGCAGGCAGTTATGGAGGTCATCAATTTTGCTAAAGTTCCTGCAACGTTTTTCACTACTGCAACTTTTGCCAGCCATTATCCGGAGGCAATGAGGAAGATGGCGGAAGAACACGAAATTGCCTCACATACCCTATCTCATAGTAATTTTAGAAACTATGATTTGATTGAAAGCCGCATTATACTGGAAAGGATTACGGGTCGTCCGGTGTATGGTTTGCGTATGCCCAGGATGATGCACGTGGATATGAAGGACGTTAAGCAGGCAGGTTATAAATATGACTCCTCAATAAATCCTACCTGGATTCCGGGACGGTATAATAATATTGACAAGCCCCGAACAATTTTTACAGCAGATAATATGATACGTATTCCGACAAGTGTATCCCCTAATTTCCGTATTCCTTTATTCTGGTTAACGTTTAAGAATTTCCCTTATTATTATTTTAAACAGTTGGTCTTGCAGACGCTTGCACATGACGGTTATGTATGTTTGTATATGCATCCCTGGGAATTTACGGATATCAACAGGTTCGATATTCCTAATTACACAAAAAGGGGGAGTGGCAAGTGGCTTTGCGAACGGCTACTTCGTTTAATAAAAGATCTGTCTGGGTCGGCTGAATTTGTTACTATGCACGGCTATCTTAAAGACAGGCATCTTCCGGTTTAGCCTCCAGGAGATGGCACCTTGAATGCCTATTACCTTACAGTTGCTTATAGAAATGCATTTAAACACAATATTGTCTCCAAATCAATGTTCCTTAAAATTCATATTTCAAATGATGGCATGGACGCTTTGTTAGTCGAGTTGCTAAAGAATCCGGTTCCCTCTACAGGTCCGGTCCGGGAGAATATTAAGAAACGCTATGCCTTTCTTATGAATGAAGGAGTGGTTAAATAAATGACAATGGCACTTTAAATCCGGGTAAGCAGCATGTTCTCAGATTAGCGGGTATAAACTGCTCACCATACCTGGTTCTTTTAGCTAGTTGTTAAAAAGTTGTTAATTTTATCATATTTGTGTCTAATTTGAGTAGGATGCAATAGGGCTTGCCTCTGGGGATTTATTCAACCGGAAAATATTACCGGATAAGTATTTAAAAGGTTCATAACTACAATCACTTTTGGCAGTTATCCTGTTTTAGGATAGGAAGCGCTAATGACAGTATAATTTATTGATAATCAATTAGGAATGATTTTTCAAGCTCAGTGGTCCAACCAGATAGCTGGTCGGGGTGTTCGTCTGCTGCCCTGCTAACTGCCCAATATTCCTTAAACGCCCTTCTGTATACAGGACGCCTTTTTCAGGGTGTTATGTCTTTTGTTTTCACTTCAGCCCCGACATGGATAAGGTTTCTTCCGTCTAAAGAAAAAAATAATTTGTTTTGTTATTGCTATAATTTTGGCGAATAATTACCAGGCATGATCTATTTTTTTTCGGATAAGTTACACACTGTTTTTGCAGTACAGAAATCACAGGATTTAACAGCGTTGGATATTTCAAAACTAAGTTGGTTGTTTGGAAATGCACAACTACACCAGGAAAAAGTACTGAAGGATTATTATGTAGGCCCTCGTGCGGCGATGGTAACACCCTGGAGTACGAATGCGGTGGAGATCACCCAGAATATGGATATACAGGGGATCGTACGTATTGAAACCTACAACAAGGTAGCTGCTAACTTTACCGGTTTTGACCCGATGCTGTCTCAGAAATATGCGGAACTGAACCAGGATATCTTCACTATCAGCATTGTACCCGAACCTATTATCGAGATTGAGGATATCGCTGCCTATAACCGTAAGGAGGGCTTGTCATTAAGCGAGGAAGAAGTTGAATATCTAAATAAGCTGTCTCAAAAAATGGGGCGTAAACTGACCGATTCGGAAGTATTTGGTTTTTCCCAGGTCAACTCTGAGCACTGCCGTCATAAAATATTTAACGGAAAATTTGTGATTGATGGGCAGGAACAGCCATTGTCCCTGTTTAAACTCATCCGTAAAACATCCGAAACCAATCCAAACAGTATCGTATCTGCCTATAAGGACAACGTGGCTTTTGTGAAAGGCCCGATGGTGCAGCAATTTGCCCCAAAACGTCCGGATGTGCCTGATTTCTATGAAGTAAAGGAATTCGAATCAGTCATTTCACTGAAAGCGGAGACACATAACTTCCCGACTACCGTAGAACCTTTTAACGGGGCTGCTACCGGTGCCGGCGGGGAGATCAGGGATAGGCTGGCAGGTGGTCAGGGCTCTATTCCATTGGCCGGAACAGCAGTATATATGACAGCGCTTTCCCGTCTTACCCAGGACAGGGACTGGGAAAAACACGTGGCAGAACGTAAATGGCTGTACCAGGCGCCTGTAGATATCCTGATCAAAGCATCAAACGGTGCTTCTGATTTTGGGAATAAATTTGGACAGCCCCTGATCACGGGTTCCCTGTTCACTTTTGAGCACGAAGAGAATGCGGTGACCCTGGGTTACGATAAAGTTATTATGCAGGCAGGTGGTATTGGTTATGCCAAGGCTAGTCAGGCTGCTAAGCATAAGCCATCTGTGAATGACAAGGTGGTGATCCTGGGTGGTGACAACTACCGTATCGGGATGGGCGGTGCTGCTGTTTCATCTGCAGACACCGGGGTTTTTGATTCTGCCATTGAGTTGAACGCCGTACAGCGCTCCAACCCGGAAATGCAGAAACGTGTAGCGAATGTGGTGCGTGGCCTGGTAGAAAGTGATCATAATACAATTATATCTATACACGACCATGGTGCCGGTGGACACCTGAACTGCCTGTCAGAACTGGTGGAAGAAACCGGTGGCCTGATCGACCTTGATAAACTGCCGGTAGGGGATCCGACCCTTTCTGCAAAGGAAATTATCGGCAACGAATCCCAGGAACGGATGGGGATCGTGATTGGCCAGGAGAGCATTGAAACCATGCAGCGTATTGCTGCTCGTGAACGTTCCCCGATGTATGTGGTAGGAGAGGTAACCGGCGACCACCGTTTTACCTTTAAGTCTGCCACCACAGGGCTGAAGCCAATGGACCTGAACATGGCTGACATGTTTGGCAGTTCCCCGAAAGTATACATGCGCGATAAAACTATCACCCGCAAATACCAGCCGGTTACCTACGATGTAAAACAATTACAGCAATACCTGGAGCAGGTATTACAGCTGGAAGCAGTAGCGAGTAAAGACTGGCTGGTGAATAAGGTGGACCGTTGTGTAAGTGGCCGTGTGGCTAAACAGCAATGCGCAGGCCCGCTGCAATTGCCATTGAACAACTGTGGGGTAATGGCCCTCGATTTTCAGGGTCAGCACGGTATTGCCACCTCAATTGGGCATGCGCCGCTGTCAGCACTGATCAGTCCTGCAGCGGGGAGCCGTAATGCGATTGCAGAGGCATTGTCCAACATCGTTTGGGCGCCGCTGAAGGATGGTATTACCAGTGTATCATTGTCTGCCAACTGGATGTGGCCATGTAAGAATGAGGGGGAAGATGCAAGATTGTACGAAGCGGTGGTAGCTTGTTCTGATTTTGCTATCGCATTAGGCATCAATATTCCGACAGGCAAGGATTCCTTGTCAATGAAGCAGAAATATCCTGATAAGGAAGTGATTGCTCCAGGTACGGTGATCATTTCAGCTACCGGTCATTGCGATGATATTAAGGCTGTCGTGGAACCGGTACTGCATAAGAACGGTGGCAGCATCTATTACATCAATCTTTCAGGAGATAAATATAAATTAGGAGGATCCTCTTTTGCGCAGATCGTCAACAAGATCGGAGACCAGACACCTGATATATTGAACGCTGCTTTCTTTAAGCAGGCATTTGACACCCTGCAGCAGCTGATCAAATCGGGCAAAATACAGGCAGGTCATGACATCGGTAGTGGTGGTCTGATTGTTACTCTGCTGGAGCTTTGTTTTGCAGACCGTGACCTGGGTGCAAATATTGACCTGAGCGGATTAGGAGAGCAGGATATCATTGAAATCTTATTTGCTGAAAATAATGGAGTCGTATTCCAGGCTGCTGCTTCAGTAGAAGCGGAGCTGGCAAAAGCAGGTATTGCTTATCATAAGATAGGTGAAGTAAGCGCAGCGGCGGCATTAACCGTAAAACATGCAACAGGTAACTATCAATTTGACATTGATCACCTGCGTGATGTATGGACGAAGACTTCCTACCTGTTGGATCAAAAACAATCTGGTGCAGTAAAAGCAAAAGAGCGTTTTGATAATTATAAGAACCAGCCACTGAAATTTACTTTCCCTGCCGGATTTACCGGGAAGAAACCTGCGATAGATAGAACAAAACCGCGGATCAAGGCGGCAGTATTGCGTGAGAAGGGTAGTAATTCCGAGAGAGAATTGGCGAATGCCCTTTATCTTGCCGGGTTTGATGTAAAGGATGTGCATATGACTGATCTCATTTCAGGCCGTGAAACCCTGGAAGATATCCAGTTCTTAGGTGCAGTAGGTGGTTTTTCCAATTCTGATGTGTTGGGTTCTGCTAAAGGATGGGCAGGTGCATTCCTCTATAATCCGAAGGCGAAAGAAGCGATTGAGAAATTCTTTGATCGTAAAGATACCCTCTCAGTGGGCATCTGTAACGGTTGTCAGCTGTTTGTAGAGCTGGGTTTAATCAACCTGGATCATGGCGAAAAGCCGCGCATGCTGCATAATGATAGCCATAAACACGAGAGCATCTTTACATCAGTAACTGTGCAGGAGAATAAATCCGTATTACTCTCCAACCTTGCGGGTAGTACTTTAGGCGTGTGGGTATCACATGGCGAGGGTAAGTTCGACTTCCCATATGAAGAAGATA